>JBEIDW010000009.1:0-50958 GCA_040383265.1 Hyphomicrobiales bacterium
AGATCGAAGCGCGGGCGAAGATGTCATCGCCCTTGGTCTTCGCGCCCACCGTCTTCAGGGCGTTTCGGTAGGAGGCGAGATAACGCTCGGCATCTTCCATGGTGAAGGTGGCTTCGCCCAGCATGTCATAGGAAAAGCGGTAGCCTTCCTTCTCAAGCGGGGCAGCGATGGAAAGTGCTTCGTCAATGGTGCGGCCCAGCACGAACTGCTTACCCATGATGCGCATGGCCTGCTTCATGGCGTTTCGGATGATCGGCTCGCCCGAACGGGTGACGAGTTTCTTGAGATAGCTTCCCACATCACCGCGCGCCATCTTGCCGAGATCGACAAAACGGCCCGTCAGCATCAACCCCCAGGCGGAGGCATTGACGAAGAGCGATTCCGACTGGCCCAAGTGGCTTTCCCAATTCTTGCCGCCCACCTTGTCAGCGATCAACTTGTCGGCGGTTTCAGGGTCAGGAATGCGCAGCAGCGCTTCGGCGAGGCACATCAGCACCACGCCTTCTTCGGAGGATAGCGAGTATTCCTGCATGAAGGCATCGATGCCACCCTGCTGGCGTCTTGCGGCCCGCACCGCCGCCACCAGTTGCCGGGCCAGTTCCGCCACCCGGCGCTGGTCATCGGCGGAGAGAGCCGCATCCGCCGCCAAGGCCCGCACCGTGGCGGTTTCATCGGCAAAAAGCCTGGCAGCAATCGGGGAACGGTCTGGCAAAGCGATCATGGCTGTCTCCTTGGGAACCAGGCCTTCTTGCCACAAACTCAAAAGTGCTTCTCACCAAAACCTATCATCTATATAGTGATTTTCAACCTTATTGAGGTAAATCATGAGAAAATCATGCCGCGAAACTCCCCTCAAATAGTGACTCTTGACCAGACCGACCTTGCCATTCTAGCTGCCCTTCAGACGAATGCCCGGATGCCCGTGGTGGAACTGGCAAAGCAGGTGAACCTCTCCCCTACCCCCTGCACGTTGCGCATCAAACGGCTGGAGCAGGCAGGCGTCATCACCGGCTATCATGCGCGCCTCAAGCCGCAGGCGCTGGGCCAAGCGTTGATGGTGTTCGTCACCGTCAGCCTCAAGTCAACCGACGAGAAGACGCTCCGTGCCTTCAACGCCGCCGTGAAACCGGTGACACAAATTCTCGAATGCCACATGGTGGGCGGCGGCTTCGATTACCTTCTCAAGATCCGCGTGCGCGACATGGGCGAATACCGAGACATTCTGGGCGGCATGCTGGGGGCACTGCCGATGGTGGAAAGCACCCATTCCTACTTCGTCATGGAGGAGGTAAAGGAGTCGGTATGTCTTGATGTCAGCCGCCCAAAAGATTCCCGCGCATGAAACCAAAACTCGTCCGCTCGATTGCCGCTCTCCGCCACGAAACCTCTGGCTGGCGGAAGCAAGGCCTCAGCTATGCCGTGGTGCCAACCATGGGCGCCATTCATTCCGGCCATACGCATCTTGTGTCCGAGGGGCTGAAGCGCGCGGATCGCGTGATCACCACAATCTTCGTCAACCCCAAGCAATTTGCCGCGCACGAAGACCTCGACAAATATCCGCGTGATGAGGACGGTGACGTACAGAAACTTGGCGAGGCCGGCTGCCACGTGATCTTCCTGCCCGCGCCGGAGGAGGTTTACCCCTTGGGTTTTAGCACCACCGTGTCTCTCGCAGGCCCGGCGAAAGCGGGGCTTGAGGACAAGTTCCGCCCGAAGTTCTTCGATGGCGTAGCGACTGTCGTCGCCAAGCTGTTCCTCCAGACCGGCGCTGATTATGCGATGTTCGGCGAGAAGGATTATCAGCAGCTGAAGGTCGTCACCCGCATGGCGCAGGACCTCGACATCCCGATCCAGGTTGTCGGCGTGCCGACCGTGCGCGAGGAGGACGGCCTCGCCAAGTCGTCCCGCAATGTTTACCTCTCCAAGGCGGAACGACAGCAGGCGCTTGCCATTTACCGTAACCTTACGGCGGCGGCGGAGCGTATCAAGGCGGGCGTAGCCCCGCAGACTGCCATGCGCTCCGCCTCGCGCATGCTGATGGCGTTGGATTTCAAAGTTGACTACGTGACGGCGCGCAATGCTGAAACGCTCGCCGCTCCCGAGCACCCGGACGAGCCGCTGCGCCTGCTCGCCGCCGCCTGGCTCGGCAAGACGCGGCTCATCGACAACATCGCGGTCTAGAGCAGCCCCAGCTCCGCCAGTTGGCGGCGCATGTGTTCGGGCATGCCTTCGACCTTGGCTGATTTCGGAAGGTCCGGCGGCGAATCCGCCTCTTCAAGGTAGCGCCAGCCCTGAAAGGCGCGCCTGGGCACCGGCCGCACCGGAATGATCTGCGGCTTGAACACGATGCGGCAGCGTTCGATACCGTCACCACCTGTCACCTGCTCCAGTGCCGCGATGGGCTGGCGGCACAGCACCATGCCGCGCATCACCCAATAGAGCGAGCCGCCGGGCAGGATCTCGTCCTTGCGCTTCGGAAACATGCGGGTGACATGGTCCAGCGTATCGCGGCCCAGGCGGCAGTCCTTCACCCACGCCTCGAGTTCCTCGATGTCCGAGACGCCAACACACAGCTTGAGAAGATTGAGCGGCATGGCCCGTTCTATAGGCGAGGCCAAGCCAGTATGAAATGCACCACATGGCGTTTTCCCCAAGCAGCTATGGTGCCGGAAGGGAACCTGGAACCGAGAAATAAGCCTTGTCCAGCGCCTTTAACTCGAAGCTGTGCTGCACCCTGACGCCAATATTGTGGCGGATCATCAGGCCTGCGAGCCGCTCCCCATCGATCAGTACCACGCGGCGCGACAGCTTGGCGCAAAACGCTTCTGCACCGGCCGAGAAATGCGTCGTCGCCACGAACACGCCCTTGGTGGCTCGCCGGGCTTCCAGGCTTCCAGCGAAATCCCGCACATCCGAAATGGGCACCGTCACGCCGGGCTTCAGCCGCTTGGCCTGAACGCAGATCTGCTCAAGGCTCAACTCGTCGAGCGTGATGATGCCATCAATACCGCCATCACCCGAGCGACCGAGGCAGTGCGCCATTGCCGCGCGGTCCGCGCCATAGCCCATGGCCAGAAGCAGATAGATGACGAGGCGCTCGAAGAAGGCGGGAGGCTGGGCATGGATGCGGGCGATCAACTCCCGCTGCAGTATCGTCTCTGCGACCCTGGACAGGTTGGCAAGAGCGGTGATTCCCTCCGCCGTGAGCCCGCCCGCCGGAGGGCCGCAGTCCTCCGGCATCACGCCGGGGCCATCATGAGGAGGCTTCATCAGCAGCTGAAAGTCGCCCAAGGAATACATGACGCTAGGTAAGATAAAATTGATTAAGGCTTGCTTAGCGTCACCCGGCGCATGGGCATCAGGGCAAGAAAAAACCCCGGAGCAAGGCACTTGCCTTGGCTCCGGGGTTCGAAAGGTCCACTTCAGATCAGGATGAGGCTTTGCTGACGAAGCACTTGACGCCGCCCGACTTCAGCTTGCCACAAGTACGGCTGGCGTCACCCTGGTTGTCATAACCGATAAGGCGGAGACGATAGAAAATACCCTTCGTGCCGAGATCAGCGCGCACGACTACCGCTTCCTTGCCCTTCAGAACCTTCTTGCTGGCCTGCAACTTCTTCCACAAGCCCCATGCGCCATCCTCGCTGGTCGCGGAGGCAAGCTGAATAGCCCAGCCGGTCATCTTCGGAGCTTCAGCCGACGCGGAGTCCGGCGCTTCGGCGGCAGGAGTTTCAGCCGCCGCCGCTTCCACCACGGGCGCATCTTCCGGAACAGTTTCGACGGCGAGCACCTTCTCGACACCAGTGTCTTCCGCGGGCGGAAGCGTGGCGGTGGCCATTTGTTTCAGCGGCGGTTGCGGCACCCGGTCGGTAAAGAGCTTTCCACCCGATGAGGACTGGCTCGCATCCGAACCGTCTTCACCGAGAAGCTCAGATGAAGGCGCCGTCGCCGCAGGAAGCGCCGTGCCGGCCTGCGTGATGGCGGCAGTCTGAATTTGGTCGCCCGATGCCGCCGACACCACGAGATTGCCGCCAGTCAATGCAGCCATGCGGCGCCTGGCGGGCTCATAGGAAGGATTGGCAGCCAGCGCCTTGGTGAGTGCGTCACGCGCATCATCTGTGCGCTGCAGCTTTTCATAAGCAATCGATTCAGCCACATAGACGCGGGCAGGATCAGGATATTGAAAGCGCAATGCCTTGTCGAAATCAGCCAGGGCGAAGAGATACTGGCCACTGTCCCGCAGCAGCGTGCCGCGGCTGTAGTAGGCATGGCTGAACTGGCCATCGAGGAAAAGCGCGGAGGTATAATCCTCCATGGCGAGCGAATCCCTATCGAGGCGCTGATAGGAAAGACCACGATTATAGAGGGCGAGTGCGCGAAGCTTGCCGGACATGGCATCGATGCGGAGCGCGGCGGTGTAATCGTCTATGGCGAACTCATGCTCGTTCAGCCGCTGATAGGCCAGGCCGCGATTCAGCAAGGCATTGGCCAACACCTCGGGATCGAGCCTGCGGGACTCGATGGCCTTGGTGTAATCCGTCACGGCCGTCTCAATGGCGCCGGCCTGAAGGGCCTTGTAAGCCTTCGAAACCAGTGCATTTTCGGGTGTATTGGCCGCTGCGCCGGAAACAGCTGCACTTGCAGCGAGAAACGCGGAACAGACGGTGGCAAGAAGTATGTTTCGGACGCTGATCATGAGGCACACTATCGGACAGACAGGGTTAAGAACGTCTTTCCCGCTGGGGCCAACTATGTTTCCAAGTGGTAAACACCGGCCGAAGGATGTGTCGTTTTTGGACTCCGGGACGGCTTCTGCGAGTTGACGAACCTGCCGCTTGCTGTCACAACAGTAAGTGTGTGGTGCCCGACAGCCAGAAGGACTGCGGGCCTAACAGGGAACACGGTGAGGATGACCCAATCGGGGCCGACTCCGTGACTGCCCCCGCAACTGTGAGCGGTGAGGGTTTGGCAATCATGGCCACTGGGAAACCGGGAAGGCTGCCAAAACCCGGCGACCCGCGAGTCAGGAGACCTGCCACGCACGCATAACGGGCACCATGCCCGGATCTCAACTGGTCGCACGGAGGGTGTCCATGACCGCTCGTACTGTTTCTTCTCTGTCCACGGCTTCGGTGTCGAAGCGTATTGCCGCCGGCCTCACGCTGCTGTTCATCGGCTGCACGCTGACCTTCGCTGTGGGCCTGTCCAACATGGCGGTTGCCCACAACACCGCGCACGACACGCGCCACGCCATCGGCTTTCCCTGCCACTAAGCAACAGTCCGAAATATGACCGGGCGAATCGTGCTCGCCGTGATCCTGGCAGGGATCGCGGCAGGTTTCGTTATGGGCGTTATCCAGCATGTGCGGTTGACGCCCCTCATCATTCAGGCCGAAGCCTTTGATAGGGCGGGCCACACGCACAGCCACGCTCCCGCTGCGGCAAGTCAGACGGCGACAGCCGGACACGACCACGACCACGACCATGGCCATGACCATGACCATGGTGAAGGCTGGAGTCCTGCGGATGGCTGGCAGCGAACGGTGGCCACAACCGTAACAGCGGTGATGGCTGGCGCGGGCTTTGCCGCAGTGCTGGCCGGCCTTTCACTTCTGACGGGGCTTCGCATCACCCGGCAAAATGGCGTTGTATGGGGGCTGTGCGGCTTCCTTGCCGTGTCCCTCGCCCCGGCAGCAGGCATGCCGCCGGAACTTCCGGGGATGGCCAGCGGCGAACTGCTGCCACGCCAGATATGGTGGGTAAGCACCATCGCCCTCACCGGTGCAGGGCTCTATCTCATCGCCGCCCGCCGGGAAGCTTGGGCAACTGCCCTCGCCATCTTGCTGATAGCACTTCCGCAGGTCATCGGCGCACCTGCAGCCCCGCATGAAGCAAGCGCGGTTCCCGCAACTCTCGCGGCTAGCTTCGCCGCGAACTCTCTTGCCGCAAACGCCATCTTCTGGTCATGCATCGGGTTATTCCTCGGCCTGTCGCTTGACCGTTATTCCAAGGACATTGAAACCACATGAGCACCGCGAAGATACCGGCCACCGTCGTCACCGGCTTTCTTGGCGCCGGCAAGACCACCCTGATCCGCAACATGCTGGAAAACGCCAGGGGTCGCCGCATCGCCCTCATCATCAATGAGTTCGGCGATGTCGGCGTCGATGGCGAAATCCTGCGCGGTTGCGGCGTGGAGTCCTGCCGCGACGAAGACGTGATCGAACTTGCCAATGGCTGCATCTGCTGCACGGTGGCCGATGACTTCATCCCCACCATGAAGAAACTGCTGGACCGGGCCGAGCCACCCACCCACATCGTGATCGAGACTTCAGGCCTGGCGCTGCCCCAACCGCTGGTGCGCGCCTTCAACTGGCCCGAGATCAAGTCCCGCGTGACCGTGGACGGCGTCGTCACGGTGGTTGATGCCAAGGCGCTCGCTGAAGGCCGCTTCGCGGATGATGAAGACGCCGTTCAGGCCCAGCGCGAAGCCGACCCGAACCTCGACCATGAGAACCCCATCGAGGAACTGTTTGAGGATCAGTTGAACTGCGCCGATATGGTCATCCTGAACAAGACCGACCTTCTTGAAGGCGGTGAGCATGCCGCTGTGACTGAAGAACTCAAGGCCAAGGTGCGCGTCGGAACCAGGCTCGTTCCCACCCGGCACGGCCAGATCGATGTCGCGGCCCTTCTCGGTGTCGGCGCATCCGCCGAGGATGACCTGCACAACCGCCTCTCGCACCATGAAATGGAGGGCGAGGAACAGCATGACCATGATGACTTCGTCACCTTCATCGTGGCCCTGGGCGAAGTGGCGGACAAGGCGGCATTGCTGAAGCGCATTGAAAATACCATCGCGGCGCATGACATCCTGCGTCTCAAGGGCTTTGCCGATGTGAAGGGCTCGCCTGCCCGTCTTTTGGTGCAGGCCGTTGGTCCGCGCCTTAACAGCTATTTCGACCGTCCGTGGAAGACAGGCGAATCCCGCGGCACGCAGTTGGTGGTGATCGGCGAAAAGCAGATGGACCGCGAGGCCATCGCCGCCATGCTGCGGGGCTGATGCACCTCCTTGCCACAACATCCGGCGTGATCGATGGCGCAGCCGAGGCCATCGATCTCGCGCAATCTCCCGCAGAACTCGTCGTTCTCTCGGCGGCCGACAGCGAAATCGCATCGCTTGCCCGCGCGCACGATGCGTCTCCCTGCCCCCTCCGCCTTGCCAATCTGCTGCAGTTGCAGCATCCGCTCTCCGTCGATCTCTATGTCGAGAATACGCTCTCCCAAGCGAAGCTCATCGTGCTTCGGCTTCTTGGCGGCGCATCCTACTGGTCTTATGGGCTCGACCAGGTCGAGTCCCTGGCCCGCGAGCGCGGCATCCTTCTCGCCGTGCTGCCGGGCGATGCCCAGCCGGACCCGGAACTCTCACGCCGCTCCACGCTCGCGGCTCATCATGTTGAACGCCTGCGGCAGTATCTCGTAACGGGCGGCGCGGAGAATGCGAAGGCTTTCCTCGCCTATTGCCAGCGCCTGCTGCACGCTACTGCCGAACCGGAACCGGCCCGCGAATTGCCCAAGGCAGGCCTCTACCGAGATACCTATGCCAACAACCAGCCATTGGCCGCGCTGGTGTTCTACCGCTCGGTCATGGAGGGAGCGCAGACGGCACCAATCGATGCACTGGTGGAGGCGCTTCAACGCCGCGGCATCGGCGCGCGCGCCCTCTATGTGGCCAGCCTGAAGGACAGCGCCAGCGTGGACTGCATCCGCCATTTGCTGGATGAGACCGCGCCGGATGTGATCCTCAACGCCACCAGTTTCGCCGTGGCATCCGGCGGCGCGAACGACCCACTGGCTGCCTATGATTGCCCGGTGTTGCAGGTGGTCCTTTCCGGTTCATCCGAGCAAAGCTGGCGGGACAGTACGCAAGGCCTGAACGCCCGCGACCTCGCGATGAACGTTGTGCTCCCCGAATTGGACGGGCGCATCATGTCACGCGCAATATCCTTCAAGGCTGACAGCCTGTGGCATGAGGGCACGCAGTGCCGCATCGTGACCTATCGTGAAGTGCCGGACCGCGTCTCCTTCGTGGCTGATGTTGCCGCCAACTGGGCGAAGCTCCGCCGTACACCCGCAGAAAACCGCAAGGTTGCAATCATCCTTGCCAACTACCCCAACAAGGATGGGCGTATCGCCAATGGTGTAGGCTATGACACGCCCGCCAGCACCGTGGCGATCCTCAATGCGATGAAGGCCAATGGCTATGCCGTGACGGACGATCCCGGGACCGGCAATGGCATCGTCGAAGATTTGCAAAGGGGGCCGACGAATGCCCGCCACTCTCACGCCCCCCTCACTTCATCACCGGGCTTGACCCTGCGATCCTCTTTCCTCGCGGAAGAAGAGGATGCCCGGATCAAGCCCGAGCATGATGAGGGGGTACTGGCTCTGGAAGACTACCTTCATCATTTCGCCGCTGTTCCGGAAACGATCCGCGCCCAGATCACTGACCGCTGGGGCGAGCCTACGCGCGATCCGTTCTTCGCTGATGGTGCATTTCATCTCCCCGTGAAGCTCTATGGAAATACCGCCGTCGCGATCCAGCCGGCGCGGGGCTACAATATCGATCCGAGAACAACCTATCACGATCCGGCCTTGCTGCCGCCGCATGGCTATCTTGCCTTCTATTTCTGGGTCCGCCATCACTTCGGCGCGCATGCGGTGATCCATAACGGCAAGCATGGCAATCTCGAATGGCTGCCAGGCAAGGCCAATGCGCTCTCGCCCGAATGCCTGCCCGAAATCACGCTTGGCCCCCTGCCGCAACTCTACCCGTTCATCGTCAATGACCCCGGCGAAGGAACGCAGGCCAAGCGCCGCACCGGCGCCGTGATCATCGACCACCTCACGCCGCCGCTGACACGGGCTGAGACCTACGGCCCGCTTAAGGATCTCGAAGCGCTGGTCGATGAATACTACCTCGCCTCCGGCCTCGACCGCCGCCGCAGGGATGCGCTCCGCCAGGACATCCTCAACCTCACGAAATCCTCCCGCCTCGACATCGACGCCGGCTTTACCGGCAATGACGATGCTGACTTGGAGCGGCTCGATTCCTATCTCTGCGATCTGAAGGAATCCCAGATCCGCGATGGCCTGCACATTCTCGGTTCATCGCCCGAAGGCCGCCTTGAAACGGATCTTCTTGTGGCCCTTGCCCGCGCGCCGCGCGGGCTTGGCGAAGGCGGAGACCAATCACTGATCCGAGCCTTGGCGCAGGACTTCGGGTTCGACTTCGATCCGCTCACCTGTGAGTTGGGAAAGCCGTGGACAAGAGCGAAACCTGACATTCTGGCAACGCTTTCGGCTGACCCCTGGCGCACCAATGGAGATACGGTGGAGCGGCTGGAATTCTTTGCCACCGCCCTTCTGTCTGGCTCGGCACCACCACATGACTTCGTTCGCACTCACGACGTGCTTACCGAAATCGAAGCCCGTATCCGCCCGTCGCTACGCGCCTGCGGGCCAAGCGAAGTCGCCCATCTGCTGCGAGGCCTTTCAGGCCAGTTTGTACCACCCGGCTCATCGGGTGCGCCAACGCGCGGGCGGATTGACGTTCTGCCAACAGGACGCAATTTCTATTCTCTCGACAATCGCACGGTGCCAACGCCCACGGCTTGGAACCTCGGCCAGAGATCGGCGGAAGATCTCCTGCTCCGGCACTTCCAGGATTTCGGGCAATATCCGAAGGCGCTTGGCCTTTCGGCCTGGGGTACCTCCAATATGCGCACGGGCGGTGATGACATTGCGCAAGCTCTCGCCCTCATCGGCGCGAAGCCGGTGTGGGAGCCGTCAAGCTGGCGCGTCACTGGCTTCGAGATCATTCCACTGCCGAAAGTCGGCCGTCCGCGCGTGGATGTGACGCTGCGCATCTCAGGCTTCTTTCGCGACGCCTTCCCGGCGCAAATCGAACTGCTGGACAAGGCGATCCGGGCCGTGGGAGCACTTGAGGAAGATGCGGAAGACAATCCTCTTGCCGCCCGCATGCGCGCCGAAGCAAAGGCCATATCCGCGTCGGGCATTACAGAGGCCGATGCTCAGTTGATGGCTGGGCACCGCATCTTTGGTTCAAAGCCCGGGGCATATGGCGCAGGGCTGTAGGCCCTCATCGACGAGAAAATCTGGACAGAGCGCGCCGACCTTGCCGCCGCCTATGTCACATGGGGCGCCTACGCCTATGGCGCGAGGGCGGACGGCGTCAACGACGAAGCAACCTTCACCGAGCGATTAAAGCGCATCGAGGCGGTCGTCCATAATCAGGATAACCGTGAGCACGACCTGCTCGACTCGGATGACTACTATCAGTTTGAAGGTGGCATGTCTGCGGCGGTGGAGCAGGCCTCGGGCGCACGCCCGCGCGTCTATCACAATGATCATTCGCGGCCCGAGCGCCCGGTTATCCGCACACTGGAGGAGGAGGTCGGCCGCGTCATGCGCTCGCGCGTCGTCAACCCCAAGTGGATCGATGGCGTGAAGCGCCATGGCTACAAGGGCGCCTTCGAAATCGCCGCCACGGTCGACTACATGTTCGCCTTCGCCGCCACCACCGGCGCTGTCCGCACCCATCACTTCGATCTCGCCTTTGACGCCTTCATCGCGGATGATGAAACACTGGGCTTTATCCGCGCCAATAACCCGGCCGCCCTGAAGGACATCGCCGAGCGCTTCCGGGAGGCGGCACAGCGCGGCCTCTGGACACCACGCCTCAACTCCGCCCATCATCTTCTCGAGGAGCTTATCCGATGACTGACGAAGCACCCGGCCAAGACAATGCCCGCCACCATGAAAAAATGGCCAAGAAAAAGGCTGCGCGCGCTAAGATCATGGCCGGCAAGACCATCGAGAAAGGCTTGCTGATCGTTCATACCGGCAAGGGCAAGGGGAAATCCACCGCCGCCTTCGGCATGGTGTTCCGCTGCGTCGGCCACGGCATGAAGTCCGGCGTCATTCAGTTCGTGAAGGGCGCATGGGGCACGGGCGAGCGCACGGTGCTCGAAAAATTCCCCGATCTCGTCACCATCAAGGCGATGGGCGAAGGCTTCACCTGGGAAACCCAGGACCGCGAGCGCGATATCGCCCACTCCCGCGCCGCCTGGGAAGAAGCAAAGAAGATGATCGCCGACCCGGACTACAAGATGGTGCTGCTCGACGAGCTCAACATCGTGCTGCGCTATGACTACCTGCCGCTCGATGAAGTGCTCGAGGTTCTCAGGAACAAGCCGGCGGACAAGCATGTGATCGTGACGGGACGTAATGCCAAGGACGAGCTGATTGAGATCGCCGACCTCGTGACCGAGATGGAACAGGTAAAACACCCGTTCCGATCCGGTGTGAAGGCCCAGGCCGGGATCGAGTTCTAAGCTGCCGCAAACGGGCTTGTGAGGCCTCCCCACCGGGGCTAGAAAGCAGTTTCGCAGCGTCCCCTGAGACGGGACTGAAAGCATATTCCGGTGCGGCCGACCCAATCGCGGGGCCTATTCCGGAGCTGCCTTCCGGACCGGGCCTCGCCCCGGGGGCGCTCTCGGCATGGAAGGCAGGAAAATGGCGGAAAAACTCGGTGTCATGTTGTGCGGCCACGGCAGCCGCGACAAGGATGCGGTGAAAGAATTCGCCGTTTTGGCCCAGCACCTCAAGGCCCGCATGCCGCAACACCCCGTTGAATACGGCTATCTGGAATTCGCCACCCCGATCATTCGCACCGGCCTCGACAGCCTGAAAGATCAGGGTGTCAGCCGCGTGCTCGCCGTTCCCGGCATGCTCTTCGCGGCCGGTCACGCGAAGAACGACATTCCGTCGGTCCTCAACACCTATGCCGCCGCCAATGGCCTCCGGATCGACTACGGCAAGGAACTCGGCATCGACCCCAAAATGATGCGCGCGGCGGCCGATCGCATACAACAAGCCATCGATATGGCTGGGGGCGATGTTCCAAAGCATGAGACGCTGCTGGTTGTCGTTGGCCGGGGCGCCTCCGATCCCGACGCCAATTCAAACGTCTCGAAGGTCACGCGCATCCTGTGGGAAGGTTTCGGCTTTGGCTGGGCTGAGACGGCTTATTCCGGCGTCACGTTCCCGCTGGTCGAACCTGGCCTCGAGCATGCCGCGCGGCTTGGCTACCGCCGCATCATCGTGTTCCCCTATTTCCTGTTCACCGGCATTCTGGTGGACCGCATCTACGCCGCAACAGACGCCGTTGCCGCGCGCTATCCACAGATCGAGTTCATCAAGGCTCCCTATCTCAACGACCACCCGCAGGTCATCGAAACCTTCGTGGAGCGCATCGAGCAGATTCTGACGGGCGACATCGCCATGAACTGCCAGATGTGCAAGTATCGCACCCAGGTGCTGGGCTTTGAAGCGGAAGTGGGCGCGGTACAGGAAAGCCACCACCACCATGTGGAAGGCATCGGCACCTCGGAAGACTGCGAATACTGCGACGGCGTGTGCAACCAGATGTGCAAGACAATGCCGCGCAAGAAGAAGGACGCCGTACTGGCGGTGGACCCCGGCAAGATTCTCTCAGGTCACGTCCCGCACCACCATCATGATGACCACGGCCACCATCATCCCCACAGCCATGATCACGATCACTCTCACGATCACGGACATGGGCACACCCACGCACCTTACCCCCATGCGGATCATCCGCTGGGGCCCCGGAGCATGGCGAAGAAGTGACGCCCTACCTCCGCGACCCGGCGCAGATCTACCAGCGTTCCTTCGAGATCATCCGTTCAGAAGCGGATTTCTCGAATTTGCCTGCGGCCGCGGAGCCCATCGCCACGCGCATCATTCATGCCTGCGGCATGCCAGACATCGCCGCTGACCTGCGCATATCGCCTGATTTCGTATCGGTGGCGAAGGCTGCACTTGCCGCCAGCAAGCCCATTCTGGTGGATGTCGAAATGGTGCGCCATGGCATCATCGACAACGAGCAGAGTATCCTCTGCACATTGAATGACCCGCGCGCGCGCGACATTGGGCTTTCCACCGGCACCACCCGCTCGGCCGCCGCTGTGGAACTCTGGCGTGATCATCTGGACGGGGCAATCGCCGTCATCGGCAATGCGCCGACCGCTCTCTTCGCGCTGCTGGAGATGATTGATACGGGCGCGCCCAAGCCCGCCGCCATCGTGGGCTTTCCCGTCGGCTTCGTGGGCGCCGTCGAGTCCAAGGACGAGCTTCATGCCAACCCACGCGGCATTCCCTATGCCACCTTGCTGGGCCGGCGCGGGGGCTCGGCCATGGCTGCGTCCGTCGTCAACGCCCTGACGCGAGGTGCGGCATGAAAAAATGGCTCACCATCACTGGCATGGGGGAAGATGGCTGGGAGGGCCTGTCCGCCCGCGCCCGCCATGCCATCGAAACGGCAGAGGTGATCGTAGGCTCTGAGCGCCTTCTGGCCTTCCTGCCCCGGACCAACGCCGAGACCCACGAATGGCCGCAACCGTTCTCCGCAGTGGTTGAGCGCATCAAACCGCTTGCGGGCCGCCGCACGGTGATCCTCGCCACGGGTGATCCGATGAATTTCGGCGCGGCGCGCAAGTTGATGGAGTTCATCCCCTTTGCCGAAATGGATGTGATCCCTCATCTCTCGGCCTTTTCGCTGGCAGCCTCGCGCGTGGGCTGGTCTCTGCCTGATTGCGATACGCTCACCTTGCACGGGCGGCACGCAGCCAACCTCGAGGCCTTCATCCAGCCGGATGTTCGGCTTCTCGTGCTGACAGCCGATGCCAGCACAATCCCTGAGGTTGCCCGCCGCCTTGCCGCGCGTGGATTTGGACAAAGTGAAATCACCGTGCTGGAGAACATGGGCGGACAGCGTGAGCGCCAGTCCAGCTTCATTGCGGCGAACCCACCGCCTGAAACTCTTTCCGACCTCAACACGCTTGCCATCCGTTGCGTCGCCTCTCCCGATGCGAAAGTATTCTCCCGCCTCGGCGGCCTGCCGGATGAAGCCTTCGTGCATGACGGGCAACTGACCAAACGCGAAGTGCGCGCCGCTACTCTGGCGGCCCTTGCTCCCACGCCCGAAAAACTGTTGTGGGACGTGGGTGCCGGCTGTGGCTCAATCTCGGTGGAATGGATGCGCGCCGCGCGCGGTTGCGAAGCGATTGCCTTCGAGCATGACGCGGAACGCCTTGCGATGATCGCCGCCAATGCCGACGCGCTTGGAACACCGCGTCTCAAGGTCATTGCGGGTGAAGCGCCAGACACGCTGAAGGCCCAGCCCGCGCCGGATGCTGTCTTCATCGGTGGCGGCATATGGGTAGCGGGTGTGTTCGATGCGGCCTGGGCAGCCCTGAAACCCGGCGGAACACTGGTGGCGAATGTTGTCACCATCGAAGGGGAGCTTCACCTTTACGACCTCCAAGAAAAGCACGGCGGAGACATCGTGCGCATGGAAGTCTCCAATCTAACCCATGTCGGCAGGCTCCGGGCATTGCGCCCGCGCATGGCCGTCACGCAGTGGCGGGCCCGAAAGCCATGGTGATGAAGCCCGGCACACTCCATGGCGTGGGCGTTGGCCCCGGTGATCCGGAATTGATGACCGTGAAAGCCTCACGATTGATCTCGTCCGCCGCAGTCATCGCCTATCTCGCGGCCAACGGTAAAGATTCAACCGCCCGCGACATCGCCCGTCCCTTTATCCCGGAGAACTGCATCCATATCGTCATCGACATGCCGATGCGGGTGGAGCGGGAGCCCGGTGAACAGGCCTATGACGCAGGCGCGGCAGCGATCGCCGAACATCTCGGTGCGGGCCGCGATGTGGTCATGCTGTGCGAGGGCGACCCCTTCTTCTACGGCAGTTTCATGTATGTCTTCGCGCGGCTGGCGCAGAGCTATCCCTGCAGGGTCGTTCCCGGCGTCACCTCCATCACGGCGGCCGCCGCTTCACTCAGGCGCCCGCTCTCGGCGCGCAATGAGGTGCTCAAGGTGCGTCCCGCCACGCTGCCGGAAGACCGGCTGCGCGAGGAACTGCTCGGGACGGAAAGTGCTGCCATCATCAAGGTGGGCCGTCATTTGCCGAAGGTACGCAATATACTTGGTATGCTGGACTTGAGCGCGCGAGCCCACGTCATCATCAAGGCAACCCATGAGGATGAGGTCATCATCCCCCTGCTCAACGTTACGGAACATACATTGCCCTATTTCTCGACCATCCTCGTCTATACGGGGGCCGAAGCATGGTAAGACCCGTCCTCTTCGTGCTGGGCGCATCCGCCCTGCCCCTAGCCACCAGGTTGAAACAGTCGCTGGATGCTGAAATCCACACGCCAAGTTGCGTTTCGGGCGGCGACATTGCTTTTACTAAGGCCACCGTTCATCTAGGCCAGCTTTTCGCCGACGGCCGCACCATCATCGGTATCTGCGCGGCAGGCATCCTGATCCGGGCCATCGCCCCGCATCTGAAGGACAAGCACAGCGAGCCACCAGTTGTGGCCCTGTCAGAAGACGGCTCTTCTGCTGTGCCGCTGCTTGGCGGCCACCACGGCGCGAACGCTCTGGCCCGTAAGCTGGCTGAACTTTGCGGCGGTCACGCCGCTGTCACGACAGCAAGCGAAGTGCGTTTTGGCATGGCACTCGATGAACCGGCAGACGGATATGTTCTCGCCAATCCGGAGCACATGAAACCGGCGACAGCTGCACTCCTCAATGGAACTGAACTCGCGCTGAAGTGCGGCAACCCCTTCCCGGCCCATTCCACACCCATGTGGACACCGGGCTTCAGCGGCATCACGCTGACTGTCACGCACCAACAGGCAGAAGGGTCGGCAAGCGAACTCGTTTATCATCCAAAGACTCTGGTGATGGGGCTGGGCTGCGAGCGCAACGCTCTGCCAGCAGAACTCATCGCACTGGCGGAGCAGGTTCTCGATCAGGCCGGGCTCTCCGCGCAATCGCTCGCGGCCATTGCCTCGATTGACGTAAAAGCGGATGAAACGGCCATTCATGCCGTGGCCGTTCATTTCGGTGTTCCAGCACGTTTCTTCTCAGCGGAGGAATTGAACCGCGAAACTCCGCGCCTCAAGAATCCTTCTGATATTGTGGCGAAAGAAGTTGGCGTTCCGGGCGTATCGGAAGCCGCTGCACTGGCCTGCGCTGGTCCGAAGTCTGAACTCATCGTCGAGAAGACGCGCTCGCTCCGCGCCACCTGCGCCATCGCACTTGCACCCGGACCGCTGCTTGCCCTTCCCGGCGCAGCGCGTGGCATCGTGCATGTGGTGGGCATTGGGCCGGGCACGCCTGACTGGCGGGCACCCGCCGCGCGTGCCGCCCTTGAAGCGTCCACCGACTGGGTAGGCTATGGCCTCTACCTCGACCTCGTCGCGGATGTGAAACATGGCCAGCAGGAACATCGGTTTCCCTTGGGAGGCGAGGAAGACCGCGTACGCCACGCCATTGAACTTGCCAAGCAGGGCAGGACCGTGTCGCTCGTCTGTTCGGGCGATGCGGGAATCTATGCCATGGCTGCGTTGGTCTATGAGGTCATTGATCTCGATCCCTCACGCATCGCAGTGAATGTCATTCCCGGCATCTCCGCCTTCCAGGCTGCAGCAGCCAAGGCGGGTGCGATGATCGGCCACGATTTCTGCTGCATCTCGCTGTCTGATCTGCTCACACCGTGGGAAGCGATCGAAAAGCGCTTGAGAGCTGCGGCTGAAGGCGATTTCGTCATCTCCTTCTACAACCCTCGTTCACTGAAGCGGCGGGACCAGCTGGAGCGCGCCTTCGCGATCCTCAAGGAACACCGTCCGGATGATACGCCGGTGATCATCGCGTCCAACCTCGGACGTCCGGAAGAAAAGGTGAAGATCGTACGCTTCGCCGATTTCAATCCGGATGATGTCGACATGCTCACCCTTGTGATGGTGGGCTCCTCCCAATCCAAATCTTTCGCGCGGGGCGATGGCAAAACCTACGCCTATACGCCGCGCGGCTATGCCAAGAAGAGAGACGCTGCGGAATGACCGTTCATTTTATTGGCGCCGGTCCCGGCGCACCCGACCTCATCACCGTCCGTGGGCTGAGGATCATCCAGTCCTGCCCGGTTTGCCTCTATGCGGGTTCGCTGGTGCCGGAGGAGATCGTCAAGGCCGCGCCTGCGCAAGCACGCGTCGTGGACACAGCTCCGCTCAACCTTGATGAGATCATGGCGGAAATCGAATCCGCCCACGCAAAGGGCCAGGACGTGGCGCGCGTCCACTCGGGCGACCCTTCCCTCTATGGCGCGATTGCGGAGCAGATCCGCCGTCTCGAAAAACTCGGTATTCCCTATGATGTGACACCGGGTGTTCCCGCCTTCGCAGCAGCGGCCGCGGAACTCAAGACAGAGTTCACACTCCCCGAGATCGCCCAGACGGTGATCCTCACACGCACCGCCATGCAATCCTCCTCAATGCCGCCTGGCGAGATGCTGGAAGAACTCGGCCGCTCACGTGCGACATTGGCCATTCATCTCTCGATCCGGAACCTTGGCTATATTGAACGCGCCCTCACCCCGCATTACGGCGCTGATTGCCCGGTCGTCGTCGCCTACCGCATCACCTGGCCCGACCAGATGATCATCCGCGGCACACTGTCCACCATCGCCCGGAAGGTGCGCGAGGCAAAACTCACCCGCACGGCACTGATCCTCGTCGGCCATGTGCTTGATGCGCATGATTTCCGAGATTCAGCGCTTTACGACGCCTCGCATGAACATGTGCTCCGCAATAGAAAGACAGCGAAGACAACGGCGTGAGGCGACGCCGGCTGGCTCTGTAAAGAAGCAGTCAGAATGAGCCGGCGCCTCGCCCTTGCTGACTATGCGCCATCAAGCGGCGGAGAACCGGACCCCATCCGGTTTTCCGCATGATTTAAGGTCCGGCGCTGCCACTGGCCTTCGCCGCGGAAACGGCCGGTAGCTCTCACCCCAACCGCGCCAGCGCTTCGTCTATCTTTGCCTTGCGGGCTTCGAGTTCCGCCTTGCGTTCGCGGCTCTCGTCCAGAACTTCCGGCGGGGCCTTGGCGACGAAGCCCGGATTGTTCAACCGGCCATCGATGCCGGCCATGTCCTTGGCAATCTTTTCAAGTTCCTTGACAAGGCGGGCCTTCTCCGCACCGAAGTCGATGACCCCTTCCAAGGGCAGCGCAACGGTTGCTTCATCGAGCACGATCTGGGCAGAGGCCTTCGGCACCTGATCCTCGAAGCCGATGGAGGAGAGCCGCGCGAGGCGCATGATCTCGTTCTCCCACGCTGCGGCACGGCGGCGTGTCTCGGCATTGGCGCTCACCAGCACGCAGGCGATCTTGGCGCCCGCGGGCACGTTCATCTCGGCGCGCACGGAGCGCACCTCAGAAACAAAGCGGATGACCCATTCGATTTCAGCATCAGATGCCGCATCACCGAGCCCCGTGTAGGAGGGCCATTCGGAAGCGATCAGCCATTGCTCGCGCTTGCCCGTATTCTGCCACAGCTCTTCGGTCACAAACGGCATGAAGGGGTGCAGCAGCAGCAGGATCTGGTCCATCACCCAGGCAGTGGTGGCGCGCGTTTCTGCCTTCGCCGCCTCATCCGTTCCAGTGAGGATCGGCTTGATGAGTTCCAGATACCAGTCACAGAACACGTTCCAGACGAACTGGTACATGGCCCCTGCGGCTTCATTGAACTTATAGTCGACGAGCGACTGGCGCACGCGTGCCTCGGTGCGTGCAGCCTCTCCCGCGATCCAGCGGTTCACCGTCACACGCGCAGCGTGAGGGTCATAGCCGGGATCATGCGTCACACCATTCATCTCGGCGAAGCGCGCGGCGTTCCACAGCTTGGTGCCGAAGTTACGGTAACCTTCCACCCGCTGCTTGGAGAGCTTGATATCGCGCCCCTGCGCCGCCATGGCGGCCAGCGTGAAGCGCAGCGCATCCGCGCCATAGGCATCGATCAGGTCCAGCGGATCAATGACGTTGCCCTTGGACTTCGACATCTTCTGGCCCTTCTCGTCGCGGACCAGTGCATGGATATAAACCGTGTGGAACGGCACTTCCTTCATGAAGTGTAGCCCCATCATCATCATGCGGGCAACCCAGAAGAAGATGATATCAAAGCCGGTGACGAGAACGTCCGTCTTGTAATGACGCTTCAGCTCGGGCGTTTCATCCGGCCAGCCGAGCGTAGAGAACGGCCAGAGGGCGGAAGAGAACCATGTGTCGAGCACATCATCATCGCGCGTTAGCGAAACGGCGGAGCCATAGTGGCGTTCTGCCGCAACAGAAGCCTGCGCTTCAGTCTCTTCCACAAACACCGTGCCATCCGGACCATACCACGCCGGAATCTGATGGCCCCACCACAGCTGGCGCGAGATGCACCACGGCTGGATGTTGCGCATCCACTCGTAATAGGTCTTCTCCCAGTTCTTCGGAACGAATGACGTCTCGCCCTTCTCCACCGCCGCGATCGCAGGCTTGGCGAGTTCTGCGGCATTCACATACCACTGCTCGGTGAGCCACGGCTCGATCACCACATCCGAGCGGTCGCCATGCGGTACCTGATGCGTATGCGGCTCGATCTTGTCGAGAAGGCCCTGCGCCTCGAAAGCCTCGACGATCCGCTTCCTCGCCTCGAAACGGTCGAGGCCATGCAGCGCCATGGTGTCAGCGGGAACATCCGCGCCTTCAAGGAAATCGTCATTTCCGGCAAGCAGGATCTTGCCGAACTGGTCCAGCACGTTGATTTGCTTGAGATTGTTGCGCTTGCCTACGTCAAAGTCGTTGAAGTCATGCGCAGGCGTAATCTTCACAGCACCCGTCCCCTTCTCGGGGTCGGCGTAGTCATCGCCCACGATGGGAATGAGGCGGCCCACCAGCGGCAGGCGCACCATCTTTCCGATGAGGTGCTTCAGCTTCTCATTTTCGGGGTGAACGGCAACGCCAGAGTCCCCCAGCATCGTCTCAGGCCGCGTGGTGGCGACGATGATGAACTCATCCGTGCCCTCAATCGGATAGCGCAAGTGCCAGAGATTGCCCTTCACTTCCTTCTGCACCACTTCGAGGTCCGAGATGGCGGTCAGGAGCTTCGGATCCCAGTTCACAAGGCGCTTGTCCTTGTAGATGAGGCCTTCCTTGTAGAGTTGCACGAACACCTTGAGCACAGCCTTTGACAGGCCCTCATCCATGGTGAAGCGCTCGCGCGACCAATCGCAGGAGGCACCAAGTCGGCGCAGCTGACGCGAAATGGTGCCGCCCGATTCTTCTTTCCATGCCCAAACACGCTCAAGGAAGGCCTCGCGGCCCATGGCGCGGCGGTCGGTCTTTCCTTCCTTTTGCAGCAGGCGCTCCACCACCATCTGGGTGGCGATGCCCGCGTGGTCGGTACCCGGCTGCCAGAGCACGTCCTTGCCGCGCATACGCTCGAAGCGGATCAGGATGTCCTGAATGGTGTTGTTGAGCGCGTGTCCCATATGCAGCGAGCCCGTGACATTGGGCGGCGGAATGACGATGGTGAAGGGCTCCGCCCCCGGCTTGCCGCCGGGCTGGAAAAAGCCGCGCGCCTCCCATTCGGCGTAAAGCCGGGCTTCCATTTCAGCGGGCGTAAAGGTCTTCTCGAGCATGGGAAAATCCGCAAAAACAACGTGATGTACTGGATGCGCCTTAAACACCAGCAGACCGGCCCATGCAAGCCGGGCTGGTGCGCGCGAATATGCAGCGCTCCGGATGGCATGTCTGGTCTCGGGCATCCTCTCGCAAAGCTGGTTCCTACCAACGGTGATGACCGAGGTAAAACACCACCAGCTGGAGCACGGCTTACGAAGGGGAAGCCTCCGTCGGCAAGACGTTTGGCGGGATCAGCGGCCGGTTCTGGCGACGCGCTCGATTTCCTCTCGCACCATCCGTTCCACCATGGCGGGCAGATTGTCGTCGAGCCACTGCTTCAGCATGCCGCGCAGCAATTCGCGCGTCATATCTTCAATCGAGCGGTCGCCGGTGGCGCGGCTCAGCACCGTGTCCGCCAGACGGCTAAAGGCCGTTTGAACAGATTGCGCCGAGTTGCCAGATAGGATTACGGGTGCTTCCATGCGCGGCGCGTCAACGGCGATGCGATGAACGGGCGACTCAAACGGGGCTGGATTGCGCGGCAGCGGGCTTGGCCGTTTCACGTTCCGCACGGGATCTGCCTCGCTGGTTGATCCGCGCAGACGTGACTGCGGCAGGCTAGGCTCAATTTCACGCCACGCGCGCCGCGGCGTGTCATTCTGCAACGCGGCCGACAGGCTTGCTGAACGCTGCACGGGCTCCGCCGGCGGCGCGCCCGCCGCCGCAGCCCTGGCCCGGGTGATCTTCGCCCGCAACTGCTGGATTTCGCTGGCGGGTCCGGAGATATCTTCGGCAGGCTTCGCCGGATCGGCCGTACGGGCCGCAAGGCTTTTGCCCGCAGCAGCGCGCGCCGGGGGCACATCCCCGATATCCTCATTGATCGCCCTGCGGATAGATGCCAGGAGATCTTCCATACGCGGTTCAGCAGTCACAGTACCCACCCTGTCGAGGCTTTCCGAAGCCTCACTGTAAAATTATGACGGCGACGTCGCCATATTGATGCGCCCGCGCATTACTCGACGGTTTTCACGTCCGTGCCGATCCACTTGTTGCGGACACGGCTGTAATTTGCCTCCGGGTCGTAGATCGCGACATTGAGACCGACATCCCTTGCGGTCAAATGCCCGATCGCCGCCAGCAGCTGATAGCCCGCGATTACCCTGTCGCGTTCGGCACGGACCTGCAGGACCTGAGCAAACACGAGTTCGCGCTGGGCATTCAAAACGTCAAGGGTGGTGCGGGTGCCCGCCTGGTATTCCTGCTGCACGCCATTCAGCGCCAGCTGCGCGGCATTCACCTGTGTCTTGGTGTTCTTGATGATCTGGGCAAGGCCCACATAGGAATTCCACGAGGAGGCCACGGCCCGCCGGATGTCGCGGGCGATCTCAATCACCTGGATGCGGCTCTGGCTGGCGCGCTGCTTCGCCTCGCGCACCTGCGAATAGACAAGGCCGGCTTCATAGAGCGGAACCGTCAGCGATGCGGCAACAGAGGCCGAGCTGAATTCCCGACTGTTCTTTTCGGTGATATAGGGATCCGTGGCAAACCCGGTCGCGGTCACGTCAGCGGTTGGCAGCAAGTTGGAAAAAGCAACGCCGATATCGCTGTTCGCGGCAAGCTCCACGAAGGACTGGGCGAGAAGGCGCGGATTGATTTCGCTCGCCATGGCCAGAGCCGCCTTCAGGGAGGACGGGATCTTCACCACCTTAGGGTAATTCAGCTTGCCCGGTTCGTTGCCGACAACCTGCACATAAAAGGCCACGTCCCGCGCCAGTTGCGTTTGCGCATCAACCAGTGCGCTCTGCGATTCAGCCAGGCGCGCCTCGGACTGGGCGACGTCCGTGCGGGTGATCTCGCCCACCGCGAAGCGTTCCTGCGAGGCTTTCACCTGCGCCTGAAGCGCCGCCACATCCTGCTTGCGCAGCGACACGAACTGACGGCCCGCGTAAACACTCATGTAGGCTTGCACAACGTTGAACAGCACCTGCTGCTCGGTTTCCAGCAGGTTCTGGCGGCTGGCATCTACCCGAGCCTCAGCCCCCTTGGTGCGCTCCACCGTTCCGAAGCCGCGGAACACCGGCTGGTTGAGCTGGATGGCGATCTCGGCCGATGTACCGTTGTCTGTAACAAGAAAGTCTTCAGTATCGCCGGTGATATCGACGGCTTCCCCTTTTGTAGTGCTGGTGAACCTCTCGACATTACCTTGCACGGCGACGGTGGGCCGCCAGCCGGAGAGTGCCTGGGGCACCAATTCGTCAACGGCGCGCTGTCCGGCGCGGGCGGCATCAAGGGTCGGGTTGGTGACGTAAGCCTTTTCCATGGCGCCGAACAGCGTATCGGCTAACGCACCCGGGGTCTGCAGCAATGCAGCGGCCGAGAACAGCGCACTTCCGAGAAAAAACCTGACCAACGCCTGTTTCATAACCCTCACCATCCCTTACGGACCCCTGTCTGGCCCGAGACAACACTACTCACACAAGACCGGCAGGCCGGCTGCTTCTTCAAAACACAAAGGCCGGGGTCTTCTTCTTGAAGCCCGGCAATGCCGTGATCGATGCATCGAACACCTGCCGTGCAGCCATCACCGCCTCAGACCTGGTGAATACAGTGGCTTTCGCCACCACAGACGTTCCGACAACCGCGACAAGCCTTCCACCATCGGCCAGCTGGCCGAGAAGTGCCTGCGGCACGTCTTCCACCCGGCCTTCAAGCACGATCACATCAAAAGGCTGCTCGGCACCGGCGCCAGACTCAAGCGGCCCCTCCACCAGCTTCACATTGGAGAGCCCTGCAAGGTTGGCGTGTGCTGCCGCCGCAAGAACGGGATCGGACTCCAGCGCCACCACCTTGTTCGCAAGAGCGGCAATGACAGCAGCGCCATATCCAGTGCCCGCGCCCACCACCAAGGCCTTGTCGCCAGGGCGGATGGCCGCGTGCTGAAGCATGCGGGCAAAGGCCATCGCTTCAATCAGGGCGCGGGGCCCATGAGATGAATCGGCGGGCTCCAGCACAACATCCTCATCCATATAGGCCAGTGCAGCCCGGCTCGCCGGCACGAAACGCTCACGCGGGAGTGTCTCCATCGCCGCGATGATCCGCCGGTCGGTAATGCCATTCGGGCGAACCTGCGATTCGATCATGTTGAGGCGGGCAGCGGCGAAATCGGTCATCATTTTCCTGGCGATGGTCTGTTAACACATTTTCAACCTTTCTGTTAGCGAAGGATCGCCCGCAAGTCCACTGCGACACCATGGAATACTGCCAATGGAAGACGTGCGATCATCGCCGAAGAAGAGGTTGTTTCACGCAAGGGCTTCCACTATAAGCCGCCGCCGAAGGCCTCGTGGCGGAGTGGTTACGCAGAGGACTGCAAATCCTTGCACGGGGGTTCGATTCCCTCCGAGGCCTCCAACATGCTGAAATATCCCATTGATTGTCTGCCGGCGACATTGCGCGGGGCTTTCCATCGGCTTTCGCCTGCGCCATGAAAACATGCATGGACTTCCGCTGTATCTCCCTCGCCATTGTGATGAGCCTCCCCGCCAGCCTGTATGGCGCGATGCTGGCCGCAGCCGCCCCGGCACTTGAAGGGTCTGCAACCGTTATCGACGGCGATACGATCGAGGTTCATGGCCAGCGCATCCGCCTCCACGCCATCGACGCGCCTGAGAGCCGCCAGAACTGTTGGACAAAGGACGGCGCCCCCTACCCTTGTGGCAGAAGGTCTGCCTTCGCGCTTGCGGACAAGATCGGCCGGGCAGCGGTGCATTGCACGCCTACAGGCCAGGACCGCTATCGCCGGATCATTGCCGTGTGTGAGCTCAACGGCACAAACCTGAACGGATGGATGGTGGAACACGGCTGGGCTGTTGCATTTCGGAGGTATGGAAACGATTACATTTCCCATGAGGAACGCGCCCAAAAAAATGGTCGCGGCATGTGGGAAGGACGTTTTGAAATGCCATGGGATTGGCGAGCGGAGAACCGGTGATCCTTAGCCCGGGATTATCTCCGCAAGGCGCGGCTTTTGCACAGTTTTTGCTGAATTTTGCAAAAAGGCGAGAAAGTGCTTTTCCCCGCCAAAGCCCTCTGCTATCGCCCCGCGCACAGTCCCCGATAGCTCAGTTGGTAGAGCATTCGACTGTTAATCGAATTGTCCCTGGTTCGAGTCCAGGTCGGGGAGCCAAACTTTTTAAAGTCATTGGCGAAATGGTGGGTGATGCCAACGCTCACTTGTGCTCCGGTTTAACCACCGGAGCAAACCTTCGCCTCGCTATGACGGGATTGGCCGGATGACCGAACGGCTGCTTCCCCGGAACCCCGGCGTCTTGCGGTTCGAAATCACCGCCCACCTTGACACACCAGAAGATGCCACCTCTTCCCGTCAGGCGGCTGCTGATGACAAAGGTCCCGCCCTTAACGCGGTGAACACCGCCCTCACTGCTGCGCAATGGGCCGGAAGGCAGAGATAAAGTAGAACCCGTGCGCCGTTATCAACCGCAGGCTGGACCAGAAGCTTCGCAGGCGGGCCGGGGTTTTGAAAGCTAGACATGGGCATGGGATGGCTGGCACCCGCACGGACATTCTTTCCAAACTTCCGCCAAACCGCCGAACTGAAGTCGCCAAGCCCAAATACGAACGCTACCGATAGCCGCTTGTGTTGAGCGCGTGGCGACGCGCGCTCCGTATCAATGAGGTCAAAGCCACCGAAACAGTAGATGCAGTAGTCGCTCCTTCCACGGATGGAAAAAAGGTGTGGGCATGGTGCTGTCTACCCTTCGAAGATTTATAGAGGTGGTGCGTGGTGAACCAAGGTTGATCGCAAGGCTTCCAGGTTCCGTACCAGGTCAGCCGAACCACATACCCTCATGCCGGGCACTTGACATGCTCTCACCCTCCTTGATGCAGCAAGACATGCTTCAAGCAGGACCACTTCCAATGGCGTGGATCAAGAAAATTTACGTTATCACCACTTCTGAGATTCGTACCAACTGTCGACTTCTTTGCGAACCTGATCCCTCGCAAAGCCATACCTCTCCTGAATCTTGCCTTCCAGTTGCTCGCGACGGCCGTTGATCACATCGAGGTCATCATCTGTCAGTTTACCCCATCTCTCCTTCACGGTACCCTTGATTTGCTTCCAGCTACCCTCGACACGGTTCCAGTCCATCTCTGATCTCCATGAGAGCGCCATAAGATGTGAGCTTGAGTTGGCGCCACACTCAGGCCCAGGGCAACGCACCGCAATTTCGATCACGATTAGTCGTCGAAATTTTCAAGTTGGCGAACGAAGTTCGAAAGAGAAGCCCGCCCATCATAAGACAGCAATTCTCGCCTTAGAGCCTACCGAGCAACACAAGGATGAGAACAACAAGAAGCAGAAGCCCGATTCCACCATTCACCCCGTGGCCAAATCCATACCCCGGACCACCGCGAAAGCCGCTGAACCCGCCCAAGAGAAAGATAACCAGAACTATCAGCAGAATTACGCCAATCGACATAGAGAATTACTCCCCAGATAGGCTTCCATACGGAACATTTTGTTTGATCTTAACGAAACGACTTCAAGCAACATTGACGTTGATCAGTACAAATGTTTCTCAAATACTCGTCTTCCAAGTGCAGCAATGGTGCCAGGAAGACCCCGATTGGCGAAACAGGTTGCAGGCCCCACATGTGACTGCCTCAGACAAGGAAATAAAATATCGCCTTGGAGGTTCCGTCATGCTAGAGTTAAATCGCTATCGGCAGTGATGGAAACACTCAGGAGGCTGAAATGACTCGGGCCTCTCCGCAAACGCGGCTTCTCGCCAAACAGCTGCAGAGTTTCGAACAAGCGGGAAACACATCTGCAGGAACTGGCAATGTTGCCGTATTCGGCACAACTGGGAAACTCCTTCTCAGTCTTACGGAGCTAATGGGTCCCGTTGGCTGCAGCGCATTGCTGGCACGGTCCGTTAAGCTTGCAGCTCTCGAAGTTCACTGGTTGATCTCCCTTCGGGTCGGGGAGGATGGAAACATGGAAGGATTGTCGGGAATACTCGCATCTGTCAGTGATGCCGAAGTCTCCGACGGTGAGGTTGTGCTGCTCTCCCAGTTGATCGGATTACTTGTGGCCTTCATCGGTCCGGCACTGACCTTGCGCCTCATCAAACAACTCTGGCCACAACTCATGTTCGATAATGCTGATTTCAGCAAAGCTTCAACTCATAAGGAAGACTGAGAAAATGCCCACTCCTGGCTCCGGAAGTCGACCCCATGGGTTGCCCAAGATCGCGATCACCAAACTCCTGACGGGAGTGCCCGGGCTCGACGAGGTCTTGGGCGGCGGCATTCCTGAATTTTCGTTCAATCTGGTCAGCGGGTCTCCGGGTTGCGGGAAGACCACGCTTGTTCATCAGATTGCCTTCGCCAACGGAACTCCGGCTCGGCCAGCTCTCTACTTTACGGTGCTGGGGGAGCCGAGCATCAAGATGCTGCGGTATCAGCAGCAGTTCTCGTTTTATGACGAATCCAAGGTAGGGGAGTCCGTCCGGTTCATCAACCTGTCAGAGGCTGCTCTCAAAAACGACTTCAACCAGGTCTTGAAGGAAATCATTGCCCATGTGGTTGCGGCTGATCCGCGATTAGTCGTCATCGATTCATTTCGGAGCCTCGCGCGGCGGGTTACAGGCGAGGCCCGCGAGATCGAAGTTCAGTCCTTCGTTCACCATCTCTCCCAGTTTCTTGTGAACTCCGAAGTGACGACCTTCCTGGTGGGAGAATACGCCCAGGACGAAATTCGCGAGAATCCACTGTTCACCATGGTCGACAGCATCCTGTGGCTTTCACAGGTAACCGAGCGCAATTCCGTGGTGCGAAAACTTCAGGTTCTGAAATTGCGCGGCCAGGCATCCGTTCCGGGGCTCCATACCATCCGGATATCGAGCGATGGATTGCAGGCCTTCTCGCGCACCCTTGGGCTTGAGGCTGCGGCGGTGAGGCGGAAGTTGCGCGCGCGGATTTCCATGGGCATTCCCGAACTGGACAAAATGCTTGGAGGGGGAGTTTTGGAGGGGGATAGCGTCCTTGTTGCCGGACCCTCAGGCACCGGCAAGTCGGCGCTGGCTACGCAGTTTATCGGCGAAGGACTGCGGCGCGGCGAAGCAGGCGTTATCGCCGTCTTCGAAGAGCGGCCGGAAGGCTACGTCCACCGAGCTGATGCGTTCGGCCTTAACCTCGAGGCCGGGCAGACGGCAGGACAGCTTGAGATCCTCTACCTCCGGCCGCTCGATCTGTCAGTCGACGAGACAATGCTTGCTATTCTTGAGGCCACCAAGAGGGTGGGAGCCAAGCGCGTGGTTATCGATTCCCTCGTGGGCTTCGAAATGGCGCTGGCGCCGAGCTTCCGGCCTGATTTCCGGGAATCTCTTTACCGAATGATTGGAGCACTGACAGGCGCAGGAATTACAGTTCTCAGCACCGTAGAAGTGGAAGACAACTTCACTTCACTTCAGTTCAGTCACTACGCGGTATCATTCCTCACCGACGACATCATCCGGCTACGATATGTGGAAATTGACGGGCAACTCCGGAAAACGATTGTCGTCATCAAGATGCGGGGCGGCAATCACAGCAAAGACATCCGCGAGTATATCATCAATGACCAGGGGGTTGTGGTCATCAATCCGAGAAGCACGGATTACAGCCAGCTATGCACTGGCCTGCCGATAAGAACAGGGCCGCGTAGGCTACAGGAGGATGAGGCTCCACCCGAGCCAAAGGCGAAGGAGTAATGCCGACGCCAAGTGTTACCGGACTGAATACAACCCCACTGCTCGACGGTGTAACAATCTCTTTTGATCATGCACCCTGGGCCGTAGTGGTACAGCCTGCGAAGGAATACATCGTACATTACGCCAATTCCCGTTTTTGCGACTTACTGAGCAGACCGCCAGACCAAGTGGTTGGCCGAAGTCTCAAGAGCCTGCTCCCTCCAGCCGACAAATGCTTGGGGCTTCTGGATAGGGTGTTTCAATCTGGCAGATCTGCGATCTTCGTAGCGGAAGCAAGCACTGCTCCATTCCCTCTTTTGTATTCCTATACTTTGTGGCCGGTCGTGGTCGACGGCATGACAACTGGCGTAATGATACAGGTGAATGAAACCGGACCTCTCCACGAAGCAAGACAGGAGGTCAACCAAGCCCTTCTCATTGGCGCACTACATCAAGATGAGTTGATTGAAGCTACCGAGGCAGAGAACGACCGGCTGAAGACGGAGATTCTCCAACGCACACAGGAGAAGTATATTGCCCGGATGCTGACCAGCGAACTGAGTCATCGGGTTAAGAACAACCTATCGATGGTGTCCGCACTGATCGCCAACGAGATCAAACGCATGCCGGAACCATGGGCACAGGGCTACCGGGCCATGCAGAACCGCATCATGGCCATCGCCTATCTTTACGACTTAATGTCGCAAGGCGACCGACACCGCACCGTCGATCTGTCAATCTATCTGCGAGAACTTGCCAAGGGGCTGTCAGAGAGCATTCTCGACAGTCTCAGCGGCATTCGTATAGTGGTCGAAGCCGAGCCGGTTGAGATCAGCTCCGAACGAGCCGCAACGTTTGGGCTTCTTGTCAACGAGCTCTGCACGAATGCGGTCAAATATGCCTTTCCAGATGAAATCGGACTCATCTCTCTTTCAGTTCGAGGGATCGGAATCGAGATCGAGCTCAGGATTTCTGACAACGGGATCGGAATGCAGGAACAGAGCAAAGACCACAATTCAGGAAAGCACGGCTCGGATTATGTTACAATTTTTGTGAACCAGCTCGAGGGTGTTCTCACGCAATCAACAGATCAAGGCCGTGGAACAACTTTCACCATTCGATTTCCTGCCAATCCGATGATGATATCTCCAGAGCGTGGGCCTTAGCCCAGCAAGCATTGGTCTTGGTGCTGAACAACAAAATTTCTGTGTTTAGACTCCGACTTCTTTTTCACCATCCGTAGCCGCCGCGATGCGATTACCGCCTTGTTGGGCGATAGTGTGCAGTTTTGACATGATCATGACGAGGATCAGGGGATTGGCCCCTGCGTCGTGCTTCCTGATGCGACGTAAGGTCTTGAAAGCCTCGACTTGAACAGGGCGGAGGTGGCGCCCGCGCGCAGATCAGCATCAGGAATCGAGCCACTGCCACAGTACAGACGCATGGAACCGTTCTGCGGGATGGGGGTTAATGTTTATGGACGGAGCTTGTGCGCTGCCGCGATGCATCGTGGCGAGGAGAATGTCGTGCCAAGGCCTGAACTCGAGAATACCAAGCCGGTAAATGGCTTGCCGGCCTGCTCGCAGACCGAGCATCAGATCTTGCATCATGTGGTGGCGTGTGTTGATTCATCATCGTATGCGGATGCGGTTTTATCTCATGCCGCAGCAGTTGCCACCGCTACGCGGGCAAGGATGACCGTACTGGGTATCCTTGAGTCTTCTAAAGCACAGTCTCCCCCGGATCCCGTAGAGTGGACACTCCGTCATCGTGATCTCGAGGCCGAGTTGCGCCAGCGCGCAGCCCGGTTTGATGACCTTCACCCCAGCACAGCGATCGCCGACGGAGCAGCTGCAGAGCGGATTTGCGACTGGGTGCGGGCGAATGGAGCCGATCTCACTGTGTTGGGTCGATGTGGCGAGCGCAGCGGGCGTTTCGCCGGGCTGGGCGGCACAGCACGCCGCGTAGCTGAAGTGGTGAATGGCTCGCTGCTGATCGTGCCGCCCTCCCAGAACGGCGAGAAACCGGTGCGATATCGCAAGGTGATGATACCACTCGATGGATCGTCGCGATCCGAATCCGCCTTGCCGCTTGGCTTCGGAATCGCAGCTGCCCACAACGCCGAAATCGTGCTGGTACATGCTGCCCCGAATGTTGACCTTACCGAAGCCAGCCCGCCAGAAGCGGAGACAATCGCGTTACGCGACCGGTTGCGCCGACGCAATGAGCGGGCGGGCGAGCGATATCTCAAGCGGGTGCAGTCACGGTTACCCCGGAGTCCAGCAACGCGAATCCGAATCCTGCCAAGCGGTGATCCCCGTCATGGGCTCGCACGCGCGGCAACAGACGAACGTGCTGACCTTATGGTCCTTTCCTTTACCGGTCAGAGCGGCCACCCGGACATGGCTGTCGGAAGCGTCGCGGAATACCTGATCAACCACATGGATATGCCCATTCTACTCGTAAGAGAACACGAGGGGATTCCTCCATTGACTCAAAGAACATCTGGCGAGGACACCGCCGTGAGGCTGCCGAGCCGGGCATTGATGTGACACAGGCGGGAGCCCCGGATAGCACATATGGGCTTGCTGCGACTGTAATCCGGGCTCGTCATGGCATCGACAAGGGTAAGCCCGAACCAGCGTCGGCATGGCGGAAGCTCTCGGCAATGCCACAATGGCTCAATCGCGCATGCAGCGCCTGCGCTGATCCTCCGCCACATGCGGAAAAGGCTTCGGAATGGCTACTCGACAACGAGTTTCAGGTGCGGCGCGCCATCCGGCAGGTGCATGAGGACCTCCCGGCTGCCTTCTATTATCGGCTCCCCCGGCTTGCAGCGCCGGAATACGGTGGCATGCCCCGCGCAATGGCTCTGGCGCAGGGCATGCTTGATGCGGGCCACATGCAGGTCAGCCTTGCCGGCACAGTAGAGTTCGTCCAGGCCTATCAGCAGGACGGGCCGCTCAAGATTGCCGAGCTCTGGGCGTTTCCAGCCCTGTTGCGGCTCGCCTGTCTTGAGACGCTGATCCACTCCTTTTCCAAGCTCTTGCCTGACCTGACACCGCCCTTTGCGCCGACACCCCGGCTCACGCCTCATGAATCACTCGACCCCACGGAAAGTGTATCGCGCGCGATTTCAGCCCTGCTTGCTGTGTCGAACACCTCGTGGAAGTCGTTCTTCGAACAAGTGAGCCGTGTGGAGAAGATCCTGCGCGAGGATCCTGCCGGCGTCTATCCGGCCATGGATTTTGAAACCCGGGACCGTTACCGCCGGGCTGTCGAAGAGATCGCGGACGGCACCCTGGTGGCCGAGTGGGATGTCTCGGAGGCGGTGTTGGCGCTGGCGCGCGCGCATGCTGGTGCGCGCCGCCTTGGCCACGTCGGTTGCTGGCTCATTGCCGAGGGGCGGCCGGAACTTGAGCGAAAGGTTGGCTTCCGGACGCACTGGAGCGGCCTGCTGCGCAGGTGGCTCGCCACTCATCCAGGCCGCAGCTATGCCGTGATGCTGGCGGCATTCGCCATCTTCGCACTGATCATTCCTGTGGGGATGCTCGTCACCCACGACGCCAGCCTCCCGGTATGGGTGGCGGGGCTGGTGCTGTCTTTCGCACCCGCCATGATCATCAGTGTCGCGTTCACGCACTGGATAGTCACGCGGCTCGTTACCCCCCGGGTGCTTCCGAAACTCGATGTAGAACAGGGGCTCAGTACCGGCTGCGACGCAGCCTTGGTGATGCCGGTGATCCTGCGCCAGGCAGCTGAGGTCGGACCGCTCCTTGAGCGGCTTGAGACGCATTGGTTGTCGAACCCGGATCCGCTCCTGCGCATGGCATTACTGAGTGACCTCGCCGACGCCGACAGAGAACACATGCCGGACGACGCGCCAATCGAGGCTGCCCTGATCGAGGGGGTGCGCCGCCTGAACAGGCGTTACGCCGAGGATGCACCCTTCCTGCTCCTCCACCGCAGGCGCCGCTGGAACCCTGCCGAACACCGCTGGATGGGTTGGGAACGCAAACGCGGCAAGCTCGAGGAGTTGAGCGGTTTCATCCTCGGCCATGCGGCCGAGGCCTTTCCCGTGCGCGAAGGCGATATCGGGGGCTTGTGCCGGGCACGCTTCGTTGTCACGCTTGATGCCGACACCACGGCACCCCCCAACAGCATCAGCCGTCTCTTGGGGGTGCTGGCCCATCCGCTGAACCGCGTTGAGTTCGATCCGGTGACGGGCAGGCCTAGCCGCGGCTATACCTTCATCCAACCTCGGATCGAGATCCTGCCAAACGCTGGCGAGGGCTCCCTGTTCACGCGTCTCTATACAGGAGACACGGCAATTGACATCTACAGCCGCGCTGTTTCGGACGTCTACCAGGACCTGTTCGGCGAGGGAATATTCACCGGAAAGGGAGCCTTCGACGTCGCTGCCTTCCACCGGTGCCTGCACGACTGTGTACCGGAGAACGCGATCGTCAGCCACGATCTCTTCGAGGGGCTTCATGGGCGTGCAGCCCTTGCAAGTGACATCGTATTCTATGAAGACTTCCCAACCAATTACCTCGCTTATGCCCGCCGTTCCTTCCGCTGGATTCGCGGCGACTGGCAACTCACACCGTGGCTCGGCAAAACGCCTCCATGCCGGGGCGGCACGCGCCGCCCCACCCTGCTATCAACCCTTGATCGCTGGAAGATCCTCGACAATCTTCGTCGCAGTCTCATCCCCCCCGCACTTGTCGCCTTCGCGGTGACGGGCTGGCTAGCGCTGCCGGAACGCACCTTGACCTGGACGCTGCTGACAGTCGCAGCACCGGGGGCTTATCTCTTCACCGACCTCATTTCCGGCCTCTCGCGCGGGCGGAGGCGAGGTGCCGCACGGAGCACGCTGCGCCAACTGGCGGATCACGCCGGACGCTGGCTACTGGCAGTCATATTTCTCGCCTACGAAGCCGCGATTTCGGTCGAGGCTATCACCCGAACTCTGCATCGCGTGTACGTCTCACGACGCCACCTGCTGGAGTGGACATCCGCCGCGCATTCGGCAACGGAGATTTCGCAGACGCGGCTGGGAACCTGGCGGGAAATGGCAGCAGCACCCATCATCGCCGCTGCGATCGCCATTCTGATGGTCACGGTCGATCCCGCCGCCCTGCCCGGCGCTGGGCCGCTGCTCCTCCTGTGGTTCGCCTCGCCGGAAATCGCTCGATTCATCAGCAAGAAACGGGTGAGCGTGACAGACACGCTGCGACCTGAAGATCGGCTTTACCTGCGCCGCATCGCGCGCCGCACATGGCTCTTCTTTGAAACATTTGCAGGTCCAGACGACAACTGGCTCCCACCTGACAACTATCAGGCCAGCCCACACGAGGAGATCGCACACCGCTCCTCACCCACCAATGTCGGCATGTTTTTCCTGTCGTCGCTGACGGCGTGGGACCTGGGTCACATCGGCCTTCGCGATTTGTCGGCGCGTGTAACCGCAGCTCTGGATTCTCTCGACCGGCTGGAAAGCCATGCCGGCCATACGGTCAACTGGTTCGACACGAAAACGCTCAAGTCCCTTGCACCACGATATATCTCCACGGTGGACAGCGGCAATCTGGCCGTGAGCCTGCTGACACTCGGCGTAGGCTGCCGGGAAGCCGCGACAGGCCCACTGTTGTCTCCCGCACTCTGGGACGGATTGGCCGATGCGCTTCACATGCTTCGTGAAGGGTTTCATGGCCTGCCCGAGGCCAAGCGAAGTGCAATTGGCGCTTTGATCGACGACATTGCCGGCCGGATTCCCGCCATTCGAAGTGACCCTATGACATGGCGTTCAGCGCTTGAGGAAATCACCACCGGAAAGTTCCGGCAGGTTCAGGTGCTCGTCGCCAAGGCGTTCTCATCGGCCGTCAAAGGGCCCTCACACGAGATCTTCATTTGGCTGGACCGTACCGACCACCACCTCCTCAGCATGCGTCGGGATCTCGACACACTCCAACCCTGGATCAAACTGATTGACGCTCCGCCGGCGGGGCTCGATGGGCTTGAGGAATTACTGAGGGCGCTGCCATCGCCGGATACGCGAATGGCGCAGATGTCCGATCACATTGGCCGGGCGCGTGCAGCATGTTCCAGGCTTGCCGCAGCGGAGCCGGAGAGCCTGGCCTGGGTTTCGGAAGTGATGGCGGCGCTCGACCACGCGGACACCGCCTACCGCGAGCTTTCCGACAGCCTCGAGCAGTGCGCTCGCCGCGGGGAGGCACGCGCCTTTGGCATGGATTTCCGGTCACTCTACGATGTGGAAACCAAAACCTTCTTCATCGGCCACAATCTCGACTCCAACCGCCTCGACCAGCACCACTACGACCTGTTGGCAAGCGAAGCCCGGCTGGCCAGCTATTTCGCAATTGCCAAGCGTGACGTGCCCCTCGAACACTGGTTCCACTTAGGGCGCCCAATCACACGGGCGGCCGGCTCACTGACCACGCTGTCATGGAATGGGTCGATGTTCGAATATCTCATGCCAGCCCTGCTGCTGCGCAGTGACGCGGGCCGGCTTCTGGGGCAGAGCGAGCGCGCGGCTGTCGTTACACAGCAGCGCTATGGCGATAAGTTCGGACTGCCCTGGGGAATATCGGAATCGGGCTACGCCGCACGCGATGCCGCGCATCGCTACCAGTATCAAGCCTTCGGGGTCCCAGGCCTCGGCCTCAAGCGCGGACTGGCGGAGGACTACGTCATCGCGCCCTATGCGAGCGCACTGGCGCTGGCCGTGGCGCCGCAGTCTGCCATTGCCAATCTTCGCCAACTGGACAAGCTCGGCCTGCGCGACCGATATGGCTTCTTCGAGGCTGCTGATTTCACACCCGACCGTCGGCCGGCAAGCGGTGGTTTCACGCCAGTGCGGTCCTACATGGCTCACCACCAGGGCATGATTTCGGCCGCCATCGGAAACGCGCTCAACGACAACATCCTGATCAACAGGTTTGGCCGCGAGCCGCGGATGCACGCGACCGAGCTTCTGCTGCAGGAGCGTGTACCTTGGGAGTTTCCACCCGAGCAGGCAACCGAGGACGAGTCCACGGCGCCAGACCTCGCGCGCACGCCAACACCTGCACTCAACGGTTGGACGGCACAGGACCAGCAAGGCTCCCAATTCCACGTCATCGGCAACGGAAGTCTCGCCTCCTGGATCACTCACACTGGAGGTGGGGCACTGTGGTGGCGGGGCCAGGCACTCACCCGCTGGACCGGCGGCGACGTGAGCCGCGCCGGTGACGCGCGCATTTATGTCAGTGAGCGCGACAGCGGAATGGTAAGGTCGCTTGGCGGTCATGGAACGGGGGAAACATCTGAGACAACGTTTCATGCTCACAAGATCGAATTTCACGAGCGCGCGGAGGGCCTGTCGATAAGCCTGGAGATCGCGATTGGGCCGGGCGACGATGTCGAAATACGGCGGGTCACGCTCTCCAATGAAAGTGACCGCACCCGCGAGATAGACGTGACAAGCTATGCGGAAGTTGTGCTTGCGCCTGCTCCCGCGCATGAGCGGCACCCCGCCTTCAGCAAGCTGTTTGTTCACAGTGAGCGGCTTGATGAACAAAATGCCCTGATCTTCAAGCGCCGCCCGAGACGGCCCGCCGACAGTCCACCGGTCCTCATTCAGAGCCTTCTCCAAGGGGATCCCTCGGTAACGCCCGCAGGTTTCGAGACAGACCGCCGGAGGTTCCTCGGCCGGCAGGGCAACTGCGAACGGCCGCCAGGCGCGGTGGAACCGCTGCATGGCGATGCCGGATGGACGCTTGATCCAGTCATGGCTTTACGTGCGCATGTTGTCCTCGCGCCCGGGGCGCGGGCGCAAGTCGATTTTGTGACTGTTGCGGCCGGATCGCGCGAGTCAGCGCTTGAGATCGCAGAGCGCTATGCAACGCCACCAGCACTCGACTGGGCGATGGAGGACGCGCTGCGATCTGCGGCACTCGAAGCCCGCCGCCTCGGGCTCGACTCCCGCGCACTTGCGGAAGCGCAGGCCCTCTGCCGCGATTTAATTTTTCCCCGCAAGCCGCCACTGGCCTTGGCGCCAGTGGAGGACACGGTCCTTCCTGCACAGCCGCAACTCTGGACCATGGGGTTATCCGGCGATCTGCCGATCATTCTGGTGCGGGTGGCCGACAACGCGCATGCACAGCTTCTGCCAGTCGTCATTCGCGCCCACCAGTGGTGGAGGAGGCGCGGCCTTCGCACTGATCTGGCAATCCTGCAGGAGGGTGCTTCCGGCTATCAGGAGCCACTCCGAGATATGCTGATTGCCGCCCTTCGCGATGCGGAGGTGCAAGAGGGCTTGGGCGGACCGGGAGGCATTCATCTCCTGGCCGCGGACCGGTTCGGGTCAGCCGAGCGCCGAACGCTCGAGGCAACGGCCCGGATATCATTGGACGGAGCCGCCATATCTCTGGCGGAGGCGATGACGTCGCCGCAGCCCGGGAGCGCGGTGCTGCCCACTTTCCAACCGGTGGGCCCGCCCGTGCCCGAGCCTCCGCCGGTTACACCGATTGCCCGCCCAGAAGGACTCGGCTTCGATAATTCGCTTGGTGGTTTTACGCCGGCAGAGGGCGACTATCTGATCCATCTGGAAAGCGGGCAGATGACGCCGGTGCCGTGGTGCAATGTTCTGGCCAATGAGAGCTTTGGCACCATTGTCTCCGAGGCGGGACTGGGCTTCACCTGGTCCATCAACAGCGGGGAGCATCGCCTAACGCCTTGGTCGAACGATACTGTACTCGATCCACAGTCGGAGGCGCTTTATCTGCGAGACGAGGAAACGGCGCGAATCTGGACGCCCACCCCTTTGCCAGCCGGCGGCACGGCAACATGCCAGATCCGCCATCGAGCTGGCGTCACGACCTGGAACAGCAATGACAACGGCATCGAGCAGTGCCTCACTGTCCTCGTCCCTCCGGATGCGCCCGTAAAGCTGGCACTGTTGAGTCTGTCCAATCCCGGAAACCGAGACCGCCGCTTCACCGTAACTTATTATGCTGAGTGGCTGCTTGGCGCGATGAAGAGCACCGCGCGGCCCCATGTGGTGTGCGGTTTCGATTTCGACAGCCGGGCGCTGATCGCACGCAACGGCTGGAACCCGGAATTTGAAGGCCGCACTGCGTTTCTGGCCTCCAGCCGACCGCCGCACAGCCTGACCTGTGACCGCGCAACGTTTCTCGGCCGGCAAGGTGATCAGGCCCGGCCAGCGGGCCTCACAGCCTGGGGTCTCGATGGCGCACTCAATAACGTCGCCGATCCATGCGCAGCGTTTCAGGTTCACGTTGATCTCGCCGCCGGCGCAACGCAAGAGGTCGTCTTCGTGCTTGGCGAAGGGGCGACACCTGCTGATGCAGCGCGCCTCGCCGTGCATTGGACGCGCATCGACATGGTCAGGCAGGCGCTCGTCGAAAATGATGCTGTCTGGTCGCGACGCCTTGATGCCGTAAGTGTCACCACACCGGACCCGGCATTCAACCTGATGGTCAATCGCTGGCTCCTAAACCAGACCTATGCGTCGCGGATTTTTGCCCGCGCAGGATTTCAGCAGGCAAGCGGCGCCTTCGGATTCCGCGACCAGCTACAGGATATGCTGGCGCTTCTGTTTTCCGAGCCGCAACGCTTGCGCGCCCATATTCTGGAGTGCGCATCGCGACAGTTCGAGGAAGGTGATGTCCTGCATTGGTGGCATCCTCCCCTGGGCCGCGGGGTACGGACACATTGCTCGGATGACTTGCTGTGGCTCGTCTATGCGACCGGCCGTTATGTCGAGGCAACCGGTGACATCTCAATCCTCCTCGAAGAGGTTGCCTTCCTGTCTGCCCCACCGCTGGGGGTGGAGGAAGAAGACCGTTATGCTCTTTTCACATCTGGCACGGAGCGTGCGACGCTGTTCGAACATTGCCGGCGCGCAATGGATCGCGGCGTCACAATGGGCGCACACGGTCTGCCTCTCATCGGCACGGGGGACTGGAACGATGGCATGGACCGCGTCGGCAGCGAGGGACGCGGCGAAAGCGTCTGGCTTGCCTGGTTCGCCGCAGTCTGTGCCGACATCTTTGCCGGACTTGCCCGCGATGTCAGCCGCAACGACCTCCATGGTATCTGGAAAGCCCGTGCAGAGGATTTGCGCCTTGCGGCTGACGGGGCAAGCTGGGACGGCGAATGGTATGTGCGGGCCTTCGCGGATGACGGCCTGAGTTGGGGCTCCAAAGACTCCGACGAATGTAAGATCGACAGCATATCCCAATCATGGGCCGCACTCGCCGGGGGTCCATCGTCCGAGAGAACCGCCATGGCTATAGCCGCAGCGACGAGACACTTGATCGACGATGATGCGCGGTTGGTGCGCCTGCTGACCCCACCCTTCGACCGAACCCCCCGCGACCCCGGCTATATCCGCGCTTATCCCCCAGGCGTTCGGGAAAATGGCGGCCAGTATACGCATGCGGCAGCGTGGCTGGGGCTGGCCCACGCGCGCTTGGGCAATGGTGATCTCGCCTATCGGATATTCGATCTGATCACCCCCATAAACCGCACCGCAAGCCACTCGGGGGTTCAGCTGTACAGGGGCGAACCCTATGTTATGCCGGGTGATGTGCGCGCCTCTGAGCCGGGTACAGGTCACGCCGGCTGGACCTGGTACACTGGGTCGGCAGGCTGGACGTGGCAACTCGCCGTCGAGGGCATTCTCGGCCTGAGCCTGCAGCACGGTGCGGTCAGGATCGCCCCCCGCCTTCCGAAACACTGGGGCGGTGCAGAGGTCAGGGTCAGGGGGCCAGAGGGGACTTTACACATCACGATAAGAGATCCAGACCTCATCGGCTCCGGACGCGTCGAACTTCTCGCTGATGGCCAACCACTGGAGGGAGATTGCATTGCGTTCCCAACGGACAGGACAGAGACCCATGTCACGGTATTCCTGCGGCGTGAGTGAGCCCCAGCTTGGACAGACAATTGAAAGCAACTATCTGTATGTTGAAGGGGTCATTGGCATTACCGATCTTCCCTCGCTCCAAGGCTTCCACTTTCTTCTGCATGACATTCCCTGCATGACCTCTTGAGCCTCACCAGTTGTCCATAATTCAGCCAAGCGAATGGCTGATGCGCGAAGCACAGGATGTCCGGCATCAGCGCTACTGGACCGCCCCGGACTTGCCGGAGGCATTTTCGTTTGAGTAACACCGCCAACGCAGATTACTTCATCATGGCCAAGGAGCGTTCCTTGGCTTGAGCGGGCGATCTAGTGCCGACAGGTTCGGGAAGTCTTCGACTTTAGAACCAGCCGACCCAGTCGAAGGTTGAGAGCTCAATCGATCTTTGCCGTGATAGAACACACCGCCCTCCGGCGGGATACATGTCAGCCCTCACGTTCCACAGCCATGAAAACCGCGCGCGATCGGACCTCAGGTGAAAACGTGCTCGTTGTCTTGACTGTCAGGGCGTCACGTTCTCAAGAATTGGAGAGTCCAGCAATTACGGGTTTGATCAGGGCTCTGGCTGCACCATCGTCACTTGACCGTCATAAAACGCGTCGATAACTCTCGACATATGAAACAGAACCTCGCCATATATGCCCTTTCGGCTCTGTCCCAGCCCACGCGTCTTGAGGCCTTCAGGCTTCTCGTGAAACAGGAGCCCGATGGCCTGCCTGCTGGTGAAATCGCCCGCAGGCTTGAAGTGCCACACAACACCATGTCATCCCACCTGGCGATCCTGACCCGCGCAGGACTCGTCACCGTCTCGCGGCACAGCCGCAGCATGATCTACCGGGTTGAACTCAGCACCGTACGCCAGCTGGTGCTCTTCCTGCTGAAGGACTGTTGCAACGGCGAGCCGGACCTGTGTGCGCCCCTCATCGAAGACATCTCTAAATCATGTTCAACATCGGGAGCCTGCTGTGGCTGAACCACACTATAACGTCCTGTTCCTGTGTACCGGCAATTCGGCGCGCTCGATCTTTGGCGAGGCGATCCTCAACCGCGCGGGCGCTGGCCGGTTCACGGCCTACAGCGCCGGCAGCCAGCCGCGCGGTGAAGTTCACCTCTATGCCGTGGACTTGCTCGCCAAGCTTGATTATCCAACGGCCGCCCTCCGCTCCAAGAGCTGGGACGAATATGCCGTCACTGGTGCGCCCGAACTCGATTTCGTCTTCACCGTCTGTGACGATGCAGCCAACGAGGCCTGCCCCGCGTGGCCCGGCCAGCCAATGTCGGCTCACTGGGGCATCCCCGACCCGGTCACCGCCGGGGGCACAGAGGCCGAACGGCGGCTTGCCTTCGCCGAGGCCTACCGGATGCTATACAACCGCATCGCGGCCTTCACCAGCCTTCCCATCGCATCACTCGACCGCCTGAGCCTCAAGAACCGGCTCGACGCGATCGGCAAGCTCTGATCATCATTGGAAACCATCCATGTCGCTTTTTGAGCGCTACCTTACCATCTGGGTTTTCCTGTGCATTGTTGTTGGCATTCTGCTGGGCCAGCTCATGCCCGGGCTCTTCGCCGCCATCAGCGCCATGGAAGTGGCGAAGGTGAACCTGCCCGTTGCCGTGCTGATCTGGATGATGATCATTCCGATGCTGGTGAAGATCGACTTCAGCGCGCTTGGTCAGGTGGCGAAGCATTGGCGCGGCATCGGCGTCACGCTCTTCATCAACTGGGCGGTGAAGCCGTTTTCCATGGCGCTCCTCGGCTGGTTCTTCATTGGCTACCTGTTCAGGCCGTGGCTGCCAGCCGACCAGATCGACAGTTACATCGCCGGCCTCATCCTGCTGGCGGCCGCCCCCTGCACCGCGATGGTGTTCGTCTGGAGCAATCTGACACGCGGCGAGCCGCATTTCACCCTGAGCCAGGTCGCCCTGAACGACGCGATCATGATCGTCGCTTTCGCGCCTCTCGTCGCGCTCCTGCTCGGCCTGTCCGCCATCACGGTGCCATGGGAGACGCTGCTGTTGTCGGTGGCGCTCTATATCGTTGTTCCGGTCATTGCCGCCCAGGTCATCCGCCGGATGAAGGTTTCTTCAGGCGGCGAAGCAAGCCTTCAGAGACTGCTCAGAACCCTTCAGCCCCTGTCACTTCTGGCTCTGCTCGCCACGCTCATCCTGCTCTTCGCCTTCCAGGGGCAACAGATCCTCGCCCAGCCAGCGGTCATCGCGCTGCTTGCGGTTCCAATCCTCATCCAGGTCTATTTCAATTCGGGATTAGCCTATCTGCTGAACCGCTGGGCGGGCGAGCAGCACTGCGTCGCCGGACCTTCAGCACTGATCGGGGCGTCGAACTTCTTCGAACTCGCGGTGGCGGCCGCCATCAGCCTATTCGGCATCAATTCGGGTGCAGCACTTGCCACCGTCGTCGGCGTGCTCATCGAAGTGCCGGTCATGCTCTCGGTGGTCTGGATCGTGAACACCTCCAAGGGCTGGTATGAAAAGGGATTAAAGCACCATGCTTGAATACCACGTCTCCGCACGACGGCTCGATGCCCACGGCAGTGAAGCCACCACCAAGCAGGCGGTCCTTACCCTCGACACCGACATTCAGGGTCGCCCTGATGCATTCAACCCCGCCGAACTTTTTCTGGCCGCCATCGCAGCCTGCATGATCAAGGGCGTCGAACGCGTGGCACCGATGATCCACTTCCAGTTCGACAGGGTGGAAGTGAAGCTCCACGGTATCCGCCAGGATGCGCCGCCGATGATGGTGGAAGTCCGTTACGAGATAATCGTTGAGACCGCGGAGGACGATCGCCGTCTCGAGCTCCTTCATACCAACATCCGCAAGTACGGCACGATCTCGAACACCGTGGCCAAAGCCACCAAGCTCGACGGCACCATCCGGCGCGCCAGGTGAAAGCCGGATGACAGAAGGAGGAGTGTGTCATGCGTGTCGGCATCAATGGAATGGGGCGCATCGGCCGTCTGGCACTGAGGGCTGCTCTGGGAACTGCGGAGCGCGGCGAGGATGACCCGCGGCGGAACAACCGCCTCGACATCGTGCATGTGAACGAGATCAAGGGCGGCGCTGCGGCAACCGCTCATCTGCTTGAATTCGACTCGGTGCAGGGCCGCTGGCGGGGCAACATCAGCGCCGAGGGCGATCATGCCATCCGGATTGGCGAACGCAGCATCGGCTTTTCGGCGTATGCCACAGCTGACGACATCCCATGGGGCGAGCTAGGCGTGGACGTGGTGCTCGAATGCACCGGCAAGTTCCTGACCCATGCCACGCTCGACGGCCACCTGAAGCGGGGCGCCAAGCGCGTCGTTGTTGCCGCGCCCGTGAAGGAGCCTGACGTTCTCAATGTCGTCGTCGGCATCAACCATCATCTCTACGAGCCCGCGAAACACCCGATCATCACAGCCGCCTCCTGCACCACCAATTGCCTGGCACCGGTGGTCAAGGTCGTTCATGAGGCGCTGGGAATCCGCCATGGCCAGATCACCACCATCCACGATCCGACCAACACGAATGTCGTGACCGACGCTCCGCACAAGGATCTTCGCCGGGCCCGATCAGCCATGCTCTCCCTTCAACCGACAACGACAGGCAGCGCAACGGCCATTGCGCTGATCTACCCTGAACTCAAGGGCAAGCTCGACGGCCATGCCGTTCGCGCGCCTGTTCTGAATGCCTCGCTCACCGACTGCGTTTTCGAGCTTCAGCGCCCCACCACGCGGGACGAGGTCAACGCGCTGTTTGCCAATGCTGCGGCAGGCCCGCTCGCAGGCATTCTCGGCTATGAGCCGCGACCTCTGGTCTCCATCGATTACGCCCGTGACACGCGCTCCTCGATCATCGACGGGCTCTCGACGCTCGTCACCGATGGGACACTGCTGAAAGTTTACGCCTGGTATGACAACGAAATGGGCTATGCCTGCCGCATGGTCGACCTTGCCTGCATTCTGCAGGACGCAGGCATCTGATGACGCCGGGTGCGCGCAACTACACGATCGTCACCGCCGCCTACTGGGGTTTCACCCTCACGGATGGCGCGCTGCGCATGCTGGTGCTGCTGCACTTTTTCCAGCTCGGATACTCGCCTTTCGTTCTGTCATTCCTGTTCCTGCTTTACGAGGCTGCAGGGATCGCCGCGAATTTCATCGGCGGCTGGCTTGCCACCCGCTTCGGCATCACCCGCATGCTCACGGTCGGCCTCACCACGCAGATCATCGGGTTCCTCGTACTCTCAGCACTCTCCCCGGACTGGGCGGCGGCCTTTTCCGTCGCGTGGGTCGTGGCTGCGCAAGGCATATGCGGCGTTGCGAAAGACCTGACGAAGACGGCCTCGAAATCGGCCATCAAGGTGGCCGAGAGGGAAGCCAAGGCCGAGGATGCCGAAGGCCGGCTGTTCAAGTGGGTCGCCTGGTTCACTGGCTCCAAGAACGCGATGAAGGGCTTCGGCTTCTTCCTCGGAGGCGTGCTGCTGCAGTTCCTGGGCTTCAGCCTGTCGCTCTGGGTGATAGCCGCAGCGCTGGCAGTCATTCTGATGGGGGTGCTCTTCGCGCTTCCGCCGATGATGGGAAAGAGCAAGGCAAGCACCTCCGCGCGGGAGCTTTTCGGGAAGTCCAGGGGCGTCAATCTCTTGGCAGCGGCGCGAATCTTCCTGTTCGGGGCACGCGATATCTGGTTTGTCGTTGGTGTTCCGGTCTTTCTCTATGCCAATGGCTGGACCTTCACCATGGTTGGCGCCTTCATGGCGGTATGGACGATCTTCTACGGCCTTGTGCAGGCGGCCGCACCCGCTGTCATCCGCCGAAGCCCGGATGGGCTCTCCCGCGAAGTGCCGGCCGCGCGGCTGTGGAGCGCCCTGCTCGCGCTCGTGCCGGCCCTCATCATCGCTGGGCTTGCTGCCAATCTTGATGTGCGGCCAGATGTCATTCTCGTCATCGGGTTGGCAGTCTTTGGCGCGGCCTTCGCCATAAACTCCTCAGTCCATTCCTATCTGATCCTGGCCTACGCTGGCTCAGAAAAGGCGGCAGAGGACGTAGGCTTCTACTACGCGGCCAATGCGGCGGGCCGGTTTTCCGGCACGCTTCTGTCGGGCATGCTCTACCAGTGGGGCGGCCTCACCGCCTGCCTCGCGGGATCAGCACTCATGCTGACGGCCTGTTTTGCCACAACGCTTTTTCTGCCCCTGTCAAGAAAGAGCTGAGGCCACGCAGAGGTGCATCGGCAGCAGGTTTACTCCGCCCGCGCGTTCCATTCCTGCCAGCGGATATAGAGATTAGCGCCGATCGTATCAAACGGGTGGGGTGGCAATTGCGAGGGTTCAGCCTCCGCGAGGAAGAAGCGCGTCACATCGCTTGTCACACCACAGGCCAGTTCAGCGGCGCCTATCTCCGTGAGCGTTCCGCGCTCCGTTCCCAGCCCGTTCTGCACGCAGGCCGCAAAGAGACCCGGCTCCAACTCCCGCATCACGGAAACGGCATTCTTCGTCAGGCACAGGTGGCCTGACCAGGCATAATCGAAGGGGAGCGCGGTCAGCGCCGGAAAGCGGGCATCGAACTTTCGCCGCATGGCGCACGCAAGCCGCGCGAGATCGGAGGCGCTGGTCTGCATGTCAGGGCGGTAGTAGCTTCCCTGCCGGATCACGATGCGGTTTCCGCCCTGCTCCCGCGAGATGCGCCGCACGGTCGTGCCCATCGGGTCCGACGGAGTAATTCCCCATGTCTCATGTCCACCGAGTGCGCGAAGCTGCGCCTCATCCATCTCGGCTGTCATGCAGGCGCTGAGCATGATGTGCATCAACCGGCCCGTCTTGAAGCCAAAGCTCTCCAGATGGCCGTTGTTGGCCAGTATGACCTTTTGCGCCGTTACGCTCCCGCGGGCGGTCGAAAGCCGCCAGCCGCGCGACCCGCTCTCGAAGCCCAGAACAGGAGAATGCTCGAAGATGGTTACGCCACTCCGTTCAAGCCCGGCGGCAAGTCCACGGATATACCCCGCAGGCTGCAGCATCGCCGTACCCGGCGTATAGAGGCCGCCCAGATAATACGCTGATCCGGTCATCGCGCGCATGGCCTTCGCATCCAGCACGTCATGCGGTTCGCCGAGTGCTTGAAGATGGGCCGCATAGCTGGCATTGGCCTTCAATCCGACAGCGGATGCAGCGCCGTTGACCTTGCCGGCGCGCCGGAAGTACCCGTCCGGGATACCGTATGCCCGCACCACCTCTTCGGCATAATCGATGGCAAAGCGGTTGAGGCGCGTCAGCGCCCTGTCCCGCGTTTGGCCTGCCCCGGCATAGTCCGATGAGGTCAACTCATGCGGAAGGTCGATCATGAAACCGGAATTCCGCCCAGCGCCGCCTTCGGCTACGCGGCCGGCCTCCAGGATCATCACCCTGGCCGCAGGCTGAAGCTGACTGAGGCGGCGCGCCGCCGAAAGGCCCGCGAACCCCCCGCCTACAATCGCCACATCGCAACCCATATCGCCAGCCACGGCAGGACGTTGCAGATCAGGGCCAAGAATCTCCGACCACGCCGCTGGCCCTGTATGGGCCGGAATGCGCCTGACGTTCCGCAATACGATGTCCCTTTGTTTCAAAATCGCCGTCCGCGAGGCTTGCTAGCAGAGGAAAGCGTGAAGTTCAGCAAGACATTGCCGTGAGTTGCTGATCGCCAGACCCGTTCTCGGATTCATGAACTTTCACTCATTTTTTGCAAAACCGGTGGAGTTCCCGCATGGCGGGTGCTAAACGAGGCTGTCGCGCAACCGTTTTCGGAGCGTTTTGCCTCTGCCAGCCCGGTTTGGTTGGCGCTGCAACAGCAAGCGCGTCAATGATATGTTTCGAGACACCAAGGAGATCGCGAATGAACTTCAAGGCTCTGAGTCGCACGGCCTTCGTGGCCGTTGGCCTGATGCTTGCGGCATCCGCCGCCAATGCTGATCAACCCGCCAACCCACATGTTCCGCTGCAGAAGTCAGTCGGACAGGTGAGCAACCCCCAGCCCGTGGCCTCGCTCGGGGTGATCAACTCTGCCGGCGCAACACTGGCCGAAGGCAAGCTGACGCTGACAGGCGTTTCCGGCAACGTGATCGTGTTCGCGGACCGCCCGGTGCGCGCAGCCGGCCACGAATCGACCGAGATGTTCATCTCGCGCTGGAGCGACGGCAACGACAGCTTCTCCAAGGATCCGCCGAACGCCACCGTGTCTGTTCTCGGCGGCTCGAAGGACGGCGTGACCGACGCGGTCGTCGTACTCAAGAACCCCAAGCTCGACGGCACCAACCTGACGTTTGATGTCTCGGTTCTCGAAGGCGACCTGAAGGGCCTGAAGGGCCCGGCTGCCGTGTTCATCGACTGGTTCGCAGCTGGCGGCCGTGGCTGGGCAGCTGGCGGCGGTGGCTGGCATGGCCACTATGGTTGGTACGGCGCGCCCGTGGCCGCTGGCGTCGCTGCCGGTGTGGCAGCTGGTGCGGTGGTTGGCGCAGCAGCGGCTGCTCCCTACTATGCAGCCCCGGCTTGCGGCTACTATCCCTACCCGCCCTGCTACTGATCTGATGGCATAACTGCACGGGCGCCGGTTGGCTTCAACCGGCGCCTTTTTTGTTTGTGGGTCTCGCAGGGATTTGACGGATACCCCTGCGCTGGGGCATGTCTAGAGCCATGGATATCAAGCAAGACGTTATCGCCGCTATCGGCAACACTCCGCTCATCAAGCTCCGCAAGGCGTCGGAGCTGACGGGCTGCACCATCCTTGGCAAGGCCGAGTTCATGAACCCCGGCCAGTCGGTGAAGGACCGCGCCGCGCTGTTCATCATCCGCGATGCCATCGCGCGCGGTGAATTGAAGCCCGGCGGCACGATTGTCGAGGGCACGGCCGGCAATACCGGCATCGGCCTCACCGTGGTGGCCAACGCCATGGGCTTCCGCTCGGTGATCGTCATCCCCAATACCCAGTCGCAGGAAAAGAAGGACGCGCTGCGCCAGCTTGGCGCGGAACTCGTGGAGGTTCCGGCTGTCCCCTACAAGAACCCAAACAACTATGTGAAATATTCCGGCCGCCTCGCCAAGGCGATGGGGGCCGTCTGGGCCAACCAGTTCGACAATGTCGCCAACCGGCTCGCCCACATCGAAACCACAGCCCCCGAGATCTGGAACCAGACGGATGGCAAGGTTGATGGCTTTGTTGCCGCGGTCGGATCCGGTGGCACGCTGGCGGGCGTCAGCATGGGGCTCAAGTCGAGGAACCCCAACATCAAGATCGCCCTTGCCGATCCGATGGGGGCGGCGCTTTACAATTACTACAAGCACGGCGAATTGAAGTCCGAAGGCTCCTCCATCACCGAAGGAATCGGCCAGGGCCGCATCACGGCGAACCTCGAAGGCGCCATCGTGGATGACGCCTTCCAGATTCCGGACTCGGAGGCGATCCCCATTGCCTTTGGCCTTCTTGAGCACGAAGGCCTGTGCATGGGTGGCTCCACCGGCGTCAACGTTGCAGGCGCAATGCGGCTTGCGAAGGAGCTTGGCCCCGGCCACGCCATCGTGACCATCCTGTGCGACTACGGCACGCGCTATGCCTCGAAGCTGTTCAACCCCGCCTTCCTGCGGGAAAAGAACCTGCCGGTGCCCGCCTGGCTCGAAAAGGTGCCCAACGTGCCGGATGTGAGCGAAGAGGTTCCTGCGTGAGTGCCACGCTGCTGTTCCGCGACGATGCCTATCTCGCCTCCTGCGATGCGGTGGTGACGGGCATCAACGACACGGGCGGCGTCCTGCTCGATCAGACGGTGTGCTACGCCACCGCTGGCGGCCAGCCCGGCGACAAGGGCCGGATCCTGTGGGATGGCAACACCATCACCATCGCCACCACGGTTTATGACGAGGCGAAGGATGTGATGCATGTGCCTGATGCGGGCCAGCCGCTACCGCCTGTGGGTGCCAAAGTCACCCTCGAACTCGACTGGGCCAACCGCTTCCGCAACATGCGGGCGCATACGCTGATGCATCTTCTCTGTGCCTCTGTCCCCTTCCCTGTCACCGGTGGGGCCATCAATGAGGATGGCGGCCGCATCGACTTCGACATTCCCGAAGGCCAGATTCCCGACAAGGCAGAGCTGACCGCCACGCTCAACCGCCTCGTTGCCGGGGATCATCCCGTCTCCTTCCGCTGGATCACCGACGAGGAGATGGAAGCGAACCAGCACCTGATCCGCACCATGTCGGTGAAGCCGCCGGTGGGAACGGGCCGCGTGCGCCTCGTGATGATCGGCGAAGATGGCAAGGTCGATTTGCAGCCCTGCGGCGGTACGCACGTGAAGTCCACGGCCGCCATCGGCCCCGTGGCAGTGGCGAAGATCGAGAACAAGGGCAAGATCAACCGGCGCATCAGGGTGGTGTTCCAATGAGCAACGACGTCGTCTCAACGCAATGGCTGGCCGATCATCTGGGTTCGCCCGACATCGCCATCATCGATGCCTCCTGGCACCTGCCTACGGTGAAGCGCGATGGAAAGGCGGAGTTCCTGCAAGCCCATATTCCCGGCGCGCAGTTCTTCGACATTGATGAGTTGTCCGACACCACATCATCGCTGCCCCACATGCTGCCGAGCGCGGAGAAATTCTCCTCCCGCATGCGCAAGATGGGCATCGGCGATGGCAAGCGCGTGATCGCCTATGACAGCGTGGGCCTGTTCTCCGCCGCCCGTGCGTGGTGGATGTTCAAGGTCTTCGGCCATGAGGACGTGGCGGTGCTGGACGGTGGCCTGAAGAAGTGGCTTGCTGAAGGCCGCGCCACGGAGGACGGCCCAACCTTGAAACCACAGGAGCGCCATTTCAGCGCTCGCGCCCGCCCCATAATGGTGAAGGACTACACGGATGTGGCCGCTGCGCTTTCATCCGGCAGTGCGCAAGTCGCCGATGCCCGCTCCGGCACAAGGTTCCGCGGCGAGGAGGTGGAGCCCCGCCCAGGCGTGCGCGCAGGCCACATGCCGGGTGCCAGGAACGTCCATTACGCCAGCCTGCTGAACGCCGATGGCACGCTGAAATCACCAACCGAGATTGAAGCCGTGTTCAAGGCAGCGGGTATCGACCTGACAAAACCCATCATCACCTCCTGCGGCTCCGGCGTGACGGCAGCAATCCTGACGCTGGGCCTGACACTCATCGGCGCGCGGAACCACGCGCTTTATGACGGGTCATGGACCGAGTGGGGCAGCAATCCGGACTCGGCTGTGGCGACGGGAGCCTGACCTGATTACCCCCTCCCCCTTGTGGGGAGCGGAACCATCTGACCGTCGGTCGCTCTGATTATTCTGCCACGTGGGGGCGAGAAATTGCTCGTTATCTCACTTTTGCACGGCGGGAAACCGATGCCCGCCCTCACCTTACCGGCGGCGCATACAATATCCCGCCCGCGTTCCACAACGCGTTGAGGCCGCGGCTGATACCGAGCGGCGTCTTCTCACCCAAGTTCCGCTCGAAGATTTCGCCATAGTTGCCGGTGGCCTTCAGGGCGCGGGAGGCCCAGTCGGCATCCAGACCCATGTCGGGGCCGAAGCTGCCTTCCACGCCCAGCAGGCGGCGGATGTCCGGCTTCTTGGACTTGGCCTTGAGGTCATCGACGGTTGCGGCGGTCACACCCAGTTCCTCAGCGTTGATGAGCGCGAAGAGCGTCCAGCGCACGATGTTGAACCACTGCTCATCGCCCTGGCGGATCACGGGGCCAAGCGGCTCTTTCGAGATCACGTCCTGCAGCACGATCAAATCATCGGGCTTCGCCAGTCTCTGGCGCACGGCGTACAGGAAGGAGACGTCGGTCGTGAAGGTGTCGCACTTTCCTTCATTGAAGGCGGTGAGCATATCATCCAGCTTCTCGAAGCGGAACGGCGTAAAGGTCATCTCCTTCTCGCGGAAGAAATCCTCCACATTGGCCTCGCTGGTGGTGCCCGTCTGGAAGCAGATGGCTGCGCCCGAAAGATGAAGGGCGGAGGTGACGCCCAAGAGCTTCTTCACGATGAAGCCCTGCCCGTCATGATAGGAAATCCCGGCGAAGCGAAGCGGCAGTTTCGTCTCGCGTTCCATCGTCCAGGTGGTGTTGCGGGCCAGCACATCCACGCGGCCATCCTGCAGCGCGGCGAAGCGCTGCTGCGCATCAAGCGGCACATACTCCACCTTGGCGGGGTCGCCCAGCGCCGCCGCCGCAACGGCGCGGCAGAAATCCACGTCAAAGCCCGCCCAGTTCCCCTCGGCATCCTTGGCCGCGAAGCCCTGAAGCCCGCTGTTGACGCCGCAATTCAGATGACCGCGCGCCTTGACATCATCGAGCGTCGCCGCCTGAACGCCGCCCGCCAGGCCGATCAGCAGGGTCGCCGCCGCGAGAACACGATTCATCATGGGCCTTCCTCCATATTCGTCCGGCAAACTAGCCGCCCGGCGCGCCGATTCCAAGCTCAACGCAGGATCTGGCTGAGGAAGAGTTTGGTGCGCTCATTCCGCGGATTGGCGAAGAACTCCGCGGGCGCATTCTCCTCCACGATCTGGCCCTGATCCATGAAGACCACCCGGTCGGCCACCTCGCGGGCAAAACCCATCTCGTGGGTGACCACCAGCATGGTCA
>JBEIDW010000010.1:0-46659 GCA_040383265.1 Hyphomicrobiales bacterium
ATGGTGGCAATGGGGCCAAGTGGATTATGCGGCGCCATGGAAACGCCGAAGGTGTCACACAGCGCCGCAATGCGCTTTACCTCGGTGAGGCCGCCGGCATGGCACACGTCAGGCTGAGCCACCGCGATCGCCTCTGACTGCAGCAGATGCAGGAACTCATGGCGGTGCACGAGCCGTTCGCCTGCCGCAATCGGCACAGGCGTTGCGCGGGCCACGCGCGCGGTGCCCTTCCAGTCCTCGGGCTGGCAGGGCTCCTCGATAAAGAATGGCCGGTAGGGCTCCAGCACCTTCGCATACTGGATGGCCATGGCCGATGTGGTGCGGCCGTGGAGATCGACCATGATGTCCATGTCATCGCCGCCGCCGTCGCGGGCTGCCGCCATCAGTGCTTCCGCGTCTTTCAGCGCAGCAAGCCCATCAAGTGGCGCGGTCTTGCCAACCGCGAGGATCTTCACGGCGCTGAAGCCATCGGCGCGCGACTGCGCGGCCTTCTCGCGGAAGGATGTGACAGCAGCGGAATTATAGACCGAATCCGAATTGCCGCCGCCCAGATGGTCATACATGCGCAGCCGCTTGCGGCACAGGCCGCCGAGGAGTTGCCAGAGCGGAATTCCCAGGTGTTTCGCCTTGATGTCGTGGAGCGCCTGGTCGATGCCCGAGAGCGCCGACATGCTCACGATCCCTCCCTTGAAGAAGGGGTGCCGGAACATGACCTGCCAGAGGTGCTCGATATTGAGCGGATCCTCGTTGCGGATCAGGAGAGCCAGGTCATCGATGGCGCCGGTCACGGCGCGGGTCTGGAACTCCAGCGTCGCCTCGCCCAGCCCGTAAAGTCCGGGCACATCCGTCTCGACCCGCACGAAAATCCAGTTCCTGAGCTTCGCGTTGACCACGAAGCTCCTGATCGCGGTGATCTTCATGTCTCCTGCCTCAGCGTCCGGTCAGCGACTGGCGGCGGATGCGCCGTTCGATGATGGTCTGCAGAACCACCGACAGCACGATCACCAGCCCGAAGCAGAGCTGCGTATAGAAGGCGTTGATGCCGGCGGAAACGATGCCCGCATTGATGGCGCCGATGATGTAGGCCGCGACGAAGGATCCAACGATCGAACCCGTTCCACCGAACACCGACGTGCCACCGAGGAATACGGACGCAATGGTGTTCAGCAGGAAGCCATCGCCAAGCGTCGGCCAGAAGTAATAGCCGTAGACCGACGTCATGACGCCCGCCAGAACCGCGATCAGGCCGACGAGCACGAAGGCCTGTGTCTTGACCTTCACCACATCGACGCCCATGAGACGCGCACTGGTCGGATTGTCGCCCACCAGGAAGACATGCGCACCGAACCGCGTGCGGTTCAGAAGAATCCACAGCCCGATCGCCACTGCGATCATCCACAGCGTCTGCACGGGGATGCCAAGGAACGGCTCGCGGAAGATCGCATGAAGGGCCGGATATTGGTCCGCCGTGAGCGGCACGCCGGTGCCGTTCATGAGAACCAGCTCAAGGCCACGGAACAGGAAGGAGGTGCCGATGGTGATGACAAGCGAGGGAATATTGAGCTTGGCCACCAGTGTGCCGTTGATCCAGCCGCACATGGCACCCACCGCGAAGGCGCCAAGCAGCGCCACCGGCCAAGGAATGCCCGCCTGCGCGAGAAGGCAGAAGGTCGCCGTACCGAGCGCCATGATCGAAGGGAAGGAAAGGTCGATCTCGCCCGTGATGACCACGAAGGTGAGGGCCAGCGCGATGATGCCGAATTGCGGCGTGGTCTGGGCAAAGGCCTTGTAGATGTCGATATTGGTGAACACGGCCGGCGCAGCGAGGACAAAGGCCAGCCACATGGCGAGGCCGACGCCGATGATGCCGAGCTGCGAGCCATAGCGCCTCAGCCAGGATGGCGGCGCCACGCGGTTATCGGCCGGCCTTGCCTTTGCGGGTTCAGTTGACATGTTGTCCTCTCAGCTGAGCGTGCCCGTCCGGGCCACGTGGTAAAGCCGCTCGATCAGTTGATCCATGGTGATCTGGGTCTTGTCATAGACGCCCGCGACCTTGCCGCGGTCGAGCACGTAGAGCCGGTCGACCACTGGATAGACGTGAAAGATATTGTGGTCGATGAAGATCGCCGACTTCCCGGCCTTCTTGATGTTGCCAACGAAATCAAGCGTCTTCTTGGTCTCAGTGAGGGACAGGCCCATGGTGGGCTCGTCGAGGATCACGAGTTCGGCGTCGAAATAAAGCGCGCGCGTAATGGCCACACCCTGCTTCTCGCCGCCGGACATGGTGGTCACCACATTGTCGGGATGGACGGCAGCCGAGGTGAAGCCCATGTGCTCGCTCATCAGGCGCGCTGATTCCTGGCGCATCTTCTCGACGTCGAGCAGGCCCCACCTGGTGCGAAGCTCACGCCCCATGAACATATTGCGCCAGATCGGCTGCTTCTCGCAAAGCGCCCGTTCCTGGTAGACGGTCTCGATCCCGAGGCCGCGGGCGCGCGCCACCGACCAGTCATCGATGCGCTTTCCCTTGAAATAGATCTCGCCCCCAGCGTCAGGCCGGTGGAAGCCCATGACGGTCTTGACGAGGGTGGATTTGCCAGCGCCATTGTCGCCGAGGAGACCCACGATCTCACCGGGAAAGACCTTGAAGTCGATCCCTGAAAGCGAGCGGACCTCGCCAAAGGTCTTCGACACATTGCGGAGTTCTATAACTGGCACCGCAGTGCCGCCGTCCTTGTTCGCCTGAGACATGCTGCCTCGTCTGTTTGGAGGAAAGGGAGCGGCCCCGGAGGCCGGAGCCGCTCCGAGACGGGTTAGCGGATCTCGACGGCCGCGAGCGGAGCCACGGCGTCGACATTGCTGGAGTCGACGAAGGCACCGGCGGTGTTGATGTCGAGGCCCGAGAAGCCGAACTTCTTGGTGAGGCAGAGGTTCAGGATCGGGATGTAGCCCTGCAGGAAGGGCTGCTGGTCGATCACCAGGTTCTGGAAGCCTTCCTTCACCGCCTGCGCGGTGTTGGGCGACATGTCGAAGCCCGCGAAATAGACCTGGCCCGGCGTGAGCGAGGCGGCCTTGGCATAGACGCCGACATTGGAGGTCAGGCCGCCATGGTCCGTCACAACGATCTTCACGCCAGGGTTGGCGCCCATCACGCCCACGAAGGTCGCGGTGCCGGCGTTCGGGTCGGCGTTGGTGGCGGAATCGATCTCCTGATAGATCACCTTGGCACCGGCCTTCTCGAAGGCCTCGATCACGCCCACGGTGCGCTGGCCGCGGTCGCCGCCCTGGCCCTTGAGGCCCCAGACGAAGACGCTGTCACCCGCCTGCAGGTTGGCGCGCTTGGCCGCCTCAGTGGCGAGGGCGAAGCCTGCGGCATAGTTGGGTGCCCCCACATAGCCGAAGCCATTGGCGGAATATTTCTTCTGGCTCTCTGGCAGCGCGGTGTTCAGGGTTGTGAAGATCGTGCCCTGAGCCAAGGCCTGGTCAACGATCGGGCCCGTGGCCGCCTCGCCGGCGAAGCCGTAGGTAGCGATGCCGTCCACCTTGGTGGCGACGGCCTGCTGGATCTGCTGGAGCATCTTGTTCGGATCCCAGTCAGAGAAATAGTAGGTGACTTCCGCCCCCAGGTCCGCTTCGGCCTGACGGAAGCCGTTGTAGACGTTGTTGGCGAACACGCCGCCCTGCGGGCCGCCGGGGAAGGCGGCTATCTTGACGCCCGAGCACCACTTGGCGGTGGGCTCAGCGGCGCTCGCAGCGCCCGTGGCGCCGAGCGAAAGGGCGAAGGTGGCTGCCGAAAGCGCGGCCAGCCGTGACAGGTTGAGCTTCATGAAGTCCTCCCAAGACAATTATGGACGCCGGCATTTCGCCGGTCTTCGCGCCTTGTGGCGCTTGGAAGCAGAGCGTAAAGTAGTCATACAACTATGTAAAGCGGGTAAGCGGCTTTGATCCGGATGAAATTTGATCTTGCTCAATTCCGTCACATATTGCAGATTCATACGGTTAGCTGCATGCTGCTCTGCAACAAGCAGATGGTGCTTTGCAGCAAAACTTGTATGATAAGTTTACCGTGACCCATAGCCCTCTCACCGACACTCGCCCGGCCGCCGTCAGCGTTGCGGACCAACTCACCTCCTATGTGCTGGGAAAACTGCAGCCGGGCATGCGCCTGCCCAGCGAAGCAGACTTGGCCGAACGCTATGGCGTGAGCCGCGTGACCATGCGCGAAGCCGTGAAGATGCTGGCGGGCCGTGGCCTACTTGACGTCGCACGCGGCCGACGGGCCATCGTGCGCCAGCCCGATGGTTCGGTGTTCGGTGACTTCCTCACCTCCCTCATCAAGTCAGACTCCAAGCACCTGTTCGACCTCATTCAGGTGCGGCGCTCGCTGGAGATCCAGTCTGCCACAATGGCGGCGCGCCATGCCAGCCGGGCGGGCATCATGGCCGCAGAGGCCGCGCTTGCCCGCATGCGGGCCGCAGCACAGGACGCCAGGCGGGGCGGCGAAGATGCAGCAGCACAGATGCGCTTCCATCAGGCGGACGCCGATTTCCACGAAGCCCTCGCGCTGGCCAGCGGCAACCGCGTGCTGTCCTACCTGTTCGAAGGCATGGCGCTTCCCTTCCGCGAAAGCTTCCATGTGAGCCTGCGGGGTCAGCAGATGCGCGGCCTGTCACTGGAGGATTCGGTGGCCGCCCACGCCCATATTCTTGCCTGCATCAGCAACGGAGACGTGAAGGGCGCGGGCGAAGCCATGTCGAAGCTGCTCGATGACGCCGAGCGCAACATACGCATGGCCTATTCGCCAGCAAGCCTCTCCTGAAGCAAGGGGAAGGGCGCAAGGCCGCGCCGCACTGCCGCGAGCGCGGCGAGTTCCGCAGCGGACGGCCGCATCGCTGGCGCCCTGTCAAACACCGGAAGGCCCACCCGCTCCCCGAAGAGGCGCTTGCCATAGCAGATCAGATGTTCGATCGAGCGCATCACAAGGTGGATAACGGGAAGGATCTCGGCGTGGAGCCTCGCGGCGTCCTCATGCAGGCCATCATCATAGAGCCGCATGATGCGGACGCCGTAGTCGACGAGATCCGGGGCCAGCAGGAACCCGTCACAGCCGCCTTCCAGGCAGGCAATCATCTCCAGGCCCCCGCGCCCGTTGAAGACGCGAAAATCAGCGCCCGCCATCTGCTTCAGTTGTGCGGCATCCTCCGCACTGGCCTCGGCCTTGATGACCGTGAAATTCGCATGCCTGCGCCGAAGTGCCTCGATATCGCCGTGCGACAGGCCGCGCCCGAGATACTGAGGCGCATTCTGGATGGCGCAGGGCAACGCTGTTTCCGACATGACGCGGCCGAAGAAGGACAGATATTCCGCCGCATCATAAGTGCCGACCTGCGGCGGCTGCAGGATGAGCCACTGCGCGGCACAGGCCTCGGCGCGGCGCACCATCGCCACCTGCTCGGCAACCGACTGGCCGAAAATCGTGAACCCGAGCGGCCGCCGACCGGACAGGTCTTCCGCCACCCACTCCATCAACCGCTCACGTTCCGCGAAGCTCAGCTTCGCCACCTCGGTTGCAAGCCCGAGCGCCGCTATGCCTGAGACACCGGCCGCGAGGCAAGCCTCCACCTGCCGCCGCATGGAGGCGCGGTCCAGACATTCATCAGCGTCGAAGAATGCGTAAAGAATCGCGTGCACGCCACGTTGCATTCACTCTGCTCCCCCTGTCGCGCCTGGCCACACCGCTGCGCCGGCCCAAATCTATCTCACTCACTCGCATGAGATGTAAAGCAAATGCATCTTCACAGTACTTGAACACTCCCCTTGCCTCCACGAAGATGGACACAGTTCTGTGCCGTCATCCTGTGGCTGACGCATCTCCCGTGGCCGAACAAACGCGCCGCAAGCCTGAGATGTCGCGTGGTCCACCCGCCGTCGCAGTGAACACTCAACACTGCGTTCCCGGTCTTGCACAGCGCACCGGAAGGTCTGCTAGTATCCCTGCAGCGATAGGAGAGTGACGTGGAATTTGGCGCAACTGTCTCATGGACTTCAACAGTGCTTGGCACTGCCGGTAGGATCTTGGTCGTAGCCCTCTTCTGGTGGGACGCGATTTTCCTCTTGATTCCCGACTTTCCGGGAACTGTTGGGTTCATCAGCCAGCGCGGACTGCCCTTTCCAGAATTCCTGGCGGTCGCCGCCATCGTGATGCTGCTGGTTCTGCCAGCTTTGGTTTTCTTCAAGAAGACCGAGGCACTCGGGTTCATCGGTCTTTCAATGTTCTGCATCGTGACGGCAATTGTTTTCCACCAGTACTGGAAGCTGGACGGCGCGGACCGCGTGATGGAACAAATCCACTTCATGAAAAATCTCGCCATCGCCGGCGCACTCTTGATGCTCTTTGATCACTGCGCGAGGCGTTCAGTCCGCTGAACCGTACCGGGGCCCCACCCGGCAAGCATCCGGACGAGGCACCGTTCGGCATGCTGGCGAAAAGAGCTCATGGGCACCCGATGACTATCGGCAGGTAATCTTAAATCTTGCTGACAGAAAACAGTACCAATGATAACCTGTTTCTTGACTCCTGCATCGATAACCTGCTGGGAAAGCCTCTCAGAAAGTGGTGTTGCTTGACATATACTGAACCATCATTGCCGTTGTGGCTGGAACTCCTCGCGATGTCATTCAGCGGCCTGTATGGCGCTGCATTGGCGAGGTCGCGCAATGTCCCTGTGTCCGGAACTCTTTTTGCCGGCGTCCTGACGGGGCTCGGTGGCGGGATCGTGCGGGATATTCTTTTGGGACTTGAGCCCGTGGCGATTTCCGGGGCTGCTTATCTGCCCGCAGTTGTCGCTGCATCCGTCCTGGGCGCCCTGGCCTTCTACCGGGTGGTATCCATGGCCACCCCCAACCTGTTGCTGCATGGGGTCGTGTTTGGGCTGCTCATCTCGATCGGGTGCCAGAAGGCGCTGGTTCATGGCGTACCGGTTCTTTCCGTCATCATCTGCGGCGTGCTGACGGCTTCTGCAGGCGGCATGGCCGTGGATGCGCTCACCCGCCACCGGGCGGCAGCCTTTAGCCAGGCGCACTGGACTTTGACAGCGCTGCTGGCTGGCAGCGGTATCTATTATGTTGCGACAACGATGGTGAATCTCTACGTGGCAACTCTTGTTGCGACACTCGTCACCGCGGCACTCTACAGCATGAGTGTAATTTATAACTGGCCGTCCCCCAAGTGGCCGGGGGAAAGCTCCGACATGTCAGCCTGAGAGCAAGAGATAAGCATGGCAGCTGCAAGACAGCCGTTTAAAGTTGCGGCAATCGAGTTCAACCCTGAATTCATGGAGTTTTCGCGGAATGTGGAAGCTGCCGCCCGCATTGCCGAGGAGGCTGCGAAGAACGGAGCGCGGCTGATCGTCATGCCAGAGGCAGCCGTCTCGGGCTATATCTATCGGGACCTGGAGCAGTTCCTGCCATTCATGGACACGGTGCCCGGCAAGACGACAGATGCCCTGCACGCGGTCACCCAGGCGTATAATTGTTACATCGCCATCGGCATTGCGGAAATCGACCAAGACACGGGCCTGACCTATAACACCGGCGTGCTGATGGGTCCCTCAGGCCTCGTCGGCAAATACCGGAAGAATGGGCTGAACCCATCTGATGTCTTGTGGTTCGTCCCTGGAAATACAGGGCAACCCGTCTTTGACACGGAGCTGGGCCGCATCACAATGATCATCTGCTATGATGATACTTACTGGGAGCCAGCCCGCCTGGCCGCAGTGAAGGGCTGTGATATCATTGCCTACATCTGTTCTTCCGACCGTGTGTTGCCCCAGTTAGGCGCAGAGGCTGCCGGAAAGCACTCCACCATTGCCGCCGTGCAGCACCAATGTGCATGGAACGGACTAGCCATGGTGGCCGCGGACAGAAACAATGCGGAAACCAACCCCACAACCGGTATCACCGTCACCTATGGCGGCGCGGCCTCGATCTGGCAGGCGGATGGACAGCGCATCGCGCATGCGCCTGCGACAGATTCCTCGAAGACGATGACCAATGGGCCATCAATCATTTATGGCGAGATCGACCCGGCGCTGTTTGACAATGAGCAGAAGCGGCTGATCAGCCGGCGGCGCCCTGAACTCTACCGGGAGCTTGCCTTCTACCGCGCCCCAACGGATACGGCTGCCTCGAAAGCATCGCATGAGGTTTCAGCCGCCGCGCTGCAGTACCGCGTGAACACGGGTGACTTTGCCGGCAATCTGAACCGCTGCGGCACACTGATCAACGCCATGGCTTCCGAAGGCTCCCGGCACGATCTCGTCGTCTTGCCAGCCTTCTCCTTCTCAGGGCCGGTGACGAAAGACAACCGGGACACCATTGCCGAGCATATCTATGGAAAGACTGCTCAGGCTGCGAGCGAATTCGCCGTGCTGCTGCGGTCGCATCTGGTGGCCAGTTTCATTGAACACGATGGCGGGAACTATTTTCATACGGCGATTCTTGTAGCACCCGATGGCAAAACCATTGGCCGCTACCGCCAGACACACCTTCCGGCGGAGTGTGATGGATGGCTTTCAGCAGGCAGCGAACTTCCTGTCTTCGAGACATCGATTGGGAGAATAGGCCTTCTGCTGAACGAGGACTTCCGCTTTCCGGAGGCTTCTGGCGTTCTGTCGATCCGCCGCGCCGACATCATCGCGGCACCGGTCTCCTGGAGCGGGCAATATGGTGGCCGGTTGCGCGATGCCGAAGGGTTGTTCGATCATCCCTATGCGGCCAATACCATGATACTCTGGTATGCTGCTGCAAAGACCGCGCAGGCCTACACTGTGGTGGCCAATGCCATCGACAATGGCGCCCTCGGCTCCAGCGGCATCTTCACGATCAACCCCATTGATTCACTTGAAGGGCCCGCTGTCGGCTCCGTCGACAACCCGGAAGTTGTCAAGCTGACATTCACCACACTCGGCGGCGGCTACTGGATGAACCAGGCGAAACTCATTGCCGGGCGGCGGGCCGATCTGGCAGCCCCGCTGACATTCCCTGCAGGGTCAAAGGCGCGCGCGCAATGGCAGGCAGAACCCGGCTTTGATATCGGCGCGTGGTCTGCCTATCATCAGTCCAGAGGATGAGCCAAGAAAATGCCCTCACCAGATGCAGTCTATGTGTTCAATTGGCCAGCTCTCGCTCTGGGCGGCACGACCATGCTGCTATGCCTTGTCGTGCAGGCGGGCTTCGTGGTGACTGTGATGACGGCGTCCAAAGCCTGGATCCGCACACTTGTCGCTGAAAAGAAGAAGGTAAGGGCTCAGGCTGTCTTCTTCCTCGGCATCCTGATGCTTCTCCTGTCGCATCTGGCACAGATTTACATCTGGGGTCTCTCGATAAATATGACGGGCATCGTGGCCGATAAGCATTCGGCCATCATTCTTGCCGGCAGCACCTACACCACAATCGGGTTCGTGGCTGATCCTCTGCCTCAGCAATGGCAGTTACTGCTTGTGATCATGGCCACATCGGGCTTCTTCGGCTTCGGCTGGAGCACATCGATCATGTTCAATCTTTCCCGCTTCCTATACCCAATGGAAAACTGAGATAGCGGGAGGTTGCGCCGGGCGGACCGCGGCCCAGACTGGGTGTACTGCGCGAATGTATGATCGCCGCTTCCCCGCGTCATGGTCATCGGCACCCGACCATTAGGATCAGGGCTTCAGTCCAAGCCTGATCTGTTTCTCGATCTCGATCACGGCGAAGAACACAGCGCCGATCCCGATGATAAGAAGGCCGTCGAAGAGTGGCACCGGCTGGGTTCCGAGCATCGCCTGAAGCGGGGGCAGGTAGGTTACGGCGAACTGCGCCACGGTTATTGCGATGACCACAGACCAGACCACGCGCGTGCCGCGCACCGCGGCCCAGGTCAACGAGGTGCCATGGATATTGCGGATGAAGAAAAGGTGGAAGATCTCCAGGACGGCCAGCGTATTCATTGCCATGGTCTGCGCCAGCGCAAGGGGATAGCCCTTGTCGATTGCATAGGTGAAGACGCCAAACACCGCCGCGAGGAAGAGCATGCCGACGAGCACGACATGCCAGACGAGTTCGCCCGACAGGATCGGGGCATCGCGGCGGCGGGGCGGCCTTGCCATCGTGCCCTTCTCGGTCGGCTCAAAAGCAAGGGCGATGCCAAGCGTGATGCCGGTGATGAGATTGATCCACAGGATCTGCACGGCGGTAACGGGCAGGGCAAGCCCCATCAGCAAGGCAAGGACGATGGTCAGGCCTTCACCGGTATTGGTTGGCAAGGTCCAGCTGATGACCTTCTTCAGATTGTCATAGACAGTTCGCCCCTCGCGCACGGCCGCCGCGATGGAGGCGAAGTTATCATCGGCGAGGACAAGATCAGCGGCCTCCTTGGCCGCTTCTGAACCTTTCTGGCCCATGGCGATGCCGACATCGGCGCGCTTCAATGCGGGTGCGTCATTCACCCCGTCGCCAGTCATCGCTACCGACAGTCCATTTGCCTGCAATGCGGCGACAAGCCGGAGCTTGTGTTCAGGGCTGGTGCGCGCGAAGACATCGACGGAAGCAGCTTCGATCTGCAGCTGGGCGTCATCGAGCGTATCGAGATCAGCTCCGGTCAGCACATTGGCCGGATTGGCAAGGCCGATCTGCGCAGCAATGGCAGCGGCCGTTCCGGCATGGTCACCCGTGATCATCTTTACCCTGATGCCCGCGGCATGACACTCCGCCACCGCGGCCACCGCTTCAAGCCGCGGCGGGTCGATGAGGCCCACGAGTCCCAGGAAGGTCAGGCTGCCGTCGAGTGTCGTCGCATCAATTGGCATGCCATGCTCGGGACGTTCTGCCAGGGCAAGAACACGCAGGCCACGCTTGGCAAGCGCGTCAGCCCGGGCGTGCCAGTGATCCAGATCAATGTCCTTGCACATCCCGAGCACGCGCTCGGGCGCGCCTTTCACATAGGTGACATGGCCCTCTGGCCCGTCATTCAGCACGGCCATGAAGCGGTGACGGCTGTCGAACGGAATGACATCGCGCCGCCGGGCCTGATGAGCACCGCCAGCCTTGCCTGCGAAAGCGAGGAGCGCGCCCTCCATCGGATCGCCCTCGATCATCCATTGGCCGTTGCGGCAGTGCAGGGCCGCGTCGTTACAAAAGGCTGCTGCCCGGGCGAGCGCTGTCAGATCGCCTGCGGGTGTCACACTGCCCTGGGGCGTGTAGCCTTCCCCCGAGATATCAAAGCTGCCATCGGGCGTTTCTGCCGCGGCAACCATCATCTCATTCCGGGTGAGCGTGCCTGTCTTGTCGGTGCAGATGACCGATACGGAGCCGATCGCCTCGATCGCCGGCAGGCGGCGGACGATGGCGTTGCGCCTGGCCATGGCCTGTACGCCGATCGCCAGCGTAATTGTCATCACAGCCGGCAGTCCCTCGGGGATTGCAGCGACGGCAACCCCGACAACGGCCATGAACAGCTCGGCAAAGTCCTGATGGCCGACGGTGTAGCCATAGAGCAGGAGCAGTCCGGACACGAGCAGGATCAGGAACGATAGCCAGCGGGCGAAGTGATCCATCTGGGCGACGAGCGGCGTCGTCAGTTGCTCGATCCCCGCGAGGAGCCCGCCAATGCGGCCAATCTCCGTCTTGGCGCCTGTCGCCACGACGAGCCCCAGGGCGGTGCCTTGCGTGATGAGTGTCCCGGACCATAGCATCGGCTTGCGGTCACCCAGCGGCGCATCCTTCGCCACCGGCGCGGTTGATTTTTCAACCGGCACCGATTCACCCGTGAGGATGGCCTCCTGCGCGGCAAGCCCGCGCGCCTCGAGCAGCCGCAAATCTGCGGGAACCTTGTCGCCCGCTTCCAGCAGCACAATGTCTCCGGGCAAGAGGCTTGATCCATCCACGCTCACCCGCCGGCCATCGCGCAGCACCGCAGCGCGCGGCGCCAGCATGCCGCGGATCGCTGCCATCGCCTTCTCGGCCTTTCCCTCCTGCAGGAAGCCGATCGCGGCATTGGCCAGCACCACAGCAAGGATCACGCCGGTATCAATCCAGTGCTGCAGGCTAGCCGTCACCATGGCAGAGCCCAGCAACACATAAATCAGCACATTGTTGAACTGCGCCAGAAACCGCACCAGAGGCCCGCGCGGCCTTGTCTCCGGCAGGAGGTTCGGCCCATGCCGGGCGAGCCTGCGCGCTGCATCTTCAGCGCTCAGGCCACCGGCTGCGGCATCAAGTGCAGCCAGACAATCGGCGGCAGACACTGCATGAGGATCGGTCAGCCCCATGTCACCGCGCCGTATAGCCGCCGTCGATCACGATCTCCGCGCCGGTCACGAACTTCGCTTCCTCCGATGCAAGCCAGACGACAGCCCATGCAATGTCATCGGGTTCACCCATGTGGCCGAGCGGGTGCACGGCGCCCGCCGCCACCTTTGCAGCCTCCAGGTCATCCGAGGTTGTGCGGAGGTGGTTCTCGACCATGGGCGTCCAGATATAGCCAGGGTGAATAGAGTTTACCCGGATCTTCTCAGGCGCATAGGTGATGGCGTCGTTCTTGGTCATCAGCCGCACGGCACCCTTGGACGCATGATAGGGCGCAAGGTTGCCCACGCCGATCAGTCCGGCGATGGACGAAAGATTGACGATCGAGCCGCCACCAGCCGCCCGCAGATGCGGAATGACATGTTTGGTGCAGAAGAAGACACCCTTGACGTTAACGGCCTGCACCCGATCCCACTCCGCTTCCGTCACCGTGTCGGTGGGTGACGGAGAACCGGAAATCCCCGCATTGTTGACCATCACATCAAGCCGACCGAAGAACGATGCCGCCGCATCGACCGCTCTCTTGACAGACACTTCAACGCTTACGTCAACCTTCCAGAACGCCGCGTCGAAACCGCGGGAGATAAGTTCTGCGGCGAGGCTGGAACCCTCTTTCTCCAATATGTCGAAGATCGCAACTCGTGCCCCTTCTTCTGCCATGCGAATGGCGCATGCACGCCCAATGCCGACGCTACCTCCCGTAATGACCGCAACTTTGCCGGAGAGTCTCTTCATGATGCTTCTCCTATTGATAAAACCCAGAAAAACCTCATGATCTACACGCCGTTTCGATGACGGCATTGATCGAGCTCAAGAAAAATATTAAGAATTGTTCATGTGTTCTGCGGGCTTCCTGCTGTAATCTCATGCCATGGAGGATCATGCATGAGCTTTCGCGATATCCTTGTTCACCTGAAATCCCACGAAGACTGGTCGCCCCATATCGACCATGCCATCAACACAGCGAAACTTTACTCTTCGCACCTGCGTGCCTTGGTCACGTTTCATGAAGTCGTGATGTTGCGCAATCTTCCGCGCTATGCCGGCAAAGGCCTCGAACTCCAGATCGAGAAGGACGCGGAGATCGCGAAGCATCTCAAGGCCAAGTTCATGAGCGCTTGTGCCGAGGCGGGAGTCGCCGCCTCCTTCGACATCGCCGAAGGTGCGGCGGGAGAACTCTTGCCTTGGGCCGCCCGGCTGCACGACCTGACAATCATTGAGCAACGCCAACCCGATGTTGACGAATTGGGTTTCGATGCTGCGGAAGAGACGGCGCTGAGTGCCGGACGGCCGGTGCTTCTCGTCCCGCGGCGCGGGCATTTCCAGCCCACGCCCGAGCATATTCTCGTGGCCTGGAATGGCAGCGCCATGGCTGCATCCGCGGTTCAGGGCGCATTGCCATTTATCCAGCGGGCAAAGAAGGTGACGATCTGTTCCGGTGAATTGCGCCTCCCGCTCCGGCCCGGCAGCCGCATTCCCGATATTTCTCTGTCCAGCCACCTCAAGAGGCATGTTGCGGAGGTTACCGAAGAGAAGACCCAACTCGGACCTGCGATGGTTGGCGAGCATCTTCTTGACCGGGCGAACGAACTCGGATGCGGCATGATCGTTATGGGCGCTTTTGGCAGGTCATGGTTCTCGGAGTATCTGCTCGGGGGCGCCACGCGCCACATGCTGAAGCATATGACGGTTCCGATCCTGACTGGCCGCTAGGCCTATTGGCCTCGTCCAGGGACTTGCGGCCTGTCCGGATAGACCCAGTGGAGAATGGGGAGGATCGACATGACCACCAGCATGTATTTGCCACTGAGGACCTATCCGGACCCAATCGATGAAGGCGCCCTCACGCCGGTGATCAGCGTGGCGCGCCATATTGGGGCCAGCATCACCGGTGCGGGGGTTGAAGTTGATATTCTGCCGGTCAAGAACAAGCTGGCGGAGGCTATTCTCCAGATCCAGGAACAGATCAGAACTGCGGAACGGACGAGCCATACCCACGCGGCAAGGCTGCTCAAGGAACTTGCCAGGCTCAGTGCAGCGTCCGGGGTGCCGGTCGCTTGCGAGACGGTGCGGGCCCAGCCAGTCCTGATTGATGACGCGCTCGTTCAGGCGGCGCGATTTCATGATTTCACGGCTCTCCCCATTGCTGTGGATGACGCTGCGGCGCGTGGCAGCGCGGAAGCGCTGATCTTTGGCAGCGGCAGACCGGTCCTGCTCCTGCCAGAGGCCGGCGGCGCACCGCCAGCGCTTCAGACCGTCATCATCGCGAGCGATTTCGGCAGGGTTGCAGCACGGGCAATGTTCGACGCCCAGCCCTTCATGCGGCGTGCTGCAAGAATCCACGTCGTGACGGTGACCGGCGAAAAGGATGTAAGCCACGGAAACCGCACCGCTCTGACCGCATATTTCCAAAGACAAGGACTGTCTGCGGAACTTGTTCAGCTCGATGCCATGGGAGAACCTGTCGCGTCCGTGCTACAGCGCTATTGTGACCAGATGGGTGGCGGGCTGCTTGTCATGGGTGCCTTCGGGCATTCGCGGCTACGGGACTTCGTTCTCGGTGGCGCAACACGAACGATGCTGAGCGAGGCGCGGCACCCGGTTCTGATGAGCTATTAAACTGAACCAGCCATATACTCCGGTGCCAGCGGGCAATGCGAAGGCAACGCATGACGCCTCTTGCGCAGTTGAAACAATCGCCGCACTCAGCCGGCCACGACAGGCCATTTCAGCGTGATGTGCACCCGCAACGCCAGACCAGGGGTCAGCCTGCCTGGTCAGCGCGTTCAGGCAAGCCCAGAACACGGCGCATGTGGGCGAGGATTAGGTGCTGCCCACGCCGCCCTGTCTCCGCCGACGCCCTGCTGGCGCTTTCCACATACCATTGCGCGCCAGGCAGACGCTGCATGTCGACGGCGTCCGGGCACATGGCCAGCATCAAAGATGTCTCGCCTTCGCCGGCGTGGTCGAAGGGATATTCCGTGATCGTCTGGCTGGTCATCAGCGGGTGGATCTTGATCCAGTTGAAGGGATCATCGCCGCCTGCCTGCTGGGCATAATAATCCGCCATGCTGGCATTGCCCCACCAGCCTTCGCCGCGGGTCTTCTCAAGGAAACCGAAAATTGCCTGACGCGCGCCGAACTTGAAGGCAAGATCAGTTGGCATGCCGGCGGCGAAATTCTCCGTCTGGTGATGAATGAATCCATGAATGTTGCGGAAGCCCACACGCAGAAGCCCGGTGAACAGCTCCCGCGCGAAAGGGTGAAGCACATTCGAATCCACATGGACTGAGCCCGTGCCCTCGGGCGGCTCCACCGCATAGCTGGCCGCGCCATAATAAAAAGTCGGCAGGATGACGATCTCCGCCTCCCGCTCGAGATGCGCCAGGGCTTGCGTCACGGCCAGCGTATCCATCCCCACCGCCATGTGCTCCCCATGATATTCGAGAACGCCAAGCGGCAGGACGGCAGGTATATTGGCCGCGATCGCGGCACGAATCTCAGCAGGGAACATCATTTCATAGCGCATGGGCAAATCCTCTCGACGGGCTGCAAAACCTGCCCTAGTCTCCGCCCGGTTGAACAGGGGCGCAAGACCCCTGACTTGAGGGAGAGAGGCGTGGCGTCGGTCGAAATCATTGATGTTCGGAAAAGCTATGGCGACCAGGAGGTGATCCATGGCGTCTCCATTCCCATTGCCGATGGCGAGTTCGTGGCGCTGGTAGGGCCATCAGGCTGCGGAAAATCCACGCTGCTGCGCATGATTGCAGGCCTGGAGGATATCTCCGGCGGCAATATCCGGATCGGCGAGAAGGTGGTGAATGGGCTTCAGCCCAAGGACCGCGATATTGCCATGGTGTTCCAGAACTATGCGCTCTACCCGCACAAGACGGTGGCCGAGAACATGGGCTTCGCCCTGAAACTGCGCAAGACGCCGAAGGCCGAGATTGACGCGCGGGTGATGAAGGCGGCCGAAATCCTTGATCTCGTACCCTATCTGAAGCGCTATCCGCGCCAGTTGTCGGGCGGCCAGCGCCAGCGCGTGGCCATGGGACGGGCCATCGTGAGAGCCCCCCAGGTATTCCTGTTCGACGAGCCGCTCTCCAACCTCGATGCCAAGCTGCGCGTGCAGATGCGCGCCGAAATCAAGGAATTGCACCAGCGCCTCCGGACCACCACCGTCTATGTAACGCATGACCAGGTCGAGGCCATGACCATGGCCGACAGGATCGTGGTGCTGCATGACGGCGTCGTGGAGCAGATGGGAAGCCCGCTGGACCTCTACGACCGGCCGGCCAACCTGTTTGTGGCGGGCTTCATTGGCTCCCCTGCCATGAACCTGTTCAAGGGCACCATCCGGGGCGGCGCCACGCCATGGTTTGAAGCCAAAGACGGCACGCGCCTGCCGCTGGCCAGCGCACCCGCGGGTTCCGACGGGCTGGAAGCGGTCTATGGCATCCGCCCGGAGCACCTGACGCTCGGTGGCGAGATCAAACCCGTGGTGACCGTCATCGAACCGACAGGAGCCGAAACGCAGGTGCTTGCCAAGATCGCCGGCGAGAAAATCATCGGCGTATTCCGCGAGCGGGTCAGCGTGAAGCCCGGTGAAACGGTCGCCATGTCGCCGGATTTGTCGCTTGTCCATCTCTTCGATGCGAAGACCGGCAAGCGCCTCTCCTGAATACATCAATTTTGTGCGGCGCATATATTGCGGCGCACGACAAGTTTCACGCAGCCGCGGCTTTCATGAGCGCGTCTCGTTGACATTGGAAATTGGTGTTGCATAGTCAGCGCAGCGTCCAACGACAGCTAATCAACGAACCCCGCAACCTTGCAGAGCCTGCGAGCGAAATTGCACCACGACGCAACGGACGCACACAGGGAGGACCCAAATGAAGATCGAACTCTACAACATGATGATGAGCCGCCGCGGCATGCTGAAAGGCGCCGCCGGGGCAGCAGCGCTTGCCGCCGTTGGCGGCCAGATGCTCAACGTGCGCACCGCTTTCGCCCAGGATGACCTGCGCGCCGCAATCCTGAAGATCCCCGGCGTTGGCGCTGGCCAGCCGACGGATGCCGATTGGCAGAAGGTCGGCGAGATGTGCCTTGGGCCGACGAAGCAGAACGTTCAAGAAGGCGAATTCAAGGGCGTTGAGCTGTCCTTCATGGGCCTGAACAACCAGAACGTCCACAACGTGCTGTTCCGCGGCCTGTCCAAGGCCTGGGCGGACTACACCGGCGCCACCATCAACTGGATCGACCTCGCGCAGGCTGACTACAACGCCCGCCTGCAGCAGTCGATCGCCACCGGCACGGTGGACTTCGACGTGATCGAAATGGGCGCGCCCTTCGAAGGCGACGTCTGCGGCAAGGGCCTTGCGTCCGAAATGCCGGACTGGGTCGCCAAGCAGATCGACATGGACGACTATGTTGGCTACCTCAAGGCCCCCGTCGGCACCTGGAACGGCAAGACCTACCGCGTCTCCTGCGACGGCGACTGCCACAACTTCAACTACCGCACCGACGTGTTCTCCGACCCGGCCCTCGCCGAGGAATGGAAGAAGTCCGGCGGCGAAGGCGAATGGGGCGTGCCGAAGACCTGGCAGCAGGTCAACGCGGCCACCAAGTTCCTCAAGGGCAAGAAGATCAACGGCCAGGATGCCTATGGCTATCTCGACCCGTGCAAGGGCTGGGGCGGCTTCGGCTTCTATTTCCTGGGTTCGCGCGCCACGGCCTATGTGAAGCACCCCGACAGCCGGGCCTTCCTGTTCGAGCCGGACACGATGAAGCCGATGGTCAACAACCCCGGCTGGGTTCGCGCCATTCAGGACGTGCTGGACTGCCTGCCCTCCGAACCGGCTGACCAGCTCAATGCCGACCCCGGCACCACGGGCTTCCAGCAGTTCCTCGCCGGCACGGGCTCGATGCTCTCCTGGTGGGGCGACATCGGCTCGAACGTCAAGACCAACGACACCTCCGTCGTCGGCGACGTTACGGCCTTCGACATCCTGCCGGGCTCGCCGGACGTCTACAACGCCAAGACCGGCCAGTGGGAAACGCCCGCCCAGCCGAACCACGCGCCGAACATGGCCTATATCGGCTGGGGCATCTATGTGATGGCCCGCGTCGACGCCGATGCGAAGAAGCAGAAGGCGGCCTGGTCGCTCGCTGCCCACCTCGGCGGCAAGGACATCTCGCTGTGGATGGCCGCCTATCCGTCAGGCTTCCAGCCCTACCGCCAGAGCCACTTCAACATTCAGGAGTGGGTCGGCGCGGGCTATGACGAGAAGTTCATCAAGAGCTTCCTCGACAGCCAGGCCAATTCCTACAACCACCCGAATGCCGCGATCGAGCCGCGCATTCCCGGCATCTTCCAGTACTACTCGGTCGCCGAGGACGAACTGTCGAAGATCTATGCCGGCCAGATGACGGCCCAGGCCGGCGCCGACGCCATCGCCGCCGCATGGGAGAAGATCACCGACCAGCTCGGCCGCGACAACCAGATCGCGCTCTACAAGGCGTCTCTCGGTTAATACCACTCACGGACGGGCCGGCAGCTTCATGCTGCCGGCCAGGATTTCTTTTTTCGGAACCCGCAGGGAACCTCATGACCTCAACTCCCACCGCAGCATCGGGCTATGAGGGCGTGGCAGCCAGCCTGTCACCACAGCGGCAGAGGCTCGGAAGCCTGCTCGTCCGTATCTCCACGGTGCTCCTCGGCATCGCCATACTGGTCGAGGCGCTTTACGCCGCCGGGCTTATCTCCTTCGGCTTTCCAAACTGGCAACCCATCCTCATCGCCTATATCCTGTGGAGCGGGGCACTGTGCTGGGGGTTGATCCTGCGCGACGGCGAAGCCGGCTGGCGAGCGCTGTTCGTGCTGCCCGCCATCCTGTTCACGGTGGCGCTCGTCATCTTCCCCACGGTCTTCGGCTTTTTCATCGCCTTCAGCGACTGGAACCTGCAATCGGCCACCGGGCGGCAGTTCAACGGCCTCGACAATCTCCGTCAGCTCTGGGCCGATCCCTATTTCTGGAACGCGCTCGGCAACATGGTGTTCTATGTCGCCACGGTGATCGTGCAATACGCGATCGCATTTGGCCTGGCGATGCTGCTCAACGCCGACATCCGGGCGCAGAAATTCTTCCGCGTGGCGTTCCTCCTGCCCTTCATGCTCTCGCCCGTGGCGGTGAGCTGGATGATCGGCAAGTCGATGCTGGAATATCGCTTTGGCCCCGTCACCAACCTGCTGCGCTTCCTCGGCTGGGAGAACCCCTCGCTCCTCACCTCGCCGTGGCTCGCCAAGACGACCATCGCCATCATGGACGCCTGGGTGTGGATTCCCTTCATGATGATCATGATCCTCGCCGGGCTTCAGGCACTGTCGAAGGATGTGCAGGAAGCCGCCAAGGTTGATGGCGCGACGGGCTGGCAGGGCTTCTGGCAGATCACCTTCCCACTCATGCTTCCCGTTTCGCTCACCACCATCGTGCTGCGTGTCATTTTCCAGCTGAAACTTGCTGACATCGTGATCAACACGACATCCGGCGGCCCCGGCGGCGCCACGGACACGATCTCGAGCTTCATCTTCCGCGAATACAAGGACCGTTCCAACGTCGGCTACGGCACGATGATCGCGGAGATCTACCTCATCATCATCATCATCTTCATCGCGCTGATGCTTTGGGCCACCAGCCGCTTCATGCAGAGGCACAGCTGATGCCACGCACGCTGAACCGCATCCTCATCTACACTGCGCTGATCGTCTGGACGATCATCGCGCTGTTCCCGATCTTCTGGACCTTCACGACCACCTTCAAAGTGGCCAAAGACGTGCAGCTCGGCCACATCATTCCCTGGGTGGACTTCAAGCCTGCCTGGCTGGGCCTGCGCGCCATCGGGCTTTCGCCTGATACGATCTTCACCGAGTCGACGCCGCGCACCGAATTCATCAAGCGCTTCTGGAACTCAATCCAGGCCTCGATCGGCGCATCGCTCCTCGCTTTGGTGCTGGGCTCGACGGCCGCCTATGGCTTGAGCCGCTTCCAGTACAAATGGAAGATCTGGAAGAACCGCGACATCTCCTTCTTCTTCCTGTCGCAGTTGATCCTGCCGCCTGTCGTGCTCGCCATGCCTTTCCTCGTGCTCTACAAAGAACTGGCGCTGCTGGATTCGATGATCGGCCTCATCCTCATCTACACGCTGTCGGTGCTGCCCATCGTCATCTGGATCATGAAGGACCAGTTCGACTCAATCCCGCAAGAGCTCGAACAGGCCGCCATGGTTGATGGCTGCTCTGCCTGGGGCGCCTTCTTCCGCATTATCGTGCCCATAGCGCTTCCCGGCATGGTGGCGGCCTTCATCCTCTCCGTCATCCTGTGCTGGAACGAATATTTCTTCGCTGCCCTCCTCACCTCCAGCCACGCCAAGACGCTGCCTGTGATGGTGGCAAGCCAGACCGGCTCTCAGGGCATCAGCTGGTGGTCAATGGCCGCATTGGCCTCCGCAGCGATCCTGCCGCTGATCATCATTGGCATCTTCCTCGAACGCTACATCGTGAAGGGACTGACGACTGGCGCGGTGAAGTAATGATGTCCTCTTCCGCGCAGAGTGCGGGGGAGGGAAACTGAGCTGCCGTCAGTATCAAAGAAACCGCTTCGTTGCCGGATAGAGGCCGCGGAACACGCTGTGCCGCTGGTCATACATGGCTTTCAGTTCAGCGCGGGGATCAATCGCAGAGGCGACCGGGTTCCACAGGTCAATGTCGGAGGGTTGAACATCGCCCAGCGCCAGCGCGGCCAGGAAGGCATCCCCATAGGACGCCCCGATTGTTTTCTGCCGTACCACCTGGCTAAAGCCGCTGATGTCGGATGTGGCCTGCGACCAGACACGGTTCTTTGTGCCACCGCCAACGGCATAGACCGCCGCGGGGCTGTGGCCAGCCTCCACATAGGTATCGAACACATGCCGCGTGCCATGGGCGATGCCTTCCAGCACGGCGCGGAACATGTCAGCCCGGTCATGCGTCAGGTCGAGGCCGAAGATCACGCCCTTGGCCTGCGTGTCATAAATCGGCGTACGCTCGCCTGAAAAATACGGAAGAACCACAAGGCCTGTCGCGCCGGGCGGTGATGTTTCGGCCTCGGCAGCAAGCTGGATGACGGCCGTCTCGGGCGGCAGTTCCCTGGCAAAGCTGTTGCGGAACCAGTGGGTCAGCGTGCCGCTGGTTGACAGTCCGGCCATTGAGCCATGCTGGCCGGGGAACAGCCAGGGCGCATACCAGAGCCTGGCATCACGCACGCGTTCCGCCGTGATCAGGATGATGAAGATGGTTGAGCCATACATCAGCATCAATTCGCCCGACTTCAGCACGCCAACGCTCACCGCTTCCGCCGCTGCGTCAATGGTGCCGGCGATAACGGGTGTTCCTTCATCAAGCCCGGTCTCGGCCGCGGCCGCAGCCGTGACGTGACCGGCGATATCGGTCGTCCACAAGAGTTCCGGCAGCTGATCCATGGTGATGATGCCGGGGGCCAGTTCGTCACTCCAGCCTTGCGTATCCGCCATGTAGAAGGGGCTGAAATTGCCTGCCGAGTAATGGTCGATGGTGTAACGGCCGGTAAGCCGGTGAACGAGGAAGGATGTGGAATTGAGGATCTTGTGGGTGGCGGCGAAAATCTCTGGCCGGTTGCGTTTCAGCCAGAGGATTTTCGGTCCCACGGCCTGCGAGGTCAGCGCATTGCCGCAGCGATCAAGGATCTTCGCTTCGCCGATGTCGCGCGTCAGCTCGGCGATTTCCACTGCCGCGCGCGTATCAACGCCATAGAGCACCGCATTCATCAGCGGCGTTCCGGCTTTATCGACAGGCAGCATGCAGGGGCCGATGCCGCTCGTGCCGATGGCGGCGATGGAAGATGGCAAGATGCCGCTTTCGGCCAGCATCTTCTTCGTCACGTAGACGAAATCACCCCACCAGTCCTGGGCGGCGTCATGCTCGGCCCAGCCAGGCTGCGGCACCTGCATCTGGTGCGGGCGCGACGCCTGCGCGGCGATCTCGCCCGTTTCCGTGACAATCACGCCCTTGGTCTCGAAGGTTCCGATATCGACGCCGAGATAATGCTTCATTCGATGTAATCATCCCTGTCGAGAGAGAAGGCCGAGTCGATCCGCGTGAGCGCCGAGATGAGCAGCTGCGTCAAGCTCTCAAGGTCTGCAAGGTCGCAGACTTCAAGCGCCGAGTGCGTATAGCGTGCCGGGAAGCCCATATCGATGGAGGCGACACCCTTGCCGACGAGCTGCACATAGGAGGTTTCCGTCAGCGCCCCGATATGGGCACTGCGCTGCAGGTTGATGCGCTCGGCATCGGCGGTGACCTGGAACAGGCTCACCAGTGCAGGATGCGGAATGCAGCCATTGAGCGTGCCACGCCCATGAAAGCTGAACATGCTCATGACGGGTCCTGCCCCCAGCCGCACATCCCCGCGATGGCCCATGTCCGGCGTGTCGGTGGCCAGCGCCAGATCGAGCTGGATGCAGATGTCCGGCTGCAGCACCTGTGCCGCGGTAACAGCACCACGGAGGTTGAATTCCTCCAGCACCGAGAAAACGAGGTGGATGGTGGGGAGGTTGCGAACCCCCTTCAGGCTTCGCGCCAGTTCCAGCATGATGGCACAGGCCGCCCGGTCATCAATCGAAGTGCCGCCGATACGGCCACCCGCCAATTCGATGACATTGGGCGCATAGACGATAGGCGTTCCAACCGTCACACCCGCCGCCACGGCCTCTTCGCCGCTCGAGAAGCCACAGTCGATGTAGAGTTCCTGATAGGGCACCACGCGGTATTTCTCATCCGGCGTGGTGGCATGATGGCTCTTGTTGGCGATGAGACCGGGACGTGTCCGGCCCTGCCCGAGGCTGAGCAGCACTTCCTGTGCGGCGAGTGCCCGCTCAGGAACGCCGCCCACACGCTCAGCCCGGATCATACCCGAGGCCTCGATCTTGCGAACGATGAGGCCCAGTTGGTCCATGTGGCCGATCAGCATGACGGAGGGCAGGTTCGGATCGCCCTCGAGCGTGGCGATGAGATTGCCGAGCATGTCGGTCTTCGCGGCGATGGCCAGGGCTTTGAGTTCCACCCTGATGTAGCGGCGCACATTGCCCTCGAAGCCGGAAAGCCCCGGGATCATCATCAATTCCGTGGTCCAGCGCTTGATCCGGTCCTGCATGATCGTGGCGTTCCCTTTCAATTCTGCCCCCGAATTGGTAACGGAAGGGAAGACCCGCCGCAAGCCAAGAGGCCCGCCGTGACCGCCCTCAAGACCCGTTTCGACTATGCGACCCGTCTCAATGGCTTCAAAGCCGATGCCGCCCGTGTCTGGCCCGGCAAGAACCGTATCACCGCGCTGGACCTGATCGAGCGGGCCGCGACCGTACCCGGACTGTCCGCCGTCGACTTCAACTATCCGGACCATCTCGACGGAACGACAGCAAAGGACATTCGCGCCAAGCTGGATAGCTTAGGGATAAGCCTCAACGGCTTCGCCATGCGCTATTACTCTGATCCAGGCTTCAAGAAGGGCGCGCTCTCCCACCCGGACCGCGCCATCCGCGCCAAGGCGCTGGACCTGACATTACGTGGCATTGATGCGCTCTCGGAAGCGGGCGGCAATCTGATGACGCTGTGGCTCGGCCAGGATGGCTTCGACTATTCCTTCCAGGCCGACTACCTGCGCCTGTGGGACGAGACGGCAGCGGCGCTGGACGTCATTGCGGCGCATAACCCGTCGATTGACATCTCGATCGAATACAAGCCCAATGAGCCACGCGCCTTCAGCCTTTTGCCCGATGTGGCGACGACATTGCTGATGGTGTCGGATGTGAATGCGAGGAACATGGGCGTCACGCTCGATTTCGCCCATGTGCTCTATGCCGATGAGATGCCCGCCTATGCCACAGCCCTCATCCACCGCCGCAGCAGGCTGCTGGGCGTTCACCTCAATGATGGCTACGCCAAGCGGGACGATGGCCTGGTAGCGGGCAGTGTGCATGTGATCCAGACACTTGAGCTTCTCTACACGCTGGAAAAGCTCAGCTACCGTAACGCCATTTACTTCGACACCTTCCCCGATGCCGTGGGGCTTGATCCCGTGGCCGAATGCTCGGCCAATATCTCCGCCGTCGAAGGCATGTGCCGCGTGCTGGACAAGCTTCGCGGCAATGCCGCGCTCGATGCCGCCATTGCCGCACAGGACGCGGTGGCGAGCCAGCGCATCCTCCAGTCCGCACTCTATGGTGGCGCATGATCGACGTCGCCGTTGCCGGAAGCCTGCATCTCGACATCATGGTGGCGGCACCGCGCCTGCCGGGCCGGGATGAAACACTGATCGGCTCGGCCTGGCATTACAAATGCGGTGGCAAGGGCGGTAACCAGGCGGTTGCTGCCGCGCGCTTTGGCGCCCGCACCGCCTTCGGCGGTCAGACGGGCCAAGATTATTTCGGTGCGAGGCTGCGCGCCAATCTGAAAGAGGCGGGCGTCGATGTCACCCATGTCGGCATCGACCCCACGCAAGGCAGTGGCATGAGCGTCGCCATCAGCGAGGCGGCCGGCGAATATGGCGCGGTGGTGGTGTCAGGGGCCAATCTCACCCTCAAGGAGGAGGAGATCGCCACGCGCTGGGCCAGCCTGTGGAGCGCGAAACTGCTCCTGCTGCAAAATGAAATTCCGGAAGCCATAAGCCTGACTGCCGCAAGGCTGGCGCGCGCCAATGGTGCGCGGGTGATCCTCAACGCCGCCCCCGCCCGCGCCATGTCACCGGAGTTTCTGAGCCTCATTGATGTGCTGGTGGTGAACCGGGTGGAAGCCGCGATGCTCTCCGGCGAGGATAACCCTGAAATGGCGCTCACCGCCCTTCATCATCCTGACTGGGATGTGGTGCTCACCCGCGGCGGCGAAGGCCTCATCGCAATGACGCGCGATGGAAAACGCTTCGCCATGCCGGCCCTTCCGGTGAAGCTGATCTCGAGCCATGGTGCGGGTGATTGCTTCTGCGGCGCGCTGGCTGCGCGGCTTGCGGCGGGTGATGGCCTGATGACCGCCTGCGGCTTCGCCAGTACGGCGGCTGGCCTGTTCGTTTCGACGCTGGAAGAAAACCAGAAGCTGATCGACCTCCATGCGGTGCGTGCCGAAGCCAAGGTACAAGGCGCCTATTTGGACAACTGAAGCCGGAACCGCACCCGCCAATACAATCAAAGGTAGTTAACTGCCCTTTTTTATTGACGCCATGCTGTAGCAGTGTTCGAGATGGAGGATCGTTAGTCTCCGGAGATGGAACATGAAGCGGTTCACGATGGCGGCGATGGGCTTGGCTCTTGGGGCGGCGTGCCTCCCGGTGGAAGCCGAAACCACCAAGCCCAATATTCTGATGATCATGCCGGATGACGTGGGCTATTCTAACGTTGGTGCCTACAGCCACGGCATGATGGTGCCGACACCGAACATCGACAGCATCGCTGCGCAAGGCATTCTGTTCACGGATCATTATGCCGAACCTACCTGCACCCCGGGCCGCGCGGCATTCATCACCGGTCAGATGCCAATCCGCACGGGGCTCACGACCGTTGGCATCCCGGGGTCCCCCATCGGCATCAGCGCCCTCGATCCGACCCTCGCCGAGGTACTGAAGGAAAAGGGCTACGCGACAGGACAGTTCGGCAAGAACCATCTGGGCGACAGGAACGAGCACCTGCCCACCGTGCACGGCTTCGATGTTTTCTACGGCAACCTCTACCACCTCAATTCCGAGGAAGAACCGCAAGACCCGGACTGGCCGCAAGACCCCGAGTTCACAGCCCGCTATGGGCCACGTGGCGTTCTCGACTGCATTGCGACAGACACCGTCAATCCGGCGCCAGACGATCCGCGTTCAGGTCCATGGGGCAAGCAGACCTGCACCGATACAGGCCCCCTGACGATCGAGCGCATGAAGACGGTTGACGCCGAATTCACCGAGCGCACCATCGCATTCATGCGTCAGGCGGTTGGGGACAACAAACCATTCTTCGCCTGGTATGCACCCTCCCGCATGCACATCTACACGCATCTCAAGCCTGAGAGCCGCTACCTCGCCCAGCCCTTTTCCTCGGAATATGACCTCTATGGCAGTGGACTGATGGAGCATGACGCCTATGTGGGCAACCTCCTCAAGGCGCTGGATCAGATGGGGGCTGCGGAGACTACGATCGTCCTCTACACAACGGACAACGGCGCGATGGCCGCGTGGTGGCCAGATGGCGGTACCACGCCATTTCGGAGCGAAAAGGCCACAACCTGGGAAGGCGGGGTACGCGTGCCGATGCTCATCCGCTGGCCCGGGCGTATCAAACCCGGCGCCGTATCAAATGGCATCCAAAGCCATATGGACCTGTTCACGACGCTGGCCGCTGCAGCAGGCGTGGAGGATGTGGCGTCCAAGCTCCTGGAGAGCCACAAGGTCAAGATCGACGGCGTAAACAATCTGGCCACCTGGACGGAAGGGGCGCCAAGCAGCCGCAACCAGCAAATCTTCTACAATGAGAGCAAATTGACAGCCGTCCGGATCGGCCCGTGGAAGATGCATTTCGAGGAACGCAATGGGTTCTTCGACTATTTCCGGGGAAGCGCCTTGGTGTTCAACCTGCGGATGGACCCCTTTGAGCAGCGGGACGGACACTACTCCGCCCTGCTGGCCATGAAGAAAGCGTTCCTTGGCGGGTTGTTGCGGGATCTTCTGAACGAGCATTTCGCGTCACTTCAGAAATTCCCACCCCGCCAAGAGGGCGGATCGCTGAACCCCGGGCAAAGCCTGCAGCCCTGATGGCGCTGGTGTCATCGGCCGTGCAGAGATCAAGCTTCGCCGCGCTTGTACTCGCGGCGTGCTGCACGCCGGTCATGGCGCAGGACATGCCGGCCGATCCATTGCTGTTCACTGGCGATGACTGGCGGCTCAAACTTGGGCTTGATGGCGCGGTACAGACCGCTGGCGAGATCAACAGCTGGTGGAACCTTACCGACGCCATCCCTCCCGGCACGCGCTATGATCCCGACATGTCCTGGACGGAGGTCTATCTCAAGCCCTCTGCCAAGCTGGATCTTGCCGTGAGCAATGAGGTGACACTTTATGGCGGGCTTGCTGCCGTTGCCTCCTATACGCTGGGAACCGATGTCTTCGATGCCGGCAACACCGGCGCCGTCACGCTTGAAAATGCCTATGGCGGCCTACGTTATGCGGCAGCATCCGGCATGACACTCGACCTCTCGGCCGGCAAACAGGACTACGAAATCGGCTCAGGCATGCTGATACAGATGGGCGGCGGGAATGGCTATGAGCGGGGGGCGCTGCTTCTCTCCCCGCGCAGCGCCTGGGATATGGCGGTGATCGCGCGCGAGACCTTGGGCAGTCTCAACCTGGAGCAATTCTACCTGAACCCAAGTGAACTCGAATCAGGCGAAAGCCTGACCGAGCTTGCAGGCGCCCATGCACGCTACGACTGGTCGGAGAAGACCTATGCCGGGCTCACCTACATCAATGTCATCAAGTCGGATTATCCATCGCTCACGGCGCCTCTGACGATCATCCCCAAGGGACGCGAAGGCATGAACGTGGTGCACGGCTACGGGCGGGTCCAACCGGCTCCAAATCTCCCCGGCCTCTGGATGTCCGGTGACCTCGCTTACGAATGGAATGACCGGATTGACCAGTCGGCCTGGGGCGGCCAGGCTGAGATTGGCTATGCCGCCGCCGCCCTGCCCTTCACGCCCATCGTCTCCTATGCCTTCCGTTATTTTTCGGGTGACGATCCATCCACCAGCCAGAATGAACGTTTCGATAGCCTGTTCTACGAAGGCTCGCCCGTTGGCTGGGCGACCGGCGGCAATGCATCACTTGCCTTCTACAACTCCAACATCATGGCCCACCGCGTGGGGCTTGACCTCACCATCACTGAACGCGATTTCGTCAAGGCACGCTACTGGCATGTGCGGGCGGCTCAGGAAAACAGTCCGATCCAGTTCGGCCAGGGTGCTGAGGTGGAGTTCGAGAACGGCACGCCGATCATCGTGACGGGCGTTCAGAACCCGCATCTCTCGGATGACTTCTATCTCGAATACACACGCATCCTGTCCAAGAACCTGTTCTTCACCGCAGGCGGAGCATTGTCGATTCCAGGCGCTGGCCTGCGCGAACTTGCCGACGGAAAGTCCGAGGACTGGTGGGGCGGCTACGTCAACCTCACCATAAGCTACTAAGCTGCAGTCACGCGGCGCGCGCCATCATGACTCAGGCGCGCAATGACAAACCAACCTGGCGCTGAATAAACCGGCCTTCAACAAGCGCCCTTGCGGCGGCCTAGCGGCGGTCGAAGATCACGCCCATGGTGAAGAGGAAGCAGCCATAGGGACGGAACTCAGAGGTCCGGACCACGCAGAAGCCCTTCTTGGCCGCCTCATAGAAGGCGAAGCGCTCCAGCGCCTCCATGCCGACATCGCGGCCCTCGCAGTCCTTCGCAATGGCGTGCACCTCCGCCTGCATCGGCAACACTGTGTCAGGCTCGCCCACCACTTGCATGCGCGATACCGGTGCGGGAATGAAATCATCAAGCGGCATGACGGAGAGAATGGCACGCGCGGCCTGCGGAATGTCGAGGCCGGGAAGTTCGATCAGCTTCCCCGTGCTGGTGTGGCGCGCCACGTCATGGGCGGGGAAGTTACGATCCACCAGAACCAACCGCTCCGCATGGCCCATCGAGGCAAGGCACCACAGAAGGTCCGGGCTGAGAACTGAAGGTATGTTCTTGAGCATGCGATGAACACTCCGCAAATTGACCGCGATGGACAGACCGACACATTGCAGCCCATGCGCAAGCGCGCAAGGCCGATGATGAGGAGGCAGGCTCAGCGCGCCATCAGCGCTGAAATCTCCTCACGCCGTGGCATGGCGGGGGCCGTGCCGTGGCGGGTGACCGAAATTGCCGCCGCAGCACAGCCAAAGCGCGCCGCCGCCACGGGATCCATCCCCTCGGCGAGGCCTGCCGCGAAGGCGCCGACGAAACTGTCGCCCGCACCTGCGGTTTCCACCACCGGGCCGGCGCTGAAGGCATCGATCATCACGCTCCGGCCCGGGCCATGGAACAGGGCACCGCGCGCGCCAAGCGTGATGATGGCGGTTCCAGCGCCCTTTGCCAGCAGCGCGTCACCAGCGCGCCGCGCATCCTCCACGCTTGCAACAGGCAGGCCGGTGATGGCCTCAGCCTCTGTTTCATTAGGGATCACATAGTCGCAGAGTGCATAAAGCCGAGGCGGCACTTCAGCTGCGGGCGCCGGGTTAAAGAGAGTGATGCAGCCTGCGGCCCGCGCAATCCCCAGCCCGCTGAGTGCTGCCTCCACAGGCTGCTCCAGTTGCGTGACAAACACCTTCGCGCCTTCAATGGCGGCGCGTTCCGCCTCGACATCCGCCACACTGATGCTGCCCGCAGCACCCGGCACCACAATGATGGCGTTCTCGCCTGTCTCATCGCTCACGAAGATGTAAGCAGCACCCGTGGGTTCATCGGCAGACAGCGCTACACGGGGGGTGATGCCCTCGGCCTTCCAAGTCGCAAGGGCAATGTCGCCGAACGCATCCTTGCCAAGGCGCGAGAGGAAACTGACCTTGGCGCCCGCGCGGGCGGCGGCGACCGCCTGGTTCGAACCCTTGCCGCCGGGGCCCATCTTGAAGCCGGAGCCCATCAGCGTCTCGCCCATGGCGGGCTGGCGGCCAGCCCGGAAGGCGAGATCTGCAACGAATATTCCAAGAATGGCGACGCCTTGCTTCATGAAGTTCCCCCCGCGATGTTCCACGGCGGGCCGCCACGGCCCGCTGACAAGTCTAGTGCGTCTCCGCAACCTCGAGAATGGCGGCCAGCCGCTTCATGTCAATGATCCGCACTTCGCGGTAGCCCAATTCGCAGATCCCCTGCTGCACCAGTTCGCCCAGCAGGTGATAAACGGTGGAGCGCGACATGTTGCTGGCGGCCGCCAGTTCTTCCTGCGTCATGGGAATCGACACGGGCGAGGGCGGAATGTGATTCAGCAAGCGGCCACCGAAGGTGAGGAGCCGCGAGCACAGCCTGAGCTTCGGATCGACGATGAGCAGGTCCACCGTATGCAGCAGGTACTCCTCGACATTTGACGCCATGAGATTGAAGAAGGTCCACGCCAGATGCGGCTCCACCTTGAGGAGATCGGCAATCGCGGATTGCGAGACGGCCAGAAACTCGCTCGGCCGGCGGGCAAAGACCGACATGATGCGGGGCCGCTTGCCCAGCGCCGCCGGTTCCCCGAACCAACGGCCCGGAAACATGACATGCGCATTGATGACGCCTTGTACGGGGTGGGGTATCGTTATCACCGCGCATCCAGACACGAGGCAATAAAGCTCTGTGGCAGTATCCTCCATGTCGAAGAGCATCCGCCCCTTGGGCAGGGCCAACAGGCGCATGCGCGAACAGATCAGGTCCTGCGTCCGGCGGTCCTGCTGGGAAAGCCACGGACTCGCTCTGGCGATGGACAAGGCTTCTTCCAACTGCATATTTTTCAAGCCTCGCGCGAGATTTCTTTTTCCGAAACAATTGATCGACCGAGTTTCGGATTAAGTCAATTCATCTGACGCCCCGTGGCGCCAGCAAAAGGGGGAAACTGGCGATGATGATTCTTCGCCAGAGAGGAGAGGTGTGGAGCCGTGGGAACCGGGCCGCGCCGCTTTGTGTTGTCCCCCCAATTTCAATTTTCCGAATGAGGGACAAGTCCATGACGGAAAACACTCGCAAGCGCCCAAGCATCGGCAAACGCCTGACACTGCTTGCGGCCTGCATGTTTGCGCTGGGTACGGCGCTGCCTGTGGCTGCCAACGCCGAAACCAAGAAGCCGAACATTCTCGTCATCTGGGGCGATGATATCGGAGGCTTCAACATCAGCGCCTATAACCGGGGCATGATGGGTTACAAGACGCCCAACATCGACTCGATCGCGGCTGAAGGCGCGCTGTTCACCGACTGGTATGGCCAGCAGAGCTGCACGGCTGGCCGCGCCGCCTTCATCACCGGTCAATCGCCGATCCGCACCGGCCTCACCAAGGTGGGTTTGCCGGGCACGCCTGAAGGCATGAAGATCGAAGACCCGACGATTGCCACACTGCTCAAGGCGCAAGGCTATGTGACGGGCCAGTTTGGCAAGAACCACCTGGGCGACCGGGATGAGATGCTGCCGACCAACCACGGCTTCGACGAGTTCTTCGGCAACCTCTACCACCTCAATGCCGAGGAAGAGCCGGAAAACCCCGACTATCCGAAGGATCCCGAATTCAAGAAAAAGTTTGGCCCGCGCGGCGTGATCCACTCCTTCGCCAATGAGGATGGCACGCAGAAGATCGAAGACACCGGCCCGCTGACACGCAAGCGGATGGAGACAGTGGACGATGAAGTGACAGCCGCGGCACTCGGCTTCATCGACAAGGCCCACAAGGATGGAAAGCCCTTCTTCGTATGGTGGAACTCCACCCGCATGCACGTCTTCACCCACCTCAAGCCCGAATCACAGGGCAAGACCGGCCTCGGCGTCTATGCCGACGGCATGGTGGAGCACGACGGCCATGTGGGACAGCTTCTGACCAAGCTGAAGGAACTGAAGATCGAAGACAACACCATCGTGATGTATTCGACCGACAACGGCGCTGAAACCTTCACTTGGCCGGATGGCGGCACGACCATGTTCCGCGGTGAAAAAAACACCAACTGGGAAGGTGGCTACCGCGTGCCGACCCTCATCCGCTGGCCCGGCGTGATCAAGCCCGGCACAGTGGTCAACAACATCGCCGCGCATGAGGACATGCTGTCGACCTTCGTGGCCGCCGCCGGCAACCCGAATGCCAAGGAGGAACTGCTGAAGGGCAAGAAGATCGGCAAGCGGGACTACAAAGTTCACCTTGACGGCTATGACCTCGCACCCGCCCTCAAGGGCGAAGCCGAATGGCCCCGTAAGGAGTTCATCTACTGGACAGACGACGGCAGCGTTGCAGCACTGCGTTATGGCCCGTGGAAGATCACCTTCCTGAAGCAGGATGCGCTTGGCCTGCGCGTCTGGCAGGAGCCCTTCACGGAACTGCGTGCGCCGCTCATCACCAATCTGCTCATGGACCCGTTCGAGCGGGCCGAGGAGGAGAACGCGATGGGCTTCCAGCAGTGGTATATGGACCGCATGTTCCTGATCGCCCCGGCTGGCGCCTATGTCGGCAAGTGGCTGCAGAGCTTCAAGGAATTCCCGCCGCGCCAGAAGCCCGGCAGCTTTAACCTGGAACGCGTGATGGAAGCCGTGACCAGCGTTCAGGGCGGCTGACCTTCAAACCATCGAAGGCACCGGAGTGGCTTGACTTGAGCCCTCCGGTGCCTTTTTTTGTTTCACGATTTGCTTTAGGACGTGGTGATGCTCCGGTTTCTTGTTTTGCTCTGCCTTGGGCTCGCCATGGGTTTGCTTCCCGCCCGCGCTGCGCCGGAGCCGCTCTATGCCGGCAGCGGAGCCTGTGCCGAATGCCATGCCAGCGAAACCACTCTCTGGGCCTCGTCCGATCACGCCTGGGCCATGAAGGAGCCAACGCCTGAGAGCATGCTCGGCGACTTCAACGATACGAGCTTCACCCACATGGGCGTCACGTCGCGCTTCTTCCAGAAGGACGGCGGTTACTTCATCGAAACGGAAGGGGCCAGCGGCAAGCCGGAGACATTTCAGATCCGCTATGCGGTTGGCCACCGCCCCCTGCAGCAATATCTTGTCGAAACGGAGAAGGGCCGCCTGCAGGCTCTCGACATCGCCTGGGATGTGCCGGCGAAAAAGTGGTTTCACCTCTATCCCGATCAGGATGCGCCAGCGGGAGACGGGATGCACTGGACCGGCAACTACAAGAACTGGCAGGCGCGGTGCGCCGCCTGCCACCAGACCGGCTTCGACAAGGGCTATGACTTCCCCACCCGCACCTACAAGACGCACTGGAGCGAACTCACGGTCGGCTGCGAGTCCTGCCATGGCCCGGGATCAGACCATATCGAGTGGGCGAAGTCGTCGAAGTCCACGGAGAACCCCCACCAGAGCCTGATGCCTAAGCTTGGGCCCGGCCAGCTGCAGAACGAAATCGATGCCTGCGGCCCGTGCCATGCGCGGCGCGAATCTTTCTCACAGGTTTCGCCACCTGCGGGCTCGCCTTTCGCCGAGCATTACTGGCTCGCCACACTGTCACCGGACCTCTATTTCGCCGATGGCCAGCAGAATGCCGAGGTGTTCATCCTTGGCTCCTTCCTGCAATCCAAGATGAAGGCAAAGGGCGTCACCTGCTCGAACTGCCACGATGGGCATTCCGGCGAACTGGTTGCGGAAGGTAACGCCGTGTGCACCCAATGCCACAGCGAGGCGGGAAACACCGACTTCCCCTCGCTGCGCAAGGCTGATTACGACACGCCCGCCCACCACCACCACGAGGAGGGGAGCGAGGCCGCACAATGTGTCACCTGCCACATGCCGGAGCGCAACTACATGTTGATCGATCCGCGGCGCGATCACTTCTTCCGCAAGCCCGATCCGTTGCAGGCAAAAGCTGCCGGAGCGCCCGATGCCTGCACCAGTTGCCACACGGACAAGACCGCCGAATGGGCGGCTGAGGCGATCAAGTCCTGGGCGCCGGACTCCGATTACAGCTGGCAAGATCGTTCCGCCCAGATCGCCTTCAACGCATCACCATCCGAAAGGACGGCGGCGGACCTCGTGGCCTATGCGCGCAGTCTCGACAAGCCTGCGCTGGTGCGCGCCTCCGCCGTTGAGGCCGTAGGCGCCCTGAGCGCCGCCGATGCCGAAGCCCTCCTGAAGGATGATGACCCTGCAGTGCGGGCTGCCACCGCAGGTGCCATTCGCCAGCTTGACGTACAAGAGCAGATCGCGCTGCTCCGGCCGCTTCTGAAAGACCCCTCACGCACTGTCCGCCAGAAGGCCGCCGTGGAACTGAGCGCGGCCGGCGTCGCGGCCCTGCCGCAGGAGGACGACAAGCTGCTCCGCGACGGGTTGCAGGCCTTCCTCGATGCGCGCATGGCCAACGCCGATACGCCCGAGAGCCACATGGCGATTGGCGGCTTGGCGCTGGGCCGAAGACAATGGGCGGAAGCGGAAGCAGCCTTCAGCGCGGCCGTGGAGATTGACCCGCAACTCGCACCCGCCTGGCTCATGCTGGTGAAACTGCGCGAGGCCACCGGCAACGCGCCGGGTGCCAATGCCGCGCTCACCGCCGCCGTGTCCGCCTTGCCCCGCAACCCGGACATTCTCCTGGCGCGCGCCAACTTCGAGCTTCGCCAGGAAAAGGCCCAGGATGCCATTGCCTGGTACAAGCGCGTTCTGGCCCTCGATCCGCAGAGCGGTGAAGCATGGCTTGGCATTTCCATCGCCCACTTCATTCTGGGCGACAAGGATCAGGCAAAGGACGCCGCCGCGAAGGCGCGGGCCTTGTCGCCCAGCATCCAGCTTCCGCCTGAACTCAATGAGCTTCTGGAGGCACCAGGCTGAGTTGCCGGCAGCAGGGCAGGTGGACTTGATCCACAGCCGCCATCCTGCGTAACACACTATCATGACGGCACCCTCACTCTACTGGCTGCGCCAGGACCTTCGCCTCGCCGACAACACCGCCTTCACCGCCGCCGCAGCGCGCGGACCGGTGATTGCCCTCTATGTGCTCGACGACGAAACCCCAGGAGACTGGCAGATTGGCGCTGCCTCACGCTGGTGGCTGCACCGCAGCCTTGAGGCCCTCGGCAGTAGGCTTCCCCTTTTGTTGCGGCGCGGCCGCGCCGACCAGGTGATCGCCAAGGTACTGGCCGAAACGGGCGCATTATCCGTTCACTTCACCCGCGACTATGCGCCGTGGTCGGGCGCAGTTGAGCGCCAGGTGAAAGACGCGGCTGAGGCCCAGGGGGCAAGCTGCCATCGCTATGGCGGCTTCCTGCTGCATGAGCCGGAAGCGATCCGCAACGGCGCAGGCGAGCCCTACAGGGTCTATACGCCCTTCTCGAAGGCTTGCTTTGCTGCGGGAGAACCGAAGCCCTTGAAGCCTGTTCCCGCCTTCACGGCATGGACGGGCACGATTGCCAGCGACAGGCTTCAAGACTGGGGCCTGCTGCCCGCGAAGCCGGATTGGGCCAAGGGCTTCGCAGGGCTTTGGGCACCCGGAGAAGACGGCGCTGCTACACGGCTCAAGGCATTCATCGCTGATGGCCTGGCGCACTATGCCGATGAGCGCGACCGACCGGACCGCGATGTTACCTCGCGGCTTTCGCCTCATCTCCATTTCGGCGAGATCACCCCCGCCCAGTGCTGGCACGCCGTGCGCGCCGCGCAATTCAAGGCCGGCGGCACGCTCGACAAGGCGGCCGAGAAATTTCTGAAGGAGGTGCTGTGGCGGGAGTTCTCCTACCACCTTCTGCACCACTGGCCGACTCTCCCGGAAAAGCCCTTCAGGCCGGAGTTCAGCGCCTTTCCATGGGCCCGGGATGCAAAGGGCCTGAAGGCCTGGCAGCGCGGGCGCACCGGATATCCGATCGTCGATGCCGGGATGCGCGAGCTCTGGGCCACCGGCATCATGCACAACCGGGTGCGCATGATTGCAGCCTCCTTCCTGATCAAGGACCTGCTGATCCCATGGGTGGACGGCGAACGCTGGTTCTGGGATACGCTGGTCGATGCCGATATCGGCAGCAACGCTGCAAGCTGGCAGTGGGTCGCGGGCTGCGGTGCGGATGCAGCCCCCTATTTCCGCATCTTCAATCCCATTCTCCAGGGCCAGAAATTCGATCCTCACGGCGCTTATGTGCGCAAGTGGCTACCGGAGCTTGGACGGCTACCAGATCAATTCATTCACACCCCATGGGAGGCCCCGCGCCTCGTGCTTGAGGCCGCAGGCGTTGATCTGGGAAAGACCTATCCCCTTCCGATCGTTGATCACGGCAAGGCAAGGGACCGCGCGCTCGCGGCGTTTCAGCAGATCAAGGGGGCAGCATGACAACACTTCTGGGCATTACGGGTTCACTTCGCAAAGCCTCTTCAAACACCGGCCTCTTGCGCGCGCTGCAGCAGATGTCACCTCAGCATGTGGACGTGGACGTTGCCACGCTGGAGGGTATTCCGCTGTTCAACGAGGATGTCGAGGCGGCTACGGGCAGGCCGGACGCGGTGACGGCGCTGGACCAGAAAATCCGCGCGGCGGATGGCATCATCATCGCCTGCCCTGAGTATAATTTTTCGGTTCCAGGCGTGCTCAAGAACGCGACCGACTGGCTGTCACGCGGCGGCTCTCCCTTCCGCTGGAAGCGGGTCGGCATTATCGGCGCGGGTGGAGGAGAATTCGTGGGCACGGCGCGCGCCCAATATCACCTGCGCCAGAACCTGCAGGCGTTGCAGGCCATCACCATGCCACGGCCAGAAGTGTTCGTGAACCATAATGAACGGAAGTTCGACGCCGACGGCAATCTGACGGATGACGAAACCAAGCGCTATCTCGCAAAGTGGCTGGAGGCTTTCCTGGAGTGGGTCGAAAAGCGGCCGTAAGTAGCCCTGCCCCCACACACCATACTCTTCATGCGCGGACTTGATCCGCGCATTTTTGTTGTTCCCGCCAAAAGGATCGCCGGGTCAAGCCCGGCGATGAAAAGACGTGGAACAATGATAAAAGTGTTACCTAAACAGCGACGCTCGCCGCTTCCATCCGGATTGCCCGGATTTCATCGGCATAGTTCTTCGCCTTGAAGATCGCCGAGCCCGCCACCAGCACATTGGCACCGGCCCGCGCGATGTCCGCAGCGTTGGCGCGCGTCACGCCGCCATCAACCTCAATGTCGATGTTGCGGCCACGCACCATGTCGCGGACTTCAGAGATCTTGTCGAGCATCGCCGGAATGAAGGACTGGCCACCGAAGCCCGGATTGACCGTCATCACCAGAATAAGGTCGAGACGGTCCAGCACATGCTTCAGAACAGAGGCTGGCGTTGCGGGGTTGAGCGACACGCCCGCTTTCTTGCCCATGGCGCGGATCGCCTGCAGCGAGCGGTCGAGATGAGGCCCCGCCTCGGCATGAACGGTGATCACATCCGCCCCCGCCCTGGCGAAGGCTTCGAGATAACGGTCCACGGGCGCTATCATCAGGTGCACGTCGAAGCATTTCTTCGTGACAGGCCGTATCGAGTCCATGATCGGCGTGCCAAACGAGATGTTGGGCACGAAGTGCCCATCCATCACGTCGATGTGGATCCAGTCGGCCCCGCCCTCATCGATGGCGCGGACTTCATCACCGAGCCGCGCAAAGTCGGCTGCGAGAATGGAGGGCGAGATGAGGAGGGGCCGTGTCTTCATCGGATCAGCCGATCAGCTTGCCGAACAGCGCGGCGGTATCGCCCATGCGGTTCGAGAAGCCCCATTCATTGTCGTACCAGGAAAGGATCTGCACGAAGTTGCCGTCCATCACCTTGGTCTGATCGAGGTGGAAGACGGAGGAGTGCGGATCGTGGTTGAAGTCGATCGACACGTTAGGCCTGTCGGTGGTGCCGAGGATGCCCTTCATCGCGCCCTTGGATGCGGCGATGATCATCTCGTTCACCTCTTCACGGGTGGTGTTGCGCTTGGCGATGAACTTGAGATCGACAACGGAGACATTCGGCGTGGGAACGCGCATGGCGAAGCCATCAAGCTTGCCCTTCAATTCCGGCAGCACGAGCCCCACGGCCTTTGCAGCACCCGTCGAAGTCGGGATCATCGAGAGCGCCGCGGCGCGGGCGCGGTAGAGATCCTTGTGCATCGTGTCCAGCGTCGGCTGGTCGCCGGTGTAGGAGTGGATCGTCGTCATCATGCCCTTCTCGATGCCGATGCCGTCATTCAGCACCTTGGCGACGGGGGCCAGGCAATTGGTGGTGCAGGAGGCATTCGAGATCACCATGTGATCCTTCGACAGCTTGTCGTGATTGACACCATAAACGACGGTGAAATCCGCGCCATCCGCCGGAGCCGAGACGATCACGCGCTTGGCGCCCGCTGTCAGGTGAGCGGCCGCCTTGTCACGCGCGGTGAAGATACCGGTGCATTCCAGCGCGATATCAATGCCGAGTTCCTTCCACGGAAGCTGGCTTGGGTCCTTGATGGCGGTGACCTTGAACTGGTCGGAGCCGATCGAGATCGAGTCGCCCTTCACCGTCACGTCATGCGGAAAGCGGCCATGCACCGAGTCGAACTGGAGGAGATGCGCATTGGTCTCAACCGGGCCCAGATCATTGACGGCGACAACGTCGATGTCCTTGCGGCCCGACTCATAGATGGCGCGCACGATGTTGCGGCCGATGCGGCCAAAGCCGTTGATGGCGACACGGACTTTCGTCATGAGAGGATCTCCAGTTTGCCAGATTGATGAAACGTCGGTTTCGGCGTTGTTATAGAGAATTTGCTGCAGCGCGGAAGAGGGAATTTGAGGCGCGCACCTCAGATCTTGAGCGGGAAATGCCGGGGAAAGAAGGCCGCCAGTGACGCCGTCACCACCTGCCTTGCCTCTGACGCAGTCACCCGGCCCTTCTGCCCTGCCCCCGTGGCGGCCAAGCCGAGCCAGAGCCCATCTGTCAGGCATTCAAGGCTGCGCACGGCGAGAACCGGATCCAGCCCATAATGCCCTTCCGCACTAAGGCGCCCCACCAGTTCCCGGGTGCGGGCGAAGCGCTCTGCATCGAGTTCCGCGCAGATCGCGTCATAGACCGGGCGGCCCTGCGCCTCGCCCCAGAAGGCGATCCACGCCGCGAGCCGCTCCGGGGTGAAGACGTCCGTGTCGAAATCAGAAAGCAGGATCGCCTTGAGTTGTTCCGCCGGAGACGTGCCGCCCGCCTGCATCCGGCTGGACCAGTGGTCGCGGTATTCTATCGCCAGAAACCGCAGTGTCTCGGCAAGGAGATGATCCTTGGTGCTGAAATGAAAGATCACGATGCCGGGGGAAAGGCTGGCGTGCTTCGCCACATCCGCAACGGTAAGGGCAGCGTAGCCCTTGGCGGCCAGAACGGCGAGTGTGGCCTCAATCAATTGCTGGCGGCGGACATCCCGGGAGGCTTTCCGTGGCGGGGAGGCCGCCCGCGCCGCCGGCTTCTGCTGCGCGCGCAATGGCTTGATGCGTGTCATACCCTCAGCATAGTGAAAGCAGAGGGGAGGCGAAAGCTCCAAGCCACTGCATTGACCGTCACGCCAGCCGCCCCCTAAAGAAAGAGGCTGGGGGAACCATGCGCGACCACGATCTTCGTAGCGTCCTGAACGATGAATTGCACGGCAGGCCGGGCCTTCCGGTCAAAGCCCCGGCACGCGTTACCCACCTCGCCTTCACAATCGGCCAGAGTGACGGCGACCCCCTCCCCCATGTGAAGCTGCTCTGCGATGCCCTGGGGGTGAAGCCCCCGGCCGAGGACGCGCCCCACCACAATGCGGAAATCGCCGGCGGACAAATCAAATATGAGCGCCATGGCGAATTCTACCGGATCAGCGTGGTGGCGGAAGGAGACCCTCACAAGGGCGAGGCACTTGCCATTCTGCCGGTGGGGTGGGTCGACGGATTGCCTGGTGCACGGCTTGTCGGCATCCACACCCACATCCTGGCGAAAGGTGACAAGGAACCAGACCTCGCCGTTCTCGCCGCACTGTTCGGCCATGAAGACCTTGCCGGTTCGCGCGTCAGTTCCGGCCTCGCCACGGCTTGGACTGACTTTCGCATCGGGGCGGATGGCTACACCCGCATTCTGGTGCATGACAAAGGCCTCTCACCCTTGCGGCTGGGCCGCGTCATCCGCCGCATCCATGAGATTGAAACCTACCGCATGATGGCGCTGCTGGCGTTGCCGCTCGCCCGCAAGGTGCAGCCGGAACTGGCAGGCCTGGAGCGCGCGCTGTCAAACGTAACAGGCGACATGCTCTCGGCCCGCGAAAGCCATGAGGATGCCGAACTGCTCAGCAGGCTGAGCCGTATCGCCCGGGATGTGGAGGAGATTTCCAGCCGCACCAGCTACCGCTTTGCGGCGGCCCGCGCCTACAAGGCCTTGGTGGACAAGCGCATCGCGGAGCTTGGCGAAGAGCGGGTGATGAATTTCCAACGTCTCGGCGTATTCCTTGACCGGCGATTCTCGCCCGCCATGGCCACCTGCCTGGCCGTCTCGGACCGGATCACAAGTCTTGCTGAGCGGGCCGAGCGCGCCTCTAACCTGCTGCGCACACGCGTTGACATCGCGCTCGAGGCACAGAATCAGAAACTCCTCGCATCGATGGAAAAACGTGCCCACCAGCAACTCCGGCTACAGCAAACGGTCGAAGGCCTCTCCGTCGTGGCGATCAGCTATTACCTGATCGGTATCGTGGGAAAGCTCGTTGAAGGCTTCGGGACCTTTGCCCATGTCGAGACGAAGCTCATCAGCCTGCTGAGCATTCCTGCCATTGTCTTGCTGGTGTGGTACGCGATCCGGAGAATGAGGAAGCACATCATGGGCGCAACAGAATAAGGGCCCTCACCCGCCGCATGCCGCGACACCTTCTCCGACCTGAGCGCGGATGAGGGCCTCTTGCCTCACATGTAGGAATTGATCAGGCTCTCCAGGCGCTCCTGACGGCCGGACTTCGGCTGTGGCTCGATACCCTCCGCGTGAACGCGCGCGGCAATCGAGTCGAGCGTTTCCTTGCCTTCCAGCATGGCGCGGTTCCTGGGCTCTGCCCATTTGCCGTAACGGTCTGCAACGATGTTGCCGAGCCTGCCGTCTTCAATGATCTTGGCCGCGATCAGAAGCCCGCGGGCGCAGGCATCCATGGACCCCACATGGGCATGGAGGATGTCATCAGGGTCGATCGACTGACGGCGGATCTTGGCATCGAAATTGAGACCGCCGGTCGTGAAACCGCCCGCCTTGAGGATTTCAAGGAAGGCCAGAGTCATTTCAGGAATGTTCATGGCGAACTGGTCGGTATCCCAACCGGATTGGTAGTCGCCGCGGTTGATGTCGATGCCACCGAAAATGCCAAGGGCCGAGGCCAGCGCAATCTCATGCTCGAAGGTGTGGCCTGCGAGAATCGCGTGGTTCTGTTCGATGTTGACCTTGACATCATCCTTGAGGCCCAGCGAGGAGATCATGGCGAAGACGGTCGCCACGTCATAATCATACTGGTGCTTGGTCGGCTCCTGCGGTTTTGGCTCGATGAGGATGGGCCCCTTGAAGCCGATCTTGTGCTTGTACTCGACCACCATGGAGAGGAAGCGTTTCGCCTGCTCCAGCTCATGGCCGATGTTGGTGTTCAGCAGCGTCTCATAACCCTCGCGGCCGCCCCACATCACATAGTTGGCGCCATCAAGATCCTTCGTCACGTCCATGCAGTGCTTCACCTGCGCGGCGCAATAAGCGAACACATCGGGATCGGGATTGGTGGCAGCACCCGCCATGAAGCGGCGGTTGGAGAACATGTTGGCCGTGCCCCACAGAAGCTTCTTGTTCTTCTGCGCCATCTTCTTCTCGAAGAGCCTCGCAATCTCGCTGACATTGGCGTTGAATTCACGGAGCGACTTGCCCTCGGGCGCAATGTCGAGGTCATGAAAGCAGAAGAAGTCGATGTCGAGCAGTTCGAGCGTCTCGAACATCAGGTCGGCCTTCATGCGGGCTGCGGCCATCTCGTCACCCATGTGGTGCCATTGGCGCATGAAGGTATCGCCACCGAACGGGTCGCCGCCCGGCCAGCACAGCGTATGCCAGTAGGCCACCGCAAAGCGCATCTGCTCGCGCATCGTCTTGCCCAGCACCTTCTGGTCCGGATTGTACCAGCGGAAGGCCAGTTCATTGGTGGAGGACGGGCCCTCGTACCGGATGGGCTGCTTCAGCGAATAGAACTGGCTCATCAGCGGTAGATCTCCTTGATCGCAGGGTAGATTTTCACATAGCGTCGATACTGGTCTTCATAGGCGGCCTGCGCCTTCTTCTCGGGCTTGATGGTGCGCGCAATCTTGGGCGCGGTCAGCACCTTGCGGTAATCAGCCCCCGTCGCGGCGATCATGCCCAGCCGGGCCGCGCCGAACGCGCCGCCCACATCGCCTGCCGCGGGAAGATCAACCGGAACGCCCAGCACTGTGGCGATGATCTTGAGCCAGAGTTCAGACTTGGTGCCGCCACCCACGGCCGTGACGCGCTTCACATCCGTGCCCGCATCCTTGAGCGCCTCCAGCGAGTCGCGGAAGGCAAAGGCCACGGCATCAAGGGCGGCATGGGTCAGCGTCTTGTGATCGGCCTCATGGCCCAGCCCCATGATGAGGCCCCGGACCTGCGAGTCCGCAACAGGCGTCCGCTCGCCGGAGAGATAGGGGAGCATCAGTGCGGGCGATGGCCCTTCGAGCTTGGCGCCAAGCGCGGCGGTCAGCTTGGGCGCGGGCGAACCCAGAATACCCGCCAGCCACTCGACGCTGGCGGCGGCCGAGAGGATCACCCCCATCTGGTGCCAGGTATTTGGAACGGCGTGGCAGAAGGCATGCACGGCGCGGCCGGCATTGGGGCGGAACCTGTCATTCGACACGAACATGACGCCGGAGGTGCCGATCGACACCAGCGCCGCATTATCCGTGACCGCCCCGATGCCGCATGCGGCCGAGGCATTGTCGCCGCCGCCGCCCGCAACCACCGGCCGCTTCGGCATGCCCCAGGCACGGGCAACGGCGGGGGTGAGGCGCCCTGTCGCGTCGGTGCCCTCATAGAGCTTCGGCATCTGATCAACGCTCATGTCGGTTGCCGCCAGCAGTTTCTCCGACCAGTCGCGCTTGGCCACATCCAGCCAGTAGGTACCAGACGAGTCCGACATGTCAGAGGCATAGTCGCCCGTCATCCGCAAGCGGATATAGTCCTTGGGCAGCAATACCTTGGCCACCTTCGCGAAGGTTTTCGGCTCATGTTTCTTGACCCACACGAGCTTCGGCGACGTGAAGCCCGCAAGCGGAATGTTGCCGGATATGGCACGCGCCTGTGGTTCGCGCGCCTCGATGTCATCGCATTCCCGGAAGGCGCGCGCGTCGTTCCAGAGGATCGAGGGGCGGAGCGGCTTGCCCGCCTTGTCCAGCAGCGTTGCGCCATGTTGCTGGCCGGACAGGCCGATGCCTTCGACCGCGGCAATGGCCTTGGGCTTCAGCCGGCCCAGTTCCTTCACCACCTTGTTGCAGGCTTTCCACCAGTCATCCGGGTTCTGCTCCGACCAGCCAGGCTGGGGCCGCGACACCTTCAGCGGCGCACTCGCCGTCGCGATGATCTTCTGGCTGGCGTCTATCAGAACGCCCTTCACCGATGACGTGCCGAAATCGAGACCCAGATACATCTGCCCTCCCACGGATTCTTGTTGCTGTCTCAGTCCACCGCCTTGACGGTACCTTGTCTGTGATCGCCTGAATAGACCTTGAAGCGGCCGATCCTGCGCTCCTCCGCATAGCGCCGCAGCATGGAGCGGGTCGCCTCATCCGGTAGCCTGTCCCATGGAAGATCATCGAAATCAGCCAGCACGGTGCGGCCCCGCGCATGGAGCAGCGCCTCGCCCCGGTAATAGATGCACTGCTCACGCGTGCCGGGATTTTCGAACACGGCAAAAAGGAAACCCAGCGTCGCGTCCATGCCTTCGCGCTGCAAAAGGTCATGCAACTGAGAGGCGCTGCCGCTGTGGCCGGTACGGCCAACCTCGGGCAGGCAGAAACCACTCGGCCGTGCCGGATCAGGCAACAGCACAAGCCGGCCATCGCTTTCGAGGATTGCGCCCACCACGGTGCGGCTTGCCGAGGAGGCAGCATTCACCGCTGCCTGCTCCAGCCCCAGCGTGATGTAATGGCCCCGCGCATAGCCAAGCGGATTGGCGTCCGAATAGGCGAAGGCCTGAACATGGCCCATGAGGATGACGTGATCGCCCGCGTCGATCACCTGGTAGCGGGCGCAGTCGAACCACGCGGCCGAACCCTCGATCAGCGGGTTGCCATAAGGCCCGGACCGCCAGTTGGCCGCCTTGAACTTGTCGGGTCGCTTGGAGGCGAAGAGGACGGAGGTTTCCTTCTGCGCCTCGGAGAGAATGTTGACGGCGAAGCCTTTGGACTGACGGAACACATCAAGGCTTGCCGCCTGCTTGCCGATGCAGATCATAAGGAGCGGCGGCTCAAGCGACACGGAGGTGAAGCTGTTGGCGGTGAAGCCGCGGGGAGTTCCGTCAACACCCGACGTGGTGACAATGGTGACACCCGTCATGAAACTGCCAAAGGCCGAGCGGAGATCACGGTTGTCAAAACTGCTGAGACGCTGGGAGAGGAGCGCTGTCACATGGGCGGTGGCTTCATCCGCCCCGTTGCTGGCGGCGATCAGCATGGGGCACAGCGGCACGGCACGGCTGTTCTGCGCCGCGTTCAGCACGCCAAGCCGCCTCACCCGTTGCGGATGTTCACTGGCGAAGTCAAGCCCGGCAAGACCACCCGCGCCCTCGCCCACCAGATTGGCCGCAGGAATATCCAGTTCATCCATCAACCGTCGCAGCGTGAGGGCGGCCGACCCGTCAAGATCCGGCGCGATAACACGATAGGAAGAGGCAAAGGCTTCAAGCTGCGCAGCCCAGACCTCAGCCACCTGGCCTTCACCGTGAAGAAAGATCAAGGCCTCTCCCTCACCCGCTTCGATAAAGCGAAGGCTGCCAATAGATTTGCGCGGATGGTCAGGCACGGCGAATTGTCATCCTCTTGGCCGCGGAGGCCTGGAACACTTCTCTTGTCAGAGCCGCCTTACCGGATCAAACGGCGTGCCTCAGGCCTTGGCCTGGGCGCGCGCCGCCAGCAGGTTGGTCAGCCAATCCGGGTCCATCTGCGGCACGGAAGACAGCAGAAGTTCCGTATAGGCTGGGTAAGGTGGGTTGAGCACTTGCGTTTTAGGCCCTTGCTGCACCACCTTGCCCTGATGCATGACGACGATCTCGTCCGCGATCGCCCGCACGGTTGCAATATCATGGGTGATGAACAGATAGGACACGTTGGTGTCCTTCTGCAACTTCATCAGCAGCGTCAGGATTTCCTCCTGCACGATCTGGTCCAGCGCCGAAGTCACCTCGTCGCAGATGATGATATCCGGCTGGGCGGCCAACGCGCGGGCAATCGAGATACGCTGTTTCTGGCCGCCCGACAGTTCGCTCGGCAGGCGGTCGATGTAACTTTCGTCAAGTTCGATGGAATCGAGCAATTCCGCCACGCGCCGGTCGCATGCCGCGCCCTTCACGCCATGATAGAACTCCAGCGGGCGGCCAATAATGTCGCGGATCGTCTGCCTCGGATTCAATGATGTATCCGCCGATTGGTAGATCATCTGGATGCGCCGCAGCGTGTCCTTGTCGCGGTCCTTCAGCTTGGCGGGAAGCGGCTTGCCATTGAAGCTGATAACGCCCTTCGACGGCGGCAGAAGCCCCGTGATCGCACGCGCCAGCGTTGACTTTCCAGACCCCGACTCGCCCACCACCGCGACAGTGCGGCCGCGCGGCAGCTTCACCGACACATTGTCGAGCACCTTGACGACACCCGAGTAGCTGGCATCCACATTCTGGACACGAAGCGTGATGTCGTCGCTGATCGATTCTTCCTTGGCAAGCTTGCGCACCGCCCAGAGCGTCTTGGTATAGTCCTGCTTCGGCTCCGTCAGCATCTCGCGGGTCGGCGCTTCTTCCACTTCGAGCCCGTGGCGCAGCACCATGATGCGGTCGGCCATCTGGGCCACCACCGCAAGATCATGCGTGATGTAGATTGCGGCGGTGTGGAACTCCTCCACGATGTTGCGCATGGCGGCCAGAACTTCCACCTGCGTCGTCACGTCGAGAGCGGTGGTCGGCTCGTCGAAGATGATGAGGTCGGGCCGGCAGGACATGGCCATCGCGGTCATGGCGCGCTGCAGCTGGCCGCCCGACACCTGATGCGGATAGCGCAGGCCAATGGTTTCAGGGTGTGGGAGCTGCAGGCGGCGGTAGAGGTCCACCGCATCGGCCTCTGCCTTCGGACGGTCCATGAGGCCGCTGCGCACCGCCGTCTCGACGGTCTGGTCCATCAGCTTGTGAGCCGGATTGAAAGCGGCGGCGGCACTTTGCGCCACATAGGCGATGCGGGTGCCCCAGAGATTGCGCTTTTCAATATCGCTTGCCGCGCGCAGATCAATGCCGTCAAACAGGATCGTACCATCGACGATGCGGC
>JBEIDW010000011.1:0-44832 GCA_040383265.1 Hyphomicrobiales bacterium
GACAGGGTGAACATACACGACACGGTAACCAGTCATCATCTTCTTGAACGACTCATCGACCGGTCCCGTCATGTTCCACAGTCACCGCTGGGCGGTCTTCCCCTTGAGATCGAGATCACCAGTCACCTCCTGCGCTGTGGCAAGCAGATGCGCCTCGTCCTTGAAGATACCCAGGACCAAGCCGATCCTGACCCCCGCCTTGTCGGCGAGCTCCTGAGAGCCCGTCGGTGGTTCGATGCCCTCTCATCCGGGGAGGTCCCGACCATCTCCGCTCTTGCCAAGACGGAGGGCGTGTCGGCTTCCTACATCAGCCTCAAGATCAGTCTCACCTTCTTGGCACCCGATATCGTCGAGACCATCATCGACGGCCTGCAGCCGATGTCCCTCACGCCGGAACGGCTCAAGAATGCCTGCCCGCTACCCGCTTCCTGGGAAGAGCAGCGCGCCTTGCTGCTGGCCTGAACTCTAAATCAACAATCAGTCTCATTCGGAACGCATCCATTGGAAGCAGTTCTGCGCCGCATCAGTCCACACGGTACGGCGCGCCATAACCGGAATTCGGGGCAGCAGAGACTTTCCGAGTGAAATCTACCAGCCGGAGCGCCAAATTCGTCTCTCGGGCATGCCTGCCACCGGCTGTACGGTCCAAGCCTCGGAAACATCGGCATGTTCCCCGGCAGCTGTCATTCTCATGGTTCGCGCGTAGTGGATTGGCTGGGGCGGGAGGGATCGAACCTCCGAATGGCGGAATCAAAATCCGCTGCCTTACCGCTTGGCGACGCCCCAATTTCCGGGTTTGTCTATAGCCAGAGGATCAGCGCTTGCCTAGTGCGAAAAGCATGGCTATAAGCCGCCCGACTTATGACGGAGTGTAGCGCAGTCTGGTAGCGCACCTGCTTCGGGAGCAGGGGGTCGGAGGTTCGAATCCTCTCACTCCGACCAATTGAAAACGGCGCGGGCTGGCTTTGCCACCGCGCCGTGTGCTTTTCCCGGGTAAGGGCGTCAGCGGCGGCCGAGCAATGCCCAGACAGCCGGGAAACCCAGCGCCGCCACGGCCGCCTTCACCACATCGCCCGGAATGAAGGGCATGAGGCCGAACTGAATGGCCTTTTCGGCGCCAATGAAGGCCGAAAGCCAGATCAGACCAGGCACGTAAAGGACGGCCGCGCCCAACAGCATGGCGGCGAACATCCTGAGGGGCGAACGGTCCCAACCGCGCTCCGCTAGCAAGCCTACCACATAGGCGGCGGCAATAAAGCCCAGGACATAGCCAAAGCTGGCCAGCATGACACCCGACTTGAAGCCCGCAAAGACGGGAAGGCCGATGGCGCCTTCCAGCGCATAAAGCGCTAGCGTGGCAGCACCCAAGCGGGCGCCGTAAGCCGCGCCGATCATCAGCACGGCCAGCGTCTGCAGCGTCATCGGCACCGGCAGCATCGGCACGTTGATCTGCGCGGCAGCCGCCACGATCAGCGAACCCACAACGGCCAGAACGGCATTGCGCAGAAAGCCGGTGGCAGGCCACAGGCGGTTGGAAAGAAGGCTGGCATTCATGGTCATTCACCCCTACCCTGAAATGATATCGAATGACGTCACTATAGGATGAGCCCGCCGGGGCTGCAACCGTGCATGACCGAGATCCACTTCAACCGCGAATTCAACATAGCACATGGCGAGGCCGTGGCGCTGTCGCCGCTGGTGCGCCGGGTGGTGGTGAACAACCCCAGCCCCTATACGTTCAAGGGCACGTCGACCTTCATCGTAGGGCAGGGCCAGGTGGCGATCATCGACCCCGGGCCAGATGATGACGCGCATCTGGAGGCATTGCTCGATGCGGTGCGGGGCGAGACGGTTACCCATGTATTCGTGACCCATTCACACGCCGACCATTCCCCCCTTGCCCGCCGCCTGAAGCAAGCGACTGGGGCCAATACCTACGCCCATGGCGGCGTGGAGGCGCCGCATGCCGCCGGCCTCAGGCTGGATGCCTCGATTGATCATGAGTTCCGGCCGGACATAACGCTGGCAGATGGCGATACGGTTTCAGGCCCGGGCTGGACGCTCGAAGCCCTGTTCACGCCGGGCCACATGTCAAACCACATGTGTTACGCGCTCCGCGAGGAACAGGCGCTGTTTGCCGGCGATCATGTGATGGCCTGGGCGACGAGCGTCATCGCCCCGCCCGATGGCGACATGGCGCAGTATTTTGCCTCGCTGCGCAAACTGCTGGACCGCGAAGAGCGCATCTACCATCCGGGCCACGGCCCCTCGAAATCCGATCCGCTGCCGCTGGTGCGAGGATACCTCGCTCACCGCCGCATGCGGGAAGAAGCGATCCGCGCACGCGTCGAGCAAGGTGCGCGGACGCTGGACGCCATCGTCGCCGCCGTTTACGCCGATGTCGATCCCAAACTCCATGGCGCAGCAGCACTTTCAACGCGCGCACATCTCGATCACCTCGTGGCGCAGGGGAAGCTCCGCTTTATCGGTGATGTTTACGAAGCACTCCCGACGGCTCCGGCCTGATGGCTAGTCCAGCAGAACCGGCGTCACCACGGCGCGGCTGCCGGGAACTGTGGCCTCGATATCCTGCCTGACCGATGCCGCGATCTCCGCCACGCGCTCAAACGTCATGTTGGGCGCGAAGCCAAGCCCCACATGAACCTCGATTTCAGAACCTGACTGGCGGCTGCGGCACCACTTCAAGGCATCGAAATCATCATAGTGCCGGGCCAGAACCTGATTGATCTTCACCTGCATGTCTTCCGGCAGGGTCCGATCAAGAAGATCCGGAATGGCGGACTTCATGAGCTCATAAGCAGCGTGCAGCGTGATGATCGTGACAACGGCGATCCCGGCGCGGTCGGCCCAGAGCGAAACGGATGGATCAGAAACCAATTGGTTGATGGCGACACAGACCGTGGCGATGGCCGATCCGATGGATTTCGCCACCTTGGCGCGGAACTGCGTCAGCACGAGCACGGAATGACCCGTCTTCTTGGCCTTGTAGAGCAGCGGCAGAGGCGCACTGTTGGCGAAAAGGTTGATCAAGGTCATGCCGACGGCAAGATAGCTCCACGCATCAATGTCATGCGGAATGGCCGCCGTGCGTGTGAACGCCTTATACCAGATGAAAGCGATGGACGCGCAGAGCGCGAGGGCCACAAGTAATGACAGCACCTGCTCCAGCTTGCCAAGGCCAAAGTCATATCCTCCGTCCCGCCCGCGATGAATGCGCCGCAGCGTGATCCATGACAGGAACGCCATGCTGACCAGAAACACGCCACGCAGGACTTCGCCCAGCATGGTGAGCGAGCCGGACATGATCGCAACGACGAAGGCGATCGGCAGCGGCACCACATCGTAGATGAAAGAGGCGAAGACCGCCTTTTCGCGCAATACCCTTTCAGGCGCAAGCATCAACTACCCCCGGAAAACACGCTTACTTACATCGGAATGCAACCTGCTTGCAACGCCGACCGGCGAATTACCCTGGCCAGACACCGCACTCTCAATTTGGCTTTTCAGGTGTCAGCCCGCGGCTGTAAACCGGTAGTCCCTGAAGCGCGCCCGCAATTCGAGCTTTGATATTTTGCCCGTGGCGGTATGGGGGATATCCTCTACGAAGGCCACATCATCCGGCATCCACCACCTGGCGATGCGGCCCTCGAGTGCAGCCAGCACTTCCGCACGCGAAACGGAAGAACCAGGCTTGATCACGATCACGAGTAGCGGCCGCTCATCCCATTTGGGATGCGGCAGGCCAATGGCCGCCGCCTCCTGCACGCCGGCACAGGAGAGGGCCGCGTTTTCGATATCGATCGAGGAAATCCACTCGCCGCCGGACTTGATCACATCCTTGGCGCGATCAGTAATGTTCATGTAGCCATATTCGTCAATAGTGGCGACATCGCCCGTATCGAACCAGCCATCTGCATCAAAGGCAGCGCTGCCCTCGCCCTTGTAATAGCTCTTTGCAACCGAGGGCCCGCGCACCTTCAGCCTCCCGAAGGTCTTGCCGTCATGCGGAAGTGCGCGGCCGTCGTCATCGGTGATCTTCATGTCCACCATGAAGGGCGGGCGGCCCTGCTTCAACTTCAGCGTCCACCACGCGCTGGCTGGCAATCCGGCAGCCGCACCTGACTGCACGGAGAGCGAGCCGATGGGGCTCATCTCGGTCATGCCCCAGGCATGAATCACATCCGCACCGTAATTCTCGATGAAGGCTTTCATGATCGCTTCCGGGCAAGCGGAGCCACCGATCACCACGCGGTCGAGATGCGGCAGCTTCAGCTGTGAGTTCTGCTCTAGATACTGCAGCAGCATCAGCCATACGGTGGGAACAGCAGCGGTCATCGTCACGCGGCCCTGGTCAAGCATCTCATAAATTGATGCCCCATCGAGCTTGGGGCCCGGCATGACGAGGCCAGCGCCAGAGATCGGCGCCGAGAAGGCCAGCGACCAGGCATTGGCATGGAACATCGGCACCACCGGCATCACGCGGTCGCGGCTGGAGAGCGCCATCGCATCGCCCAGCGCACACATCAGCCCATGCAGCACATTGGAGCGATGGGAGTAAAGAACACCCTTCGGGTGACCTGTCGTGCCGCTGGTGTAACACAGGCCGCAGGCTGTGTTTTCATCGAAGTCGCGCCAGGCGAAGTCCACATCGCCCTCGGCGATCAAGGCCTCATAACAGATCGGATTTCTGAGCGTCGTGGTGGGCGGCATATGCGCGGCATCCGTCATGATGACAAAGCCCTTCACCTGCGGCAGCCGCTCCTGGAGGGTTTCAAACAACGGGACGAAGCTCAGATCGATGAAGATCCACTCATCCTCGGCATGGTTGATGATGTAGTGAAGCTGCTCGGTGAACAGCCGCGGGTTCAGCGTATGGACGACGGCCCCAATTCCCATAACCCCGTACCAGATTTCGAGGTGCCGCCAGGTGTTCCACGCCATGGTGGCGATGACCGATCCAATCTTCAGGCCCAGCCGCCGCTCGCAGGCCGAAGCCAGCGCCCGGGCGCGGCGGCTTACCTCCGCATAATCGGTGCGGTGCATCGGTCCCTCGACCGAGCGCGAGAGAATGGGCGATGACCCATGCCAGCGCGCCGCGTGATCGAGCACGCGGTGAACCAGCAGCGGGAAATCCTGCATCAACCCGCGCATGAGAGCCTCCGTTTCAACCAGGGTATGGTAATGCAAAAGACCGGACGACGGCTAGTTTACGCAAGGTGAGCCTCACGTCAGCCTCTGGGATCAATCGGCGTGATGACGCCGAGTCCCAGCACCTGCTCCATGAAACGCGCGCCTGCCAGAAGCCTGGCCTCCGCCCGGCCCGGCGCCACGATCTGCAGGCCGACGGGCAGGCCAGCCTCGGTGAAACCGCATGGAATGGAAATGGCCGGGCAACAGGTGAGGGTGATGGCATGGACGATCATCAGCCAGTCGACATAGGTGTCGAGCTTCACGCCATTGCATTCGCTCACATAGCGCTGTTCCACCGGGAAGGGCGGAACGATGGTGGTTGGGCAGAACAGCAGGTCATAGGTATCAAAGAAGCTCTGCATGCGGCGGAACATGTCGCCGCGCTGCGCCTCGGCCCGCGCAATCTCCTGGCCTGTCAGCCGCAGGCCCTTCTCGATGTTCCAGATCACCTCGGGCTTCAGCAGGTCGCGGTGCTGGTCCAGAAGCGGGCGCATGTTGGCATAGGACAGTGCCCGCAAGGTCTGGGCGCATTCGCGCGTTTCGCGGAGGTCGGGATGGGCTTGCTCGACGATGACGCCCTCCGCTTCGAGCTTCCGCGCCGCCGCCATCACGAGGTCCGCCACCTCAGGATCAACCGGCGGCAGGCCAAGATCGCGCGACACGGCGACGCGCTTCGGCTTCCACCCGGCGCGCGCCGCCTTGAGATAGGACGTGCCGTCCAACGGCAGGGAGAGAGGATCGCCCGCTTCCTCGCCCACCATCGCGTCGAACAGCAGGGCCGTATCTTCAACATTGCGCGCCATCGGCCCTTCGACGCCCAGCGTCGAATCGATCTTGGCGAAGACACTGGCCGCCACGCGTCCCGGCGAGGGCCGCATGCCCACCACCCCGCAGAAGCTGGCAGGATTGCGGAGCGAGCCGCCGAGGTCCGAGCCATGCGCCACCCAGGCCATGCCGGCGGCCAGCGCAACCGCCGCACCGCCCGATGAACCCGAGGAAGACAGCCTGGTGTTCCACGGGTTGCGCGTCACTCCGAACACCTCATTGAAGGTTTGCGCACCTGCGCCAAATTCCGGGGTGTTGGACATGGCATAGACGATGCCGCCATTGCCCTCGAGATGGGTGACGAGAAGATCCGAGGTCTCGGCGATGCGGTCCTTGAAGATGGGCGAGCCTTGGGTGCAGCGCACACCGGCCACATCCGTCAGGTCCTTGATGGGCACCGGCAAGCCGGCCAGAAGGCCCCGCGCCTTCGCCGGCCGTGCCATCATCTCCCGGGCCGCCTTGCGCGCCCGGTCAAAACATCGTGTCGGCAGCGCATTGACCGCGCCGTCAACCTCGCCCACCCTCTTTTCCAGCGCGTCAAGGCAATCGAGCGGGGTCAAGTCCCCCCGCCTGAGGCCATCGACGATTTCCGTGGCGGTCTTCGCGATCAGGTCGGTCATGTGGGGTCCCCATCAAAAGACCAGATGAAATCCGTTTGCCGCCACCCCGTCAACGGGCGTAAAAGCTGCCCAGTCATATCTTGAGGAGAACGTCATGAACGCACCGGTCGCAGCCCCAGGCATGAACAAGCAGTGGGTCGAACGCCGTGCCAAGGCCGTCTCCCGCGGCATCAGCGCGGGCGCCCCGGTCATTGCGGCACGCGCGGAGAACTCCGAGATCTGGGATATCGAAGGCAACCGCTACGTCGATTTCGGCGGCGGCATCGCGGTGGTCAACACCGGCCATCGCCACCCGCTGGTGATGAAACGCGTCTATGAGCAGCTTGAAGCCTTCACCCACACCTGCGCCATGGTCATGCCCTATGCGCCCTTCATCGAGGTTTGCGAGAAGCTCAATGCCGTCGCCCCCATCTCGGGCGAGAAGAAGTCGGCACTCGTCACCACGGGCGCAGAAGCGGTCGAAAACGCCGTCAAGTTTGCCCGCGCCTACACCGGCCGCTCGGACATCATCGCCTTCAACGGCGGGTTTCATGGCCGCACCCTGCTCGGCATGACGCTTACCGGCAAGGTGCTTCCCTACAAGGCCAAGTTTGGCCCCATGGCGCCGGGCGTATGGCATGTGCCTTTCCCCGTGGCCCACAAGGGCGTCACGATCGATGACACGATGCATGCCATCGAGTGGCTGTTCAAGGCGGATGTGGAACCCTCGCGCGTGGCCGCCATCATCATCGAGCCCGTGCAGGGCGAAGGCGGCTTCTACATCGCACCGAAGGAACTGATGGTGAAGCTCCGCAAGCTGTGCGACGACCATGGTATCCTGCTCATCGCCGATGAGATCCAGTCGGGCTTTGGCCGCACCGGCAAGTTCTTCGCAATGGAACATTATGGCGTGGAGCCAGATCTGATGACGGCTGCCAAGTCACTCGCTGGCGGCTTCCCGCTCGCCGCCGTGGTGGGCCGCGCCAAGATCATGGATGCACCGGACCCGGGCGGCATCGGCGGCACCTATGCCGGCAACCCCATTGCCTGCGCTGCGGCCCTTGGCGTGTTCGAGGCCTTCGAGCAGGAAAACCTTCTGGAGAAGGCCGAAGCCCAGGGCAAGCTGATCATGGAACGCATGCGCTCCATCAAGGCCAAGGGCAAGGGCATGCCGATTGGCGATGTCCGCGGGCTTGGCGCCATGTGCGCCTTTGAACTCGTCACCCAGCATGGCGGCAACGAGCCGGACGCCGGCGGCGCCAAGGCGCTGGCCGCCAAGTGCATGGAACGCGGCCTCCTCATCCTCACCTGCGGCGTCTATGCCGACACGGTGCGCATGCTGACTCCGCTCACGGCGTCAGAAATGGTACTGAAGGAAGGACTCGATATCCTCGAGAGCGCCATCCTCGGTAACTAGCGGCATGGCCCTCATCAGGTGCTTCGCACCACCTTCTACCATGGCTGCGCCACGGGAGAAGGAAAGCAACCAATCCTTCTCCCGCGCCTCGCGTGGGAGAAGGTGCCCGAAGGGCGGATGAGGGCGCGGGCTTACTGGTTGTCTGAAGTGACCAGCCCTGCCCCAGCCGCAGCCCTGGCATGACTATTCAAACGCGCAATTTGGCTGATATAGTCCTGCTCCTCTAGGAGGAGAGATTTATGCCCTTGTCCAATATGGCCGTCCGCGACATCGAGACGGTTCTTCACCCCTACACAAACCTTGCCCGCCACCGCGAAACCGGCCCGCTCATTCTGAATGAAGGCCGTGGCATCCATCTCTATGACGATACGGGCAAGCGTTATATCGAGGGCATGTCAGGCCTGTGGTGCACGGCCCTTGGCTATGGCAACCAGGAAATCGCCGAAGCGGGCGCGGAAGCGCTGCGCAAGATTTCCTTCACCCACGCGTTTGGCGGCAAGTCGCATGACGGCGTGATTGAACTCTCCGAAAAACTGAAGGAAATCGCCCCCTGCCCAACCTCCAAGGTGCTGTTCGGCACCTCGGGCTCGGAAGCCAATGACATGCAGATCAAGCTGTCATGGTACTATAACAACGCGAAGGGCCGCACCAAGAAGAAGAAGATCATCAGCCGGGTGCGCGCCTATCACGGTGTCACCATCGCCTCGGCCTCTCTCACGGGCCTGCCGTGGGTTCACAATGATTTCGACCTGCCCATCGCCAACATCCTCCACACCTCCTGCCCGCACTACTACCGCTTCGGCAAGGACGGCGAGACGGAGGAGGAATTCACCCAGCGCATGGCCGACGATCTGGAAGCGATGATCGAACGCGAGGGCGCTGACACCATCGCCGCCTTCATCGGCGAACCGATCATGGGAGCTGGCGGCGTGCTGATGCCGCCCAAGGGCTATTGGGAGAAGATCAACGCCATTCTCGAAAAGCACGACATCCGTTTCATCGCGGATGAGGTGATCTGCGGTTTCGGCCGCACGGGAAACTGGTTCGGCACCACAACAATGGGCATGAAGCCACAGTCCATCTCCATGGCGAAGGCCATCACCTCGGCCTATTTCCCGCTCTCGGCTTTGACCATCGAGGAAGACCTCTATCAGGCGATGCTGGATGAAAGCCGCAAGCTCGGCACCTTCGGCCACGGCTTTACCTACACCGCCCATCCCGTGGGCTGCGCCATCTCGCTCAAGGTCATCGAAATCTACCAACGCGACAAGATCATGGAACACGCGGCGAAGATGAGCCCGGTGTTCCAGATGCGCCTCAAGAAGCTGGCCGATCACCCGCTGGTAGGCGAAGCGCGCGGCACGGGCCTCATCGGCGCCGTTGAACTGGTGGCTGACAAGGCCACCAAGCGGCCCTTCGACCCGAAAAAGATGGTCGGCGCGAATGCCGTGAACGCCATGCAGGAGCTGGGCCTCATCGTCCGCAACATCCAGGACTCGGTTGCGCTCTGCCCGCCCCTCGTCATCACCACCGACGAGATCCACGAAATGTTCGACATCTTCGAAAAGGGCCTGGACCAGATGGAAGCCTGGGCCCGCAAGGAGAATGCCCGGGCGTCTTGATCGAGGTCAAAGAGAGCCAGCGCCACAGCCAGTAGTGCTGGCTCTCATGAACCCTCAGCTTCTCCAATTCGCCACGCAAGACGTCCCCCGCTACACGAGCTATCCCACCGCCGTGCAGTTTCAGGGGGATTTTTCCAGTGAAACCGCCGACGCATGGCTTGCGACGCTCCCGCCTGAGTCAACACTCTCGGTCTATGTGCACATCCCCTTCTGCAGGCAACTTTGCTGGTATTGCGGATGCCACACCTCGGTGCCAAATTCCTATGATCGCGCAGCGCGCTATGTCGAGTATCTGGTGAAGGACATCGAGCGCTCCGCCGCCCTGTTCAGCGGCGCGCGCGGCAAAGTCACCCACTTCCACTTTGGCGGCGGTACGCCGACCTATCTTGATGATTTCCACATCGGCCAGATCGTCGAGGCGGTGGACAAGGGCTTCGGCCTCGCGCCAGAGGGCGAGATGGCGCTCGAGTCAGACCCACGCGGCCTGACGCGTGAACGCGCCCGGGTGCTGGCCGGCATGGGCTTCAACCGCATCAGCTTCGGCGTGCAGGACTTCGCCACGCCGGTACAGATGAAGATCAACCGGCTGCAGACCTATGGCCTCGTCGCCGCCGCCAATGACAGGCTGCGCGAGGCGGGCTTCACCTCGGTGAACTTCGACCTGATGTACGGGCTTCCCGCCCAGACCGTCGAGAGCGTCGCCCAGACCGCCACAGAGGCGGCAGGCCTCAAGCCAGACCGCATCTCTGTCTTTGGCTATGCCCATGTGCCGTGGTTCAAGAAGCACCAGAAGATGATCAATGACGAGGAGCTTCCCGGCGTCAATGCCCGCTATGCGCAGGCCACCACCATTGAGCGGGAACTCAACGCACAGGGCTACACCTCCATCGGGCTCGATCATTTCGCGCTGGCGCATGATGACTTAAGCCGCGCGGCGCAAAACGGCACGATGCGGCGGAATTTCCAGGGCTACACGACGGACGTGTCGGACGCGCTTCTGGCTTTCGGCGCCTCAGCCATCGGCGAATTCCCGCAAGGCTTCGTGCAGTCAGCGCGGGATACGTTGGAATGGTCACAGAAGATTGATGCCGGTGAAAGCCCCGTGACGCGTGGTCTTGCCACCACGCCGGAGGACCGCATGCGCGCGGAGGTGATTGAACGGCTGATGTGTGATCTGACGGTGAACCCCGGCGAAATCGCATCCCGCCATGGCTTCGATCCGTCGATCTTCGATGACGTCGCGGAGAAGCTGTCGCCTGCCGTTATGGCAGGTATCGCCGAGGCCTCGGGGGGGCGTGTCAGCGTGCGGCCGCAACACCGCCTGTTCCTGCGCACCGTGGCCGCGGCCTTTGACACGCATTTCGTGGCTGCGCCAAAGCGCCACGCCAAGGCCGTTTAGCCGCCGAATCGGGCCACAATCTGCCGGGCATTTTCCGCAGCATAGCGGAAGATCGACTGAAGCCTCGCGCGGAAATTCTCATCTCCATCCGCCAGCCTGGACGTCATACCCTCCGGGTTCACGGCTGCAACACGCACCACCGCAAGCAACAGAGCATGAGCGATCGCTACACTGATCCTGCCAGCATCAAGATCAGGAATCAGCTCCCTTGCCCCTTCAATCACTTCTTGCTCAGCGATCCTGACGTCAGCAGCGAAATCGCCTTGCTGTGCCCAGACCGGGCTGAACACATAGTGAGGCAACATCAAGCGGCCGAGATCTCCTCCAATCAGCCCCTGTCCCACATGACTCCAGTCGATGATACCGGCCTCGCCACCAGCGAGATGATGCAGGTTCCGGGGTTGAAAGTCGCCATGTACAAGACATGCAATGCCGTGGGCGGAAATGTCATGGTGAAGCTGCGGATTATCGATGAAATCCTGCAGGGCGCTTAGGCAGTTCTCGCCCTCAGCCCCGGGGAGGCAACCATGGATGAGGTGATCCAAAGCCAGCAGAGCCTCAGGCCTCAACTCATATGTCACCCGCTCGCACCATGGGCTTTTGTAAAGGCCATGGACATGCGTATAGCCACCAAGACGTCCAAGTGCGCGTGCGCTTGCCCGCAGCCACTCTGCCTTGGGGACATCAGCGGACTCATCCTTCAGAAACTCCATGACAAGAGTCACTGCACCATCATCAGCGCGGCAGCCGTAAAGCGCAGGAAGCCTGATGCCATCGCACGAGATCCGCGGCGCCAGGTCGAGATAGAACAAGGCCTCCGTCAGCCAGCGGATATTCGACATATCCAGCGCCGTCCGTCGAACGCTCTTGCGGATCATGCGCGCAGTGACAGAGCCTTTATCCTCATCCCGCAAGACGAAAAGCTCAACGGCTCCAGTTCCCTTGCCGGTCGCGCGGAACACACGGCGCGGAACAAGGCGCAGGGTTCTGGCCTGCAGGGTAAAGGGCAGGCCCTCGGGCGGAAAAGCTGACTGAGGATCGCGCAGCAGCGCCACGGCATCCCGCAGTCCCGGCCTTTGAACAGGTGGGTGCTGCGCGGCAAGTTTCTTCACGCGTTCAAGGGTTTCCAACTCGAAACGCGAGAAGGCAGCGTCGCCGCCCAGAGTTGTCCCGCTCATAGGCTGTTCAGGGCCTGCGTGATGTCCGCGATCAAATCGTCGACATGCTCGATGCCGATGGAGAAGCGCACCAGATTGTCCGGAACCGGGCTTGATGGGCCTTCCACCGTCTTGCGGTGTTCAGCGAGGCTCTCGACACCGCCCAGCGAGGTTGCAGGCACGATCACCTTCAGCCTGGTGCAGAGGGTCTTTGCGTCCTCGAAGCCGCCCCTGACGAGGATCGACATCATGCCGCCGAAACCGTCCGTCATCTGACGAACCGCGATGGCGTGTCCGGGATGGGACGCAAGGCCCGGATAGAGCACGCGCTCCACCTTCGGGTGCTTTTCGAAATGGCGCGCGATCGCCAGTGCATTGGCCGAAGCCTGGCGGTACCGCACGAACAGGGTGCGCAGTCCGCGCATCAGCAGGAAGCACTCGAATGGCGGCAAGGGCGCGCCGATCTTGGTGCGCAGCGTGGCGATGGCCTTCCAGCGCGCTGTCTCCTCGCGCGCCACAAGCACGCCCGCCAGCACATCGGAATGGCCGTTCAGATATTTCGTTGCCGAATGGAACACGATATCCGCGCCGAGCTTCAACGGTCGCGTGGTAACAGCCCCCGTCGCAGTGGCATCAACCGCCAGAATGGCGCCAGCGGCATGCGCAGCCTCAGCGGCAGCCGCAATGCCGATCAGATCCCAGGTCGGATTCAGGGGCGTTTCAATCCAGACGAGGTCGGTTTCGCCCGGCTTCATAGCGGCGTCCAGCGCACCGGGTTCGCCTGCGTTGAACAGCGTCAGGCGGATACGACCAAGGCCTTCCAGCCGCTTCAGCCAGTCCCGCGTGCCGTAATACATGACATCGGGAGCAACGACGTGCGCGCCATGTGGGATCGTCTCCATCAACGTGGTGATCGCCGCCATGCCGGAGGCAAAGAGGAGCGCCGATGTTCCGCATTCCAGCGCCGCAATTGCCTCCTCCGCCTGCCAAAGCGTTGGATTGCCGTTGCGGACGTAGTTCTCCTTCAGCTTGGGCTGGTAGTTCCCGTCCCGGGCATAGGTGGTGGAGGTGTGGATCGGCGGCACCACAGCCCCCGTCGCATCATCAACGGCGCGGAGCGCATGGGCGGCGATGGTTTCTGGCCGCAACTGGCCGTTAGACATGCTGTCCGCCATTGATGTGGAGCTCGGCGCCGTTCACGTAGCTTGAACTGTCCGTACACAGAAAATAAATGGCCCGGGCTACTTCTTCCGGCTGGCCGAGGCGGCGCTGCGGAATCTGCGCCACGAGTTTTTCTGTGCCGGGCGACAGGATCGAGGTTTCAATCTCACCCGGCGAAATGGCGTTGACGCGCACGCCATGCGGGCCAAAGTCACCCGCCATTTCGCGCGTCAGCGCCGCCAGCGCCGCCTTGGAAGTTGAGTAAGCGGCACCGGCGAAAGGATGCATGCGCGATCCGGCAATCGAGGTCACATTCACCACGGCACCCTTGGCGGCCACGAGTTCATCCAGCAACCCGCGCGCCAGCATGATGGGAGCGAAGAAGTTGATCTGGAAGACTGTCTTCCAATCCTCTTCCGAGGTCTCAATGGTGTTGAGGCGCGCGCCGCCCGGCTTCTTGGGGCTGATCGCAGCATTGTTCACCAGCGCATGCAGCTTCGAACCTTGCGCCTTCAACCGCTCCTTCATCTGGTGGATCGCCGCATGGGTATCAGCGGAAGAAGCGAGATCGACGACGATGTGATCATCCGGCCCTGCGTCCCACGGGCAATCCTCCGGAAAGGGCTGGCGCGAACAGGTGATGACGCGCCACCCCGCCGTTGAAAAGCGTTTCACCGTGGCATGTCCGATACCACGCGAAGCGCCGGTGAGGATCAGGGTCTTGCGGTCGGCTTCAGCTGTCGCGTTCACGGATAAAGCCTCGTCTTGGACCAGCCGGCACCTTCATCCGGGCGGCGGAAGACCACCCGGTCATGCAGGCGGAAGGGCCGGTCGTGCCAGAACTCAATGGCAACCGGCACAATGCGAAAGCCAGACCAATAAGACGGGCGCGGGACCTCGCCGATGGCGTATTTCGCCGTATTGAGCGCCACGGCAGTTTCGAGCGCAAACCGGCTTTCGAGCGGGCGGGATTGCTGGGAAGCCCAAGCCCCGATACGGCTGTCACGGGGACGCGAAGCAAAATAGGAATCCGCCTCCGAACCGGTGACTTCCTCAACAATGCCGCGCACCCGCACCTGGCGGCGCAGCGATTTCCAGTGGAAGCACAGCGCAGCCTTCATGGTGCCCAGGATCTCCTGACCCTTCTGGCTTTCGAAGTTGGTGTAGAAGACGAAGCCCCGTTCATCAAAGCCCTTGAGGAGCACCATACGCACATTGGGCAGCCCCTCCTCATCCACCGTGGCAAGCGCCATGGCATTGGGGTCATTGGGCTCAGACTTGCCAGCCTCCTCAAGCCACTCGCCGAACAGGGTAAAGGGGTCATTGCGCTCGGTGAAACCCATCGAGGCCGTCAGTTTGGAAATGTCGCTCAAGGCCATGTCTCTATCCCGAAGTCTTGCGGCTCCGGACTTTCCTGAATGTCACATGCCTTATGCCACCGGGGTGGCATCAGGATCAACTGCGGCCTCCAATCCGTCTTTCCTGTGGACCTGCAACGGGGATTGTGTCAATTAAACCGCCACCGGAATACATCCGGCTTCCTCTTCTCGGGCGGGCAATCATGAGCGATAACAAGGGTTTGATGGCAGGCAAGCGCGGCCTTATCATGGGTGTCGCGAATAACCGCTCCATTGCCTGGGGCATCGCCAAGTCCTGCGCTGCGCACGGCGCCGAGCTCGCCTTCACCTATCAGGGCGATGCTTTGAAGAAGCGTGTGGAGCCCCTCGCGGCCGAACTGGGCTCGAAAATCGTGGTGCCCTGCGATGTGACCGACATGGCCTCGATGGATGCCACCTTCGAGACGATCCAGAAGGAATGGGGGTCGCTGGACTTTGTCGTCCACGCCATCGCCTTCTCCGACAAGGATGAGCTGCAGGGCCGCTATGTAGACACGACGCCGGACAATTTCACCAAGACCATGTTCATCTCGGTCTATTCCTTCACCGCTGTCGCCCAGCGCGCCGAGAAGCTGATGACCAATGGCGGCTCCATGCTGACCCTAACTTATTATGGTGCTGAGAAGTGGATGCCGCATTACAACGTGATGGGCGTGGCCAAGGCTGGGCTTGAAGCCTCAGTGCGCTACATGGCGGCGGATCTTGGCCCCAAGGCAATCCGCGTCAATGCGATTTCTGCTGGCCCGATCAAGACGCTGGCCGCCTCCGGCATCGGCGACTTCCGCTACATCCTTCGCTGGAACGAGTATAATGCCCCGCTGCGCCGGACTGTGACAATCGACGAAGTCGGCGATTCAGGCTTCTACCTGTTGTCGGACCTTGGCCGTGGCGTGACCGGCGAAATCCTGCATGTCGATGCAGGCTATCACATCGTCGGCATGAAGAACCCGGAAGCCCCCGACATTACGGTGAACGGCAACGGTGAGTAAGGCGCGCCCGCCCATCTATTTCGTCCGCCACGGCGAGACGGACTGGAACGTCCAGGGCCTGATCCAGGGCTGGACCGACACCCCCCTCAACGAGATTGGCCATGGTCAGGCTCGCGCCGTAGCCCGGATGATGGCAAACACGCCGGATATTGGCGCCGATTTTGCCTTTGCTGTAAGCCCGCTGCTGCGCGCGCGCCAGACCATGGGCTATCTTGCAGAGGCTCTCGCGCTCGAACCACATCACATCGCCATTGAACCTGCCGTGAAGGAGCTGGGCTTCGGCGTATGGGAGGGCAAGCCGTTTCTGGAACTCAAGGCCTCCCCCGTCTACCCTGCCCACCCGGAAGACCGCTTTTTCTGGCGGCCGGAAAAGGGTGAGAGCTATCAGGACGGCAATGCCCGCATCACCGCCTGGCTGGACCGGCTTGACCGGCCGACAGTGGTCGTCGCCCATGGCGCGATTGGCCGGTGCCTGATCGCCGAGATCGCGGGGCTTCCCCTGCGTGATGTCTTCGAACTCGTCATGCACCAGGGCTTCTACTGCAAGCTGGTCGATGGCAAGGCGGAGTGGTTTGACGCCGGGGCCGATGCGGCTTAGGTAAAGACCATGTCTTACAACACCTTTGGCCACCTGTTCCGCGTCACCACCTTCGGCGAAAGCCATGGGCCAGCCCTTGGCGCAATCGTCGATGGCTGCCCGCCCAACATTCCGCTCACGGCGGAAGAGATTCAGGGTTTCCTCGACAAGCGCCGCCCGGGCCAGTCGCGCTTCACAACCCAGCGCCAGGAACCAGACCAGGTGAAGATCATGTCCGGCGTCTTCGAGGATGACCGCACCGACGGACAGGTGACGACCGGCACGCCGATCATGCTGATGATCGAGAACGTCGACCAGCGCTCCAAGGACTATGCCGCGATCCGCGACACATTCCGCCCGGGCCACGCGGATTTCACCTATCAGGCGAAATACGGCATCCGCGACTACAAGGGGGGCGGCCGCTCCTCGGCGCGCGAAACGGCCGCGCGCGTGGCGGCAGGCGCCATCGCCCGCAAGATCATTCCCGGCGTCACCATCAAGGGCGCGTTGATCCAGATGGGGCCACACAAGATCGACCACACCAACTGGGACTGGTCGGAGGTGGACCGCAACCCCTTCTTCACCCCCGATGCGAAGGCCGCGGCATTCTATGAGGACTATCTCGACGGCGTGCGGAAATCAGGCTCCTCCATTGGTGCTGTCATTGAGGTGACGGCGAGCGGCGTTCCTGCAGGATGGGGTGCGCCGCTTTACGGCAAGCTCGATCAGGACCTTGCCGCCGCGATGATGAGCATCAATGCGGTGAAAGGTGTCGAGATTGGCGCGGGCTTTGCCTCTGCCGAATTCTCGGGGGAACAGAATGCCGAGGAGATTCGCATGCGCCACGGCAAGCCGGAGTTCCTCTCGAACCACGCCGGCGGAATTCTGGGCGGGATTTCCACCGGCCAGGATGTCGTGGTGCGGTTCGCGGTGAAACCCACATCCTCCATCCTTACGCCAACCAAGTCAGTCACAGCCAAGGGTGAAGACACGGATGTGATGACCAAGGGCCGCCATGACCCCTGCGTCGGCATCCGCGCCGTTCCGGTGGGGGAAGCGATGATGGCCATCGTGCTGGCCGACCACTTCCTGCGCCATCGCGGGCAGGTGGGCTAACTAACCCTTCACCGCAGCGACAAGGAACTCGCGGTTGCCATCGCCGCCTTCAACGGGCGAGGCCGTGAGGCCCTGAACCCGCCAGCCCTGCTGCTTCAGGAATTCGGCGATCTCCCAGCACACACGCTCATGGTCCAGCGGATCGGCAACAATGCCGCCCTTGCCCAGCGCCTCGCGGCCTGCTTCGAACTGCGGCTTGATGAGCGCCACGAGTGTTGCGCCCTCCTCCGCCAGATCCAGCGCAGGCGGCAGCGCCAGCCGCAGTGAAATGAAACTTACGTCGCACACGATCAGATTGATCGGATGCGGCAGGTGATCGGCTGAAAGATCGCGCGCGTTGAGGCCTTCGATCAAGGTGAGGCGCGGTTCTTCGAGTTTCATCTGCCCATGGCCCACATCGATGGCCGTCACATGCGCAGCACCCTGCTCCAGCAACACTTGCGTGAAGCCACCCGTTGACGCGCCGATGTCGAGGCAGACCTTGCCTCGTGCATCGACAGAAAATTGCTGCAACCCATGCTTCAGCTTCAACGCGGCGCGTGACACGTAATGCTGCGCCTCGTCATCAATGGTGATGACGCTGTGAGGGCCAACAGCCTGAGAGGGCTTCACTGCCGCCACGCCATCGATCTGCACCGTGCCACGCAGCACCGCATCCCGCGCGCGGGAGCGGGATGGGCAGAACCCCCGGGAGACGAGGGCCTCGTCGAGCCGCTCTTTAGTCGACATCCAGCGGTTCAATGCCGGACGGCGTGCCATCGGGCTTCAGCGTGATCTTCTCGATCCGCGCTTCCGCCTCCTTGAGCAGCGCCTCGCAGTGCTTCTTCAACGCTTCACCGCGTTCATAGATGGCGATGGACTGCTCGAGATCGACCTTGCCGGACTCAAGCCGTGTCACGATCTGTTCAAGTTCCGCCAGCGCCTTTTCGAAGGGAAGGCTGGTGATGTCGGCCTGGGTCGTCATCAGAGTTCGTCCTCGTCCTCGTCGTCGAATGTGTCCGTTGCGAAATCGGCATTGCCGCGCATCAGGGCCTGTACGTGAATGCCAACCGAAGCCGCAAGACCCTGCAGGTCATAACCACCCTCAAGCACCGAGATGACGCGGCCGCCACAGTGAATCTCCGCCGCCTCCATCAGTTTGAGCGTTACCCAGGCGAAGTCCTCCTCGGTCAGTTGCAGGCTGCCCAGCGGGTCGCGGTGGTGCGCGTCAAAACCGGCGGAAACAATGACGAGATCCGGAACGAAGGCATCGAGCGCCGGCAGGATCACCGAGCCCATCGCCTCGCGGAACTGCTCGCTGCCCTCGCCGGCGCGGAGCGGCGCGTTGAAGATGTTGCCAACACCCGTCTCCTGCACGTCACCCGAACCGGGGAACAGCGGCATCTGGTGTGTCGACCCATAGAACAGGTTGGGATCCGACCAGAAAATCTCCTGCGTGCCGTTGCCGTGATGGACGTCAAAATCAACGACCGCCACGCGCTCCGCATCATAGCGCTCGCGCGCGTAGTGGGCCGCGATGGCCGCCTGGTTGAACAGGCAGAAACCCATGGCGCGGCGTGTCTCGGCATGATGGCCCGGGGGCCGCAGGGCACAGAAGGCGTTGTCTGCCTCACCCTGAAAAACCGCGTCAACCGCCGCCGTGGCAGCCCCAACCGCATGGAGTGCCGCTTCAAGAGACCCGGGTGACATGGGCGTATCAGGATCAAGATATTCGAAGCCCTCGCTGGGCGATATGGCGCGGATGCGCTCCAGATGCTCATAGGCATGGGCGCGCAGGATGTCTTCGTCACGGCCGCGCGGCGCTTCGCGGCGGGCAAGATCGCGGAAATGCTCCGATGACAGGATCTGGTTCACCGCCTTGATCCGGTCGATGCGCTCCGGGTGGCCATTGGGCGTCACATGGCGGAGCGAAGACGGGTGGGTGAAGAGCATGGTGGTCATGGCCCTGTTCTAGCCGCTTCGCGCCGGGACTGCTATAGAGGCAGCATGACTGCCCACAATGACATTCCCGCCGCCGCACAGGCCTTGCGTGAAGGACAGCTCGTCGCCTTCCCGACCGAGACGGTTTACGGGCTGGGCGCAGATGCAACCAATGACGCCGCCGTGGCCAGCGTCTATGCCGCCAAGGGCCGGCCCTCCTTCAACCCGCTCATCGTGCATGTGCCGGATGCGGACAGCGCCTTTGCACTGGGCGACTTCAGCGAAGAAGCAAAGCTGCTTGCAAAGGCTCTGTGGCCCGGGCCCTTGAGCATTGTTGTGCCGCGCCGGGTGGGCTGCCCGGTGTCGCTGCTGGCCAGTTCCGGGCTTGACAGCATCGCCATCCGGGTACCGTCCCACCCCATGGCACTCGACTTCCTGCGGGCGGCGGGCCGCCCGGTCGTGGCGCCGAGCGCCAATCCGTCCGGCAGGATCAGCCCGACGAGTGCCGAGCATGTCCGCCGCCATTTGAAGGACAAGGTGGCCGTGGTGCTGGATGGTGGCCGTTGCAAGGTCGGCGTTGAGTCAACCGTCGTCAGCTTCCTTGAAGACGGGCCGAAGCTGCTGCGCCATGGCGGAATACCCAGAGCCGAGATCGAAAAGCGCCTCGGCCACCCCATCGCATTTGTCTCGCATGCGGCAAAACCCCATGCGCCGGGCCAGTTGCTGAGCCATTACGCCCCCCATGCCGAGCTTCGCCTCAATGCCGATGCCCCGCGCGAGGGCGAGGCCTATCTCGGTTTTGGCACGCTGCATGCCCATGGCGAATGGACGCTTTCGGCCAAAGGCGACCTTGTGGAAGCCGCCGCCAATCTGTTCCGCCTGCTGCATCAGATCGACGCGACAGGTGTCGCGCGAATTGCCGTCGCGCCCGTGCCGCATCACGGACTTGGTGAAGCGATCAATGACCGGCTCATGCGCGCCGCAGCACCCCGGGATCAGGCATGAGACAGAAGCCCAGTCCTGAAACCCTGAACCGCTTGGCCGCTGTCGTTGGTGAAAAAAATGCGATCCGCGATGAGAAAGCGATGGCGGGTTACATGCAGGAATGGCGGCAGATCTGGCAGGGCCGCGCGCCCCTCGTGCTGCGCCCCGGCTCGACGGAAGAAGTCTCCCGCATTCTGGCGATCGCCAACGAGACGCGCACAGCCATTGTTCCGCAATCTGGCAATACCGGGCTGTGCGGTGGGCAGATTCCGCTGGAAGACGGGTCCGAGGTGCTGCTCTCGCTCGACCGGATGAACCGCATTCTCGACGTGGATGCGTCTGACAACGCCATCACGGTGGAAGCAGGCGCCATTCTCAAATCCATGCGGGAGGCGGCAGAGGCCGCGGGCCGCCTGTTTCCCTTGAGCCTCGCCTCCGAAGGCTCCTGCCGCATTGGCGGCAATCTTTCCACCAATGCCGGCGGCCTCAACGTCATCGCCTATGGCAACACGCGCGACCTGTGCTTAGGCCTCGAGGTCGTGCTGGCCGATGGCCGCGTCTGGAACGGGTTGAAGCGCCTGCGCAAGGACAATACGGGCTATGATCTCCGCGACCTGTTCATCGGCGCGGAAGGAACGCTCGGCATCATCACTGCCGCCGTCATGAAGCTGTTCCCGAAACCGAAGAGCTGGGAAACGGCCTTCATCGCCGTGCCGTCTCCGCAAGCCGCTGTCGATCTGCTGTCGCTTGCCAAGGAGATGAGCGGCAACCGCGTGGTGGGCTTCGAACTGATTGCCGATCTCGCCCTGGGTTTCGCCATCCGCCACATGGGTGTGCGCCATCCGCTGTCCTCCACGGCACCCTGGTATGTGCTGGCGGAATTCGCCGATCCCGTTCCGGGCGCGATGATGCACATGCTCGAAGCCGCGATGGCACAACACCTCGTCAGCGATGCCGTGCTTGCCCAGTCCGACAGCCAGCGCGCCGAACTCTGGAGGTCGCGTGAACTCATTTCGGAATCGCAGAAGCCGGAGGGCGGCTCCATCAAGCACGACATATCGGTTCCCGTGTCGAAGGTGCCGCAGTTCCTCCAGGAGGCGGATGATGCCGTGTCGCGCTTCATGCCCGGCGCACGGTTCTGCTCCTTCGGGCATCTGGGTGACGGCAACATCCACTACAATGTTTCGCAACCCACCGGCATGGACAAGAGCCTGTTTCTCGACAGTTGGAACGGGATGAACGATGTGGTCTTCGAGGTGGTGCAACGCCTCGGCGGATCAATCAGCGCCGAACATGGCATCGGCCGCCTGAAGGCCCATCGCATGCCGGAGATCAAGTCACCCGTGGAGCTTTCCATGATGCGCGGGCTGAAGCAGATGTTTGATCCCAACAATATATTGAGCCCGGGCCGCGTGCTGCCGCAGTGACGCCCAAGCTGAGGACGGGCATGCGACTCATCAAAACCTGCCGCCCTAGAACAGCTTCATCTGGGCAGGCTTCGGCGGCTCCTGTTTCGGCGGGACGGCGCGGCCGATGGATGTCGGCGTCAGCGTGAAGCTGCCATCGGGCGCGGGGCGGAGAAGTCTTGCCGCATCCTCCGCCTCTCCCGTCAGCCATGTTTCATAGTCCTTCGCTTCGATCATGGCGGGCATGCGGTCGTGGATGGTGGCGAGTTCGGCATTGGGCGCAATGGTCATCAGCACAGCTGTTTCAAGCTCAGAGCCATCCGCCCCCATCCAGTGCTCCCAGAGGCCCGCAAGCGCAAAGAGGCTCTGATCCTTCTTCTGCACATAGTAGGGCGTCTTGCGGCCGGGCTCTCCCGACCATTCATAATAGCCATCGGCAGGCACAAGGCAGCGGCGGCGGCGCATGGCATTGCGGAAGGAGGGCTTCTCCAGCACCGTCTCGGCCCGCGCATTGATGAGCAGCTTTCCGGGCTTCACCTCTTTCACCCAGGAGGGGATGAAGCCCCAGCGCACCAGCGCGAAATGGCGCCTGCCGTCCTCCATCCGCACAATGGCAATGGGCTGTCCCGGCGCCACATGGGCGCGCGGCGGAAAATCCGGCTCCTCCACATAGTGGAACAGGGCACGGGTTTCCTGAGGGCTCTTCGCCAAGCTATAAAGGCCGCACATGAAGGGGAGATAACCACGAATGAGCGGATTGCAACAGCAGCCGAAACTTGGCGTCTCAGCCTCGGTCTGGCGCGATGGCAAGGTGCTGCTGGTTGAGCGCGCCAAGCCGCCGAAGGGCATATGGGCATTCCCCGGCGGGCATGTTGAACTCGGCGAGACGCTGGAACAGGCCGCCGCCCGCGAACTCCACGAGGAAACCGGCCTGACGGCCCGCTTCCAAGGTCTCCTCGGCCTTTATGATGTAATCCGGCGCGATGAGTCGGGGCTTGTCACCATGCATTACGTGATCGCCTGCTATCTGGGCGAAGCCGGGCCCGAGCAGCCGGTGGCCGGCAGCGATGCGGCAAATGTGCGCTGGGTAGACCCCGGTTCACTCGGCGGGATGGCTCTTGCCCCCAATATCGCGTCCGCCATCACGAAGGCTAAGGAACTCTTGGGGGCAGTCTGAAAACCCGCCTGCTGCCATTAACCTTCGTTTAAGGATCGGGTAGCCCTGACCTCAAGGCTTGCTAATGTCCAGTCGCCCTGCAAACGGCGTTTCTACCGGTGAATGATTGGACAAGATGTTGAAGATATCGGACAGGTCGATCGATACGAACCCGATCGAGGAAAAGCAGCTGGCGCTGCGCTACCTTCTGGATGCGTGGGAAGAAGCTGCCTATGAGGGCGTGGACCGCGATTGCCTGGCAACGGCCGCGATCTTCGCCGCCCTGTCCGAACTCATCACCACCTATGGCGAGGAGCCGGTTGCAGTGATGTGCGAACGCCTGCCCGAGCGCGTGCGCTCTGGCGAATTCACCCTCGCCCGCAGCCAGCAATAGCGCTCAGAAGAGCGCCTCCATCAACAGCGCAAAACCAAAGGCGGCGATCATAATGCCGGTCCAGCGGTTGATGCGCGAGAACATGGCTTCGCTGATCCGCTCGCGGAAGCGCGCCACAACAAAGCTCAGGAACAACCACCAGAGAGTGGCGCCAATCGCCACGCCGGCTACAGCAGCCGGAGCCCTTCCCGCGTCCTCACTTAAGCGCAACACGCCATTCATCGTGCCAAAAATGGCGATGAAGCCGAACAGCACCCCGGGATTGGTGATCGACATGGAGAAGGCAGTCAGCATCTTGACCGGTCTCATGCGGCTGACCGTCGGTGCCTCAGCGCCAAGCGCGTCGAGGCCGATGCGCGCGCGCGCCAGCCGCACCCCGATGACAACCAGGAACAAGCCGCCCAGCGCCATCAAGGGCCGCGCATGGCTGGTGATGACATGGGCGATGGAACTCACGCCATAGGCGGCGATGCTGGCATAGATAATGTCGGAGACAACCGACCCGAGGCCTGTGAAAAACGCCACGCGCGAGCCCTGGCCAATCGCCGTGCGGATGACGAGAATGTTGACCGGGCCGGGAGGCGTCGTCATCGCAAGGCCAATGGCGATGCCGGCGCTCAGAACGATGATATCCATCGCCTAGCGGATGTCGACTACCACGCGGCCCTTCACCTTGCCAGCCACGATGTCGGCTGCGACCTGCGGCACGTCATCGAGCGTCACATGGGTCGTGAGCGCATGGAGCTTCGAGAGGTCGAGATCCTGAACCAGCCGTTCCCACACTTTGAGGCGGCGCGGCATGGGCGTTGAAACCGAGTTGACGCCAACGAGTTTGACGCCGCGCAGGATGAAGGGCGCCACATTGGTGGGAAGGTCCATCCCTTGCGCATTGCCGCAAGCGGCAACCGTTCCTTCAGGGTTCATTTGCGAAATCACGTTGGCCAGCGTCACGGAGCCAACGGAATCAACGCATGCAGCCCAGCGCGACTTGGCCAAGGGCTTCACCGGGCCATTGAACTCATTGCGGTCCACCACACCTGCAGCACCAAGGCTCTTGAGGAAGGGCTCTTCCGAAACGCGGCCCGTCGAGGCGATGACGCGGTAGCCGAGCTTCGACAGGATCACGATGGCGGTGGTGCCCACACCACCGGCCGCACCCGTCACCAGCACGTCGCCGTCAGACGGCTTCACGCCCTGCTCCTCCAACGCCATCACGCAGAGCATGGCGGTATATCCCGCGACACCGACTGACATGCAGTCCGCTGCTGTCCAGCCCTTCGGTACCGCTACCAGCCAATCGCCGCTGAGGCGCGCCACTTCCGAGAAGCCACCATGGTGACCTTCGCCCACGCCATAACCGTTCAGCACGACATGATCCCCCGCCTTCCAGCGCGGATGCGAGGAGGAGCGCACGACGCCGGCAAAGTCGATGCCGGGAATGAGCGGAAAGCGGCGCGCAATCGGCGCCTTGCCAGTGATGGCAAGACCATCCTTGAAATTCACCGATGAGTGCGTGACGTCCACCGTGACATCACCCTCCATGAGCTCAGATTCCTCAAGCCGCGTCAGTTCGGCCTTCTGGCCGGAATCTGTCTTGGAAATGAGAATGGCACGGAAAGACATTTGTTTTCTCCTCAAAGAGCTTCGATGAAGCGGATCGGCTGACCGTGGGCCTTGCCGATGATTTCGTCATTCCACATGACGCAGCGGCCGCGCACAAAGGTGCCGACCGGCCAACCGGTGACACTGCGCCCATCATGCGGCGTCCATTTGCAGCGGCTTTCGATCCAGTCATTGGTGATCGTCCGCTTCGCCTTCATGTCCACGATGGTGAAGTCGGCATCATAGCCCTCGGCGATGCGGCCCTTGCCCGCCATGCCGAAAATACGGTTGGGCCCATGCGAGGTGAGATCGACGAAGCGCTCGATGGAAAGAAGCCCGTTGTTCACGCAGTCGAGCATCACAGGCACAAGCGTCTGAACGCCCGGCATGCCGGACGGCGAGGCCGGATAGGGCTTGGCCTTCTCCTCCAGCGTATGGGGCGCATGGTCGGAGCCCAGAACATCGACAAGGCCGGATTGCAGCGCGGCCCAGATTCCCGCCTTGTGGTGCGGCTCGCGCATGGGCGGGTTCATCTGAATGAGATTGCCGAGGCGCGCATAGTCTTCCGAGGTGAAGAAGAGGTGATTGGGCGTCACCTCCACCGTGGCGACATCGCGGTGGGCAGCCAGCAGCGGGAACTCATCGGCCGTCGATATGTGCAGGATGTGAATGCGCTTGTGCGCCTCGCGCGCCAGCCTCAGCAGCCGCTCGGTGCACAGCCTTGCGGCCTCGGCATCGCGCCAGACATAGTGGCTTGTCGGGTCGCCTTCGACGCGCAGGGGCTTGCGTTCATTGAGCCGGTCCTCATCCTCGGAGTGGAAGGCGGCGCGACGGCGGATATTTGCCAGAATGCGCGCCACGCCCTTGTCATCATCCACCAGCAGGGAGCCGGTTGAGGAGCCCATGAACACCTTGACGCCCGCGCAGCCGGGCAACAGTTCAAGCTCGCCCAGCATGTGGGCATTGTCGCGCGTGCCGCCCATGAAAAACGCGAAATCGCAATACATCCGGTTTGAGGCACGCCTCACCTTGTCGGCCAGCGTCGCCTCGGTTGTGGTGAGCGGGTTGGTGTTGGGCATTTCGAACACGCCGGTGACCCCGCCCTTCACTGCAGCGCGGCCGCCCGTTTCAAGGTCTTCCTTGTGTTCAGCGCCCGGTTCGCGCAGATGTACCTGGCTATCAACCACGCCGGGCAGGATATGGAGGCCGGTACAATCAACGGTCTCGGCCGCCTGGTGCCTGCCGAAGGAACCGATCCCGACAATGCAGCCCTGGGACACGGCAATATCGCGCTGGCCAATACCGTCGTGGTTGACGACAGTTCCGCCTTTCAGGATCAATTCGGCAGTGAATGACATGGCAATCCTTGATCGTGGTTCAGGCCCTTCGTAAATGTGGATTGGAAACGAAGCAACAGCCATGCGCAATATGCACTTTCAGGCAGGCCGCCTTCCCGGCCGCGCCGTGATAACCGTTCAGGGGCCTGAAGCCGGGCCTTTTCTGCACAATATCCTTACTGCCGATGTGGACCATCTGGGGGACGGACGGGCAGCCTATGCCGCGCTGCTCTCACCGCAGGGAAAAATCCTGTTCGACATGCTGGTGGAGCGGCGGGGGGATGGATTCCTGATCGATTGCGCGGCAAGCCAGCAAGATGGGCTGCTGAAGCGCCTTCAGATGTACAAGCTCCGCGCCAAGGTCAACGTCGCGGCCGCGCCGGAGTTGTCCGTCAGCGTATCACCCCACGAAATTCCAGGCGGCTTTCCTGACCCTAGGTCAACCGATATCGGTTGGCGCCGTATCGGCGAGATCCTTGAAGCCGATGCCGAAGGCTATGACGCTGCCCGCATTGCGGCAGGTCTGGCGGACACGGATGCCGACCTGGGATCGGGTGACTACTTCCCGCACGAGGCCAATCTGGACCAGCTGGGCGGCGTGAGCTTCAAAAAAGGCTGTTATGTTGGTCAGGAGGTCGTTTCCCGTATGGAGCATCGCGGCACGGCCAGAAGCCGCATTCTTCCTGTGAGACTCGAAGCCCATGCACCACCGAAGGGCACCGAGATCCGGTCCGGCGAAAAGCAGATCGGTACCCTGCTCTCATCTTCGGGTACTCAGGCCCTGGCACTCATCCGCATCGACCGGCTTGCGGAGGCGGCTGAGCCTCTCCTGGCCGATGGCGTCAGGGTTCACGCCGGGAAGCCTCGCTGGGCGCGCTATGACGTGCCGGGGGCGGCATGAGTGCACCTTGCCACGAAGACGGCATTTGCCGCTGCAACTGGTGCGGCACGGACCCGCTCTATGTCGCCTATCACGACACGGAGTGGGGTGTGCCCGACTATGACTCGCGCGCGCTGTTCGAGAAGTTGCTGCTTGACGGGTTTCAGGCGGGCCTTTCCTGGATCACCATCCTTCGCAAGCGCGACAATTTCCGTGACGCCTTCGATGACTTCGATCCGGAAAAGATCGCGCGCTACACGCTGAAGAAACAAGAGGCCCTGATGCAGGATGCCGGCATCGTGCGCAACCGCCTCAAGATCGAGGCGAGCGTCACCAACGCCCATGCCTATCTCGCCATTCCTGACTTCTCGGCATATCTGTGGAACTTCGTCGATGGCAGTCCGGTGCAAAACCGGATCCGCAGCATGAGCGAGATTCCAGCCAAGACGCCGCTGGCCGAAAAGATCTCGAAAGATTTGCTGAAGCGCGGCTTCCGCTTCGTTGGCCCCACCATCGTCTATGCCTTCATGCAGGCCTGCGGCCTGGTGAATGACCACCTCACCGATTGTCACCGCCATGAGGCCGTCAAGCGGCTCACGAGGCCACATGGCCCGCGCACCTGAAGCCCCGCGCGCCTGGCAGCGCATGCTGTCCGGCCGCAGGCTGGACCTGCTCAATCCGTCACCACTCGACATCGAGATTGAAGACATCGCCCATGGCCTTGCACGCGTCGCCCGCTGGAATGGCCAGACCAAGGGCGACCACGCCTTCTCCGTCGCCCAGCATTGCGCTCTGGTGGAGGAGCTTGCGGGGCACCTCAACCCTGGCCTCAACCGGGCTGAGCGGCTGACTGCACTTCTCCATGATGCGCCCGAATATGTGGTGGGCGACATGATCTCGCCCTTCAAAGCGGCGCTCGGGCTTGATTACAAGGCCTTCGAGCACCGCCTGCTGGCGGCCATCCACATCCGCTTCGGCCTGAAGCCGGAAGCGCCGAAACTGCTCGAAACCTTCATCAAGAAATGCGATCATCTCGCTGCCTATCTCGAAGCCACGCAACTTGCGGGCTTCAGCCTTGAGGAAGCGAAGAGGTTCTTCGGGGCCCCACGCGGGCTTGATGGCGCCTCGGCCCAGCGCTTCTTCCGCCTAACGCCGCTTGCGCCCAATGATGCTGCGGCGCTCTATCTCACGTCATTCAGAAAGCTGGTAACGCCATGATCATCGTCGGCCCATTGAACAAGGTTCAGCACCTCATCGACGAGCATGGCGTTGCCCATGTGGTAACGTTGCTTGCACCCAACACGCCGCATGACATGCCGCACGGCATTGCGCCGGACAGGCACTTGAAACTTTATTTCCATGACATCATCGCACCCATGGATGGCCACACGCCGCCGCGTGCAGCGGATGCCGAGCGTCTCATCACGTTTCTCCAGGCATGGGACAGGCAGGACCCGATGCTCATCCATTGCTGGGCCGGCATCAGCAGGTCGACGGCGGCGGCCTATACCGCGCTCTGCATGTTCCGCCCGAAGGCCGACGAAGAAGAACTGGCCTTCGAACTCCGCAGCGCGTCGCCATCTGCTACGCCAAACAAGCTGATCGTATCGCTTGCGGATGAGGTGCTCGGCCGTAATGGCCGCATGGTGAAGGCCGTTGAGAAGATTGGCCGCGGGGCGGATGCCTTCGAGGGCACACCGTTCATTCTCAGGCCTTGATCGGTTTCCGGCGCAGCATCAGATAGGCTGACCCGCGCCCCTCGCGCCGAGCTTTGGCCTCATAGCGGGTCTCGATCCAATTCTCATAGGGTAAGGAAGGGTCACCCTCCTCCGCGAAGCCGCCATGAGCGGCCACATGGCCGCGGGTCCAGGCGACATAGTCATCGATGTCGCTGGCGAAGAGGAACAATCCCTCGGGCTTCAGGATACGGTGAAACTGCGTCAGGTTTTCGGGGCTCACGAAGCGGCGCTTGTTGTGCCGCGCCTTTGGCCAAGGGTCCGGATAGAGAAGATAGATGCGCTCGAAGGAGGCCTCCGGCAGTGCTTCCAGCAGCGGCCGCGCATCCCTGTCATATATCTTCACATTGGGGAGGCCGCTTTCTTCTATCAGCGCCAGCAACTTGGCGACGCCGTTGACGAAGGGTTCCGCCCCGATAAAGGAAACATCCGGGTGAAGCGCGGCCTGATGTGCGAGATGCTCGCCGCCGCCGAAGCCGATTTCCAGCCAGCGCCGATCCCCCAAGCCGTGGAGTGGATCGGCAAGATCCACCCGCAGCGGAGGGAGAAGATGTTCCATCAGTCCGGAATGATGACGGCGCAAGGATTTCCCCTTGCGCCGCCCATAGAACTGGAACCGCTTTTCTGTTTCGCCGCTAATCACTTCACCGCGGCTTTGAGCGCCTTCACAAGGTCGGTCTTCTCCCAGGAGAAGCCACCGTCCTTCTCAGGCGCACGGCCGAAGTGGCCATAGGCCGAAGTGCGGGCATAGATCGGGCGGTTGAGGTTGAGGTGGGTGCGGATGCCGCGGGGGCTCAAGTCCATCACCTTGGCCAGCGCCTTTTCGAGCTTTGCTTCGGCCACCTTGCCCGTGCCATGCGTGTCAACGTAGATCGACAGCGGCTGCGCCACGCCGATGGCGTAGGACAACTGAATGGTACAGCGCTTGGCAAGGCCCGCCGCCACAACATTCTTGGCGAGGTAGCGCGCGGCATAAGCTGCCGAGCGGTCCACCTTCGTCGGATCCTTGCCGGAGAAAGCGCCGCCGCCATGCGGAGCCGCTCCACCGTAAGTATCGACGATGATCTTGCGGCCAGTGAGGCCGGTGTCACCATCGGGGCCACCAATGAAGAACTTACCCGTTGGGTTCACGTGCCACACGGTGTCCTCAGTGATCCAGCCTTTCGGCAGGGCCTTCTTCACATAGGGCTTCACGATCTTCAGCACGTCAGCGGAAGACAGCGATTCATCCGTGTGCTGATGAGATACCACGATCTGGCTGGCGGCAACAGGCTTGCCGTTCTTGTAGACGACGCTCACCTGGCTCTTGGAATCAGGCCCCAGCTTCGGCTCCTTGCCGGAACGGCGCGCATCCGCCAGAAGCTTCAAGATCTTGTGCGAGTAATAGAGCGGTGCCGGCATAAGTTCCGGAGTCTCGTCGCAGGCGTAACCGAACATGATGCCCTGGTCGCCCGCGCCTTCTTCCTTCTTGCCATCCGTATCAACGCCCTGAGCAATGTCGGCCGACTGGCTGTGCAGCAGGATGACGATCTTGGCCGTCTCCCAGTGGAAGCCGGACTGCTCATAGCCGATGTCCTTGATGGCCTTGCGGGCGGCGGCGTCAATCTTGGCCTTGGTGACGGAGGCAGGACCGCGGGTCTCACCGGCGATCACCACATAGTTGGTCGTCGCCAGCGTTTCGCAGGCCACGCGGATAGCCCAGGGATCAAAGCCCTGCTCCAGCGCCTCGCGGTAAAACAGATCAACGATCTCGTCGGAGATGCGGTCACAAACCTTGTCCGGATGACCTTCCGAGACGGATTCGCTGGTGAAGACATAGTTCTTGCGTGACATCTGGCCCCAGTGCCTTTTTGTAATGGCTCGGGCGCTTTTTGACAGCGTTATCAACGCCGGTCAAGGCGGCTCGAGCCGTAAGGCACCGGGGCCTGATGTTTATTCCTTGGTCTCGGCGATAACCCGCGCGATGGTCGAAATCAGCTTCCGCTTGTTGACGCTGTCCGCGTCACGGAAGGCCTTCGCCAGCGTCACGCCCTCGACGTTCATCAGGGCCGAGAGCACCGCATCTTCCTCGCGCGCCTCGCCCATGCCGCCATGCTCTTCCACGCCGGGAAGTTCCTCGAAGAAGAACTGCACGGGAACGCCCAAGATTTTGGCTGTGAAATAGAGGCGGCTTGCGCTGATACGGTTGGCGCCTTTTTCGTACTTCTGAACCTGCTGGAAGGTAATGCCCAGAAGTTCACCCAGCTTCTCCTGGCTCATGCCAATGAGTTGCCGACGCATGCGGATCCTACTGCCCACATGCACGTCCACGAAGTTCGGATCGCGTCTTGTCATTTTATCCTCAGACCTGATTCCCCCCGGTCTGACGCCTGAACCTGCAGCAAAGCTATCTTTCATCGCTTTTCTCACAATCCTTCAGGCAGAAGTAGAATAATATACCTCACCTCAGCGCGCAATTGCTTTTCCCCCAAAACTGTTCCGCGTCATGGCTATTTCTTCTGCCAGTACCGAAACCTCACCTTAAGGTAGTTTTGTTCGCTAGGAAAGAGCTTCCAAAGACTGCGGCCAAGAGCATCAGCAGAACCCAATCCCCCAGCCAGGCGTAGGGCGTAGGTGCAATCGCTGCCGGAAGTGGAGAATCAATCACCCCCTGCTCCATCAGCGGCAGTTGGCGCAGATAGCGGCCAAACGGGTCCAGAACGGCGGAAACGCCGGTATTGGCCGCGCGGATCACCGGCAGACCCTGTTCGATGGCCCTGAGGCGCACCTGCGCCACATGTTGATGAGGACCCGTCGAGCGGCCGAACCAGCCGTCATTGGTGACGTTCACCATCATCTGTGGCCGGTTGGCGGCGTCGATCAACCGGTTCGGGAAGATCATCTCGTAACAGACAAGGAGTGCAGCGGAGAGGCCACCCGGGAGCGCCAGCGTGCGCGGGCCAGAGCCCGGCGTGAAGCTGCCTGGCGTCGTCACCACCTTGCGGAATCCAAGCGGCTCCAGCAGCCATTCGAACGGCAGAAACTCACCGCCCGGCACCAGCCGCCACTTGTCATAGCGCTCCACCGGTTCGGCCTTCCCGTCGAACACGATGATGCTGTTGAAGACATCCGGCTCCGCCTCACCCTTGCGGTTCAGCCGCAGCGCCCCGGTGATGAGCGCCGTCCGCCCGCCCAGCATGGGCTGCAACTCGGCTCTTGCGGCCGGGCTTTCATCGATCAGGAAGGGCACCGCCGATTCTGGCCACACGAGATGGGTGACACCCGAAATACCTTGCGGGTTCGTGGCCGTGGGCTCTGTTGAAAGCCGTATCAGCGTATCGAAGATGATGCGGGCATTGTCCTCCCGCCATTTTTCCTGCTGCGGGATATTGGGTTGGACGATGCGGAACGAAACGCCCGGCACCATCTCCGCCCCGGCCCCGGCCAGACGCCATGCTCCCCAGCCCCAGGCGAGCGGGAGAAGCGCAGCCAGCGCGATGACGGCAAACCGAAGCTGGTTGCCGCCCGCGCGCAGCAAGGCATAAGGCAGGCCTGCCCACAGAACGATGAGGACGGTGAGCGCCGGCATGCCGGTGAGCGCCGCGAGCTGGGCCGTTCCCCCCATGCCATCCACCATGAGGCCCGGCGCGGCCCAGGGAAACCCGGTGAAGAGGTGGCCGCGCAGCCACTCCGCAATGCCGATGGCGCCTGCAAAAAACAGCGCAAGCCGAAGCCCGCTGCCACCCCAGCGCCGCGCCGCCCACGCAGCGAGGCCCCAGTAAATCGCCATGCCGCCCGCCAATATGCCCAGCATGAAGGGCATCATCCATAGATAGGTCGCGGCCTCCACCAGGAAAGCGAAACCGATCCAGTGGAACGCCACGGCGAAATAGCCAAGCCCGAACAGCCAGCCCACGCCAAACCCGCTCCGCCAACCCGTCAGCTTGGTGCCCTCGAGCAGCGCCAGGAAGACGGAAAAGCCGAGGAAGGCCAGCGGCCAAAGACCGAGGGGCGGCAGGCCGAGGGCGGCTACGGCGCCGAATGTCAGGCTGAGCAGGCTACGGGCGGCAGCGGGCAAGCCCGCCATGCGGTTCAACAGGCGAATCATGATGGTGAAACTATAGGAGGCTTGGATTTTCTCTGATACGAATCGGAAAAGTCAGGGAGATGGCACATGAATGACCGCGCTCCGGCCGCATCCGGCGATGACATGGTGCTGATCGAGCACCTGCCCTTCGACACCGATGGCGGAATCGCAGGCCGCGCGCGCCTTGGCCTCCTCGTTCTCGCCACCGACTTCACCATCGAACATGAATGGCGCGCCATCATGGCGGGGCTTCCGGGCGTTGCGCTGTATGAAAGCCGCATTCTGAACGATGCCCAGATCACGCCCGAAACACTCCGCGCCATGGAACCCCGCATTGCAGCCGCCACGGATGTGATCCTGCCCGGAAGCCCGCTCGATGTGGTGGCCTATGGCTGCACGTCTGCCTCCATGGCGATCGGCGAGGAGAAGGTCTTCGCGCGCATCCGCTCCGTGAGGCCGGATGCGAAATGCACCACGCCGATCACCGGGGCCTTCGCCGCCTTCCGGGCGCTGAAGGCGAAACGCATCGGCGTGCTCACGCCCTACCGGGCGGATGTGAACCGCATCGTGGCCGATTACATCCGCGCCCGCGGTTTCGATGTTCCCGTCTTTGGCTCCTTCAACGAGCAGGATGACGGGACCGTCTCGCGCATCACGCCCGCTTCGGTGAGGCGCGGCGTCGAGGCCATTCTGACCCACGCGAAGGTGGACGCCGTGTTCGTATCCTGCACCTCGGTGCGGCTTGCCGAGGCAGCACGGGATATCGAGGCGGAAACAGGCGTTCCCATCACCTCGTCAAATCATGCCATGGCCTGGCATGCGCTGCGTCTTGCGGGCGTTACGGATTCGATGCCGCAATGGGGCAGGCTGTTCGAAATGCAACTCGCATGAGCCAGGAACTCCACCGCGAGACGATCGCACCCCGCGCGCCCTGGAGCCGAATCATCGCCAAGGGCCAGACGCTCCGCATCATCGACAGCCACGGCCAGCAGGCCGTGGATTTCCTGTGCTACAACGCCGATGACTTCGAGGAGCGCTACCATGCGCCCAATACCATCAAGAAGGCAGCCCACATCCTGCTGACCACGGGCGACACTCTCTACTCGGACCGCGCCAAGCCGCTCTTCACGATCACTGCTGACACGTTCGGTGGCCACGATACGATCGGTGGCTGCTGCTCCGAACCGTCGAACCAGATGCTCTATGGCGTTCCCAACAGGGGCTGCCGCGAGAACTTTCTCGCCGCCCTGAAGCCGCATGGGCTGGGCTGGCGCGACATCGTGCCAAACGTCAACTGGTTCATGACCGTGCCGGTTGGTGCGGCCGGCGATGCAGCAATCGCGCTCGGCTCATCGAAGCCCGGCGATTACGTCGAGATCCGCGCCGAAATGGATGTGCTGGCGGTGATCTCCAACTGCCCGCAGGTGCTGAACCCGTGCAACAACTTCGATCCGACCGCCATCGAGGTGGTGGTGTTCGCGTGAGTGAAAAGGCCGGATCACATCCGGCCACTTTGATTACTTTCGCCGCCTCGCCACCGCTTCCGCCATCGGGCAGAGGATCTCGAACATCATGGTGACGCCCGCATGGGCGGTGACGCCGGTGGGGTCGAAGGGCGGCGAGACTTCCACCACATCACCACCCACAATGTTTACGCCACGCAGTTCGCGCAGCATCTGCTGGGCCTGGAAAGTGGTGAAGCCACCGATTTCCGGCGTGCCGGTGCCGGGGGCGTAGGCCGGGTCCAGCATATCGATGTCGAAGCTCACATAGGTCGGCTGGTCGCCCACAATGGCGCGGGCCTCCGCCATGATGGCCTTTGGCCCCTTCTCCATTGCCTCCTCGATGCGCACCATGCGGACACCCATCTTCTCGCCCCACTCGAAATCATCAAGGTCATACATGGAGCCGCGAAGCCCAATCTGAATCGTGCGCTTGGGGTCCAGCACGCCATCCTCGATGGCGCGGCGGAACGGCGTGCCATGGGTATATTTGAAGCCACCGAAGTACCCGTCATAGAGGTCGGTGTGGGCGTCGAAGTGGATCATGCCGACGGGCGCCTTTTCGCCAACCGCGCGCAGCACCGGCAGCGAGCAGAGATGGTCGCCGCCCGCCGATAGCGGGCGGATGCCCCTGGCCACCAATTTCTTGAAATAGGTCTCAACGCGCTTCAACGCGTCATTCACATCGGCCGGATTCACCGGGCAGTCGCCGAGGTCCGCGATGTTGGCAAGCTCGGAAGGCACCACATGCGAGGTCTGGTGCATGGGGCGCACCATGGAGGACATGTCGCGCATCTGGCGGGGCGCATGGCGGGGGCCCGGACGATTCGTGGTACCCCCGTCCCATGGGATGCCGACCATGCCGATGTCGATGCCCTCCGCCTCCTCAAGCGGTACATGCGGCATGCGCATGAATGTGGCAATGCCACCGAAACGCGGGGTGACGAGCCCGGAGATGGGCTTGTTGAACGGAGCCATGTCTAACCTCACTTCTTGATGACAAGTTTGCGCGGCGTCTTGCACAGGCATTCCGCGCCATTGGGGGTGATGAGTATGGTTTCGGAGAGTTCGAGTCCGCCATCATCGAGCCACAGGGCGGGCATGAAGTGCAACGTCATGTTCGGTTCGAGAACCGTCATGTCACCACGGCGGATCGACAGCGTGCGTTCACCCCAGTCAGGCGGATAGGAAAGGCCGATCGAGTACCCAGCGCGCGAGTCCTTGGTGAACCCGCGCTTCTGCAGCGCGCCGAAGAAGGCCTCTGCCACCTCGCCGCAGGTGGTGCCGGGCGTGCACCTGGCAAGCCCGGCATCGGTTGCCTCCAGCACGGCGCTCTCGGCATCGCGGAATTTCTGCGGCGGCGTTCCCAGGTAAACCGTGCGCGACAAGGGCGCGTGATAACGCCGGTAGCAGCCGCCAAGCTCGAAAAAGGTGCCTTCATTGTTGGCGAAGGGCCGGTCATCCCAGGTGAGGTGCGGGGCCGTGGCATCAATACCTGATGGAAGCATCGGCACGATGGCGCAATAATCGCCCCAGTGACCGCCCGCCCCCAGCATCGCCTGCTTCTGGATTTCGGCGACCAGCACGTTCTTTGGCAGGCCGGGTTCGACCAGTTCCACGACCTTGGCATGCATGGCATCAACAATCGCCGCGGCGCGCCGGATGAACGTGACTTCGTGATCACTCTTCACCTTGCGCTGCCAGTTCACGAGTCCGGTGGCATCGAAGAACTGCGCATCCCTCAGATGCTTGCGGAGCGCATCATTGGCGGCGGCCGAGAACCAGTAATTGTCCATCTCGACGCCGATCCGCGCCTTCGCCCAGCCGCGCCCGTCAATGACGCCTGAAAGCTGTTCCATGGGGTGCTTCAGCGGGTTCTGCACGTAGGTATCATCATACCCCACGATATTGTCATGCGCCATGAACACGGTACGCTTTGCGCCTTGCGCGTCCATGCCGCGTCCCCACCACACGGGTTCGCCATCAAGGCCAAGCAGCACGCCCTGGTGAACGTAAAAGGACCAGCCATCATACCCGGTCAGCCATGCCATGTTGGACGGGTCCGACACGATGATGACGTCAAGGCCCTTGTCAGCCATCGCCTTGCGGGTCAGGGCGATGCGCCGATGATATTCGGCCAGCGGGAAATGCAGCGTCACGTTCGTCATGGCTGGCATGATGGAACGGTGGAGGCCGCTTGCGCAAGTACCAGGGCCCCGCTTAACTGGCATGATGAGCAAGGATTTCGACATCATCGTCATCGGCGCCGGCATTGCGGGCGCTTCCGTGGCGGCCCACCTCGCCGAAACCCACCGCGTCGCCATATGCGAGATGGAAGAGCGGCCGGGCTATCACACCACCGGGCGTTCAGCCGCCATGTATGAACCGAACTATGGCCCGCCGCCCATGCTGGCGCTGACGCGCGCTGCCGGGCGGGCCTTCCAGGAAGGAGGCTTCCTGACCCCGCGTGATACGATCTTCTTCGCTCCCGCCGGACAGGAACAAGCCTTCGAGCGGCTGATGAGAATTCAGAAGGGCATGCGGGAGATTTCCGTGCCCGAAGCAAGCCGGCGCTTCCCGCACCTCAGGGATGGATATGCGGTCAGCGCCGTGCTCGACGAGGGCACGGCGGATATTGATGTGGATGCGCTGCATCAGTTCTATCTCAAGCTGTTCCGCCAGCGCGGTGGCACGCTTCACTGCGAAAGGCCCGTCCAGTCACTTCAGCGGAACGGGCTGTGGGTGGTTCAGGCCGGCACGGAAAAACTCCGGGCACGGATCATTGTCGATGCGGCGGGCGCCTGGGGTGACATCGTGGCAGAGATGGCGGGGCGCAAGCCCATCGGCCTCCAGCCCAAGCGCCGGTCCATGGCGGTGGCGCCAGGGCCAGACGGGGTGGACATCATGCGATGGCCCATGGTGGGTGACGTGGGTGAGACATGGTACTGCAAGCCGCAATCCGGCAAGCTTCTGATTTCGCCAGCCGATGCAACACCGGTCGACCCGCATGATGCCTATGCCGATGACATGACGCTGGCCGAAGGCATCGAGCGCTTCAGCCATGCAGTGGACTATGAGGTGACCCGCGTCGAACGCACATGGGGAGGCCTCCGCTCCTTTGCGCCAGATGGCAACCCTGTGGTGGGCTATGATGGAAGGGATGACGGTTTCTTCTGGCTGATCGGCCAGGGCGGATTCGGCATACAGTCCGCGCCCGCCTTGTCACGCCTCGCGGCAGCGCTGGTACGCGGCGCGGAGGCCCCGGCGGACATCATTGATGAAGGCCTGGTGCTGGCGGAGATTTCGCCGAAGCGGTTCGGGCTTTCCTGAGCACATCTGAGCCTTCTCCCGCGCTGCGGGAGAGGATAATGAATTACCCCGCCAGCAGCGGGAACTCCGGCGCGTCCATCACGTCACCATGCTTCAGCGTCACACCCCGGAATGGCGGCGATGTGTTGACGCCCTCGCGGCGTGCGAAGCGCACATTGTCGCCCAGCAGCCGGAGCGAGAAGGCGCGGCGCTGATCCACCTTGCTCTTGTTGGCGGGTGCGCCATGAAGCGTCAGGTAGTTGAAGGCCACGGCATCACCAGGCTCCAGCGCCCAGCCGAGAACGTTGTAGATGTCGCGGTTGCCGTCAATATCGGGTACCGGCTCCAGCCCGTCATTCTCGTTCAGTGCTGTCTTGTTGAAGCGCTCCGGACGGAAGTGCTTGCCCCATTTATGAGAGCCCGCCACGAATTCGAGCGTGCGCTCCCGCGGCACGGCGTCGAGTGGAACCCACAAGGACACGGTATCCGTGCCATCCACGCAGTAGTAGGGCTGGTCCTGATGCCAGGGGGTTGGCACATCCGCCCCGGGTTCCTTCACCAGCACATGCTCATGGAACAGGCGCACGGTCTTCGTGCCCATCAATTCCCGGCCGATGGTGGAGGCCTTGGAGTTGAAGATGAAATCCCGGTATTCAGGGATCCGGTCCCAGTTGCAGTAATCGCCAACAAAGCGGCCAGATCCATCCTTGCCCTGATAGATCTTCACATCCGCCGATGGCTCCGCCAGATTGCGGTCAATGCCCTTTCGCAGCGGGTTGATCCAATCCGTGAACACGCCGCGCAGCACGCAGGCGCCATCCCGGCGGAAGGCGTCGATTGTGTCCAGCGTGACAAGTCCGGTCATGGTGATCTCCCTAAAGGTATGAAATGGAAGATTGCCCGGTATCCGGTTTTGATCAATCTGAAAAACGCGTTCAGGTGATCTTCAGTACCCTGGGCCAGCTCAGAATTGATCAGGGAGAACACAAGACATGACGTGTACATGGGCAAGCCCATGTGGCATGTCATGCGGTGAACCCACCGGAAGCGGATACGAAAGCAGCCTGATATGTCCACACGTGCGGAACTCTCTACCGGGGAGGCCCTCATCGGCCTTCTGGAAGCCTATGGCGTCGATACGATCTTCGGCATTCCCGGCGTCCACAATGTGGAAATGTACCGGGCCCTGCCGCGCTCGAAGATCAACCATGTGCTGGTGCGCCACGAACAGGGCGCAGGCTTCATGGCGGATGGCTATGCGCGCGCCACCGGCAAGCCGGGGGTTTGCTTCACCATCACCGGCCCCGGTCTCACCAACATTCTCACGCCGATTGGCCAGGCTTGGTCTGACTCGAGTAATGTGCTGGTGATCTCGTCTGCCCTCGACATCACGGATGCGGCGCAAGGCCGGGGCCGCCTGCATGAAATGCTGGATCAGCGCGGCGCGGCCGCCACCGTCACGGCCCTGCACCTGCGCGCCTATACACCGAAGGATGTGCGCGATGCCGTGGCCCGGGCCTTTGCCAATTTCGCCAGTCAGCGCCCACGGCCTGCTTACATCGAGATTCCTCTGGACCTGCTGAAGGAACCTGCGGGCGAAGGCTGGACGCCGCGCGCCCTTCCAGCCGTGGCGGAGCCCAACCGTAAGCAGATTGAGCAGGCCATCGCCAAGTTGAACAGCGCGAAGAAGCCGCTGATGATCCTCGGCGGCGGCGCGCACGGGGCGGGCAAGGCGGCCCTTGAAATCGCCGAGAAGCTCAAGGCTCCGATTCTCACCACGGTTGCCGGCAAGGGCGTCGTTCCCGCTGATCACCCACTCTGTGTCGGCTACGTTCTGGGCCGCGAAGAGGTGTGGAACATGTTCCGCACGTCGGACGCCATTCTCTGCGCGGGCTCCGAACTCTCGGAAACCGATTTCTGGAATGATGATCTGGTGATCGACAAGAACCTGATCCGCATCGATCTCGATCCCGCCGTCATGGCCCGCCCGCACACCGCCGACATCGCCATCCTGGGTGATGCATGCGCTGCTCTCGAGGCCATCGCAGCAGGTGTCAAGGAACGGGCCGGGGAAAGCCAGGCCAGCTTCGACCTGGGCGAACCCGCGCCACTGCGCGCCATGCTTTCGCAGGTGCTGGGCGTCATCCGCGAGGCGCTGCCGCGCGAGGCCGTCGTCTGCTCCGACATGACGCAGATTGCCTATGCCGCGAACGAAGCCTTTCCGGTGATGGAACCGCGCACATGGATTCATCCGGTGGGCTTCGGCACGCTGGGCTTTGCACTCCCCGCTGGTATTGGCGCGAAATTCGGTGTGGGCGGCAAGCCCGTCGCCGTCCTGATCGGTGATTATGGCCTGCAATACACCATCAACGAACTTGGCACCGCGGCGGAGCACAAGCTGCCACTCGTCATCCTTGTCTGGAACAATGATGCGCTGGGCGAGATTCGCGACAACATGGTGGACAAGGGCATTCAGCCCAATGCCGTGACGCTCAAGAACCCGGATTTCCAGATGATGGCGAGGGCCTATGGCTGTCGTGCGGAACGCCCTGCCAATCTGAAAGCACTGGGCGAGGCCATCCGCGCTGCGCTGACCGCCGATGGCCCGACGCTGATCGAAATGACGCCGCGCATGGTACAAGCGTAGGTGATGGACAGGGCCGTCATCTTCGACGTCGATGGTGTGCTTCTTGACCTAACGGGACCGGAGGAGGATGCCTTCTTCCTGCCCTTCGAGCGACGCTATGGCCTCTCTGGACTGTCGCGTGATTGGGACAGCTATACAATCCGCAATGATGAGCACATCATCGCGGAAATTCTCACCAACCATGGGTTGCCCGAACGGGACCACACGTTAATCGTCTCGGACTATCTGGCGATCCTGTCCCAGGGCCTGGCGGCCAGCACCTTGAAGGCTGTTGACATTCCGGGCGCACGCCAACTTCTGGCGTCTCTCGCCAATTGCCAACGCGGTATCGCCACTGCGAATCTGCTGTCTGCAGCAAAATTGCGGCTTGAGGCCAGAGATTTATGGCGGCCCGTCAGCACCCTCGCTTTCGGAGCTGAGAACTCCGGCCACAAGCGGGAGACAGTTGCCCGCGCTATTGCTGCCACCGGCCTGCCGAAGCACCGCATCGTCTATGTCGGCGATAATTTGAACGATGTGGAGGCTGGCCTCTCGAATGGCGTTCACTTCATAGGTTTTTCCAAGAGCCAGACACGCCGCCAAAAGCTGGCCGCTGCCGGAGCGGAACATCTCTCTGGCGATCACCAGACAACGCTGCGCCTGCTGTGCGACATCCTGAAATAAGAACGGCGCAGGCTGATGCCTGCGCCGGAGGAGGTCGAATGCGTGCAGGACGCTTACTTCGGCAGGATCACCGCGTCGATCACATGGATCACGCCATTGTCGACCACGATGTCGGCCTGGATCACCTTGGCGCCGTCAACCGTCACGCCATTGGTGCCGTTGATGGTGACCTCGGAACCCTGCACGGTCTTGGCCTTGGTTTCCTTGCCGGCGAGATCGGCAGCCATCACTTTGCCCGGCACCACGTGATAGGTGAGCACAGCGACGAGCTTGTCCTTGTTCTCAGGCTTCAGAAGGTCATCAACCGTGCCGGCGGGCAGCTTGGCGAAGGCTTCATCGGTGGGGGCAAAGACGGTGAACGGGCCGGGGCCCTTCAGTGTGTCGACAAGGCCGGCCGCCTGCACGGCCGCGACCAGGGTCTTGAAGTTACCAGCGGCGACCGCCGTATCAACCACGTCGGCGGCGAAGGCCTGGGCCGAAAGGGCGAAGCTCGAAACGGCGAAAGCAGCAGCAGCAGCGAAATTGCGAAGGCGATTCATGTGGGTTCTCCCTGTGTCATGAGTGACAGGAAGGAATACGCCCAGCATCCCACCCGGATCGCGTACGGGCGATCACAATAAGTTTTTCGGTGTTTGATGATCCATCACAGGTCTGACATATTCAAACCTCAAGCCATGCAATCTCCGCACGAAGGACAACCCATTACATGAGCGGCCAAGATACCGACCGGCAGAGCCAATTTGCCATCCTGAAGTCGCGGAGCTTCCTGCCGCTGTTCGTAACCCAGGCGATCAGCGCCTTCAACGACAATGCGGTCAGGAATGGCATCGCCATCCTCATCACCTTTGACCTGGCGGTGCGCTTCAACTTCAACGCCACGCTGTTTGTGCAGGCGGGGCTGGCGCTGTTCATGCTGCCCTACTTCCTGTTTTCGGCCATCGCAGGCCAACTGGCCGACAAATACGACAAGGCCATCCTGTCCCGCTGGATCAAACTGTTCGACCTCGCCGCCATGGTGTTTGGCGCCTTGAGCCTGTGGCTCGAAAACCCCGTCATGCACCTGATCGTGCTGTTCCTTGCCGGAACAACGGCGGCCTTCTTCGGGCCGATCAAGTATGGCGTACTGCCCCAATACCTGCGGCGGAACGAACTGATCGCCGGAAATGCGCTGATCGAACTCGGCACCTTTGTCACAATCCTGCTCGGCACGCTGTTTGGCGGCTTCCTCGTGCTGGATGCGTTAGGGCGGCAAATCCTTGCTGTCACCGTCATCCTGCTCGCCGTCATCGCGCTGGGCTGTGCCTTCCTCATGCCCTCAGCGCCGGGCGACCGATCCATCAAGTTTGACTGGAACGTCCCTCGCCAGACGCTGAAACTCCTGGGCTATGCCCGCGAACGGGAGGACGTGTTCTGGTCGGTGATCGGCGCATCCTGGTTCTGGTTCCTCGGCGCCGCCATCATGGCGCAGCTTCCGGTCTTCACGCGCGATGTGCTGCTGGCGAACGATGCCGTGGCGAACACCTTCATCGGCCTGTTCACCATCGGCATAGGGGCGGGCTCGCTCCTCACCAACGCGCTGCTTAAGGGCGATGTTTCGCCGCGCTACGTGCCCATCGCCTCGATCATGATGACAGTGTTCCTGCTCGACCTCTATTTCGCGGCAGGCAGCGTGAACGCGGTTCTCGCCGGAACATCGGATACTCCGGTTGCTGCCTTCTTCAGCCACCCGCAGGGCTGGCGGGTGGGCGTGGACCTGTTCTTGGTCGCCTTCTTTGGCGGGCTTTATGCTGTGCCGCTCAATGCCATCATGCAGCACCGTGCGCCGCCATCGCGCCGGTCGCGCGTGATTGCGGCCAACAATGTCATGAACGCCATCTTCATGATCGGCTCGGCCATCGCAGGCGCCGTACTGCTGAAGGTCATGTCGGCGCAAGCCTTCTTCCTGCTCCTGGGGCTTGCCAATGCCGTGGCCTCCATCTGGGTGGCGCGGCTGCTGACGCCGGAACTCGTCGCCAGCATCGCGCGGATTCTCTTCCGCCTGCTCTACCGGGTGGAAGTAAAGGGCCTTGAGAACTTCAAGGCAGCAGGCCGCAAGGTGGTGATCGTCGCCAACCACACATCCTTCCTTGATGGGCCGCTGCTCTCCGCCTTCATGCCTGAACGCGCCAGCTTCGCCATCAACACGCACATCATGAAGTCATGGTGGGCCAGGCCCTCCCGTCTGCTGTTCAAGATGATCCCGCTTGATCCGACCAGCCCCATGGCACTCAGGGTGCTGGTGGACGAGTTGAAGAAGGGCCACAAGGTCGTGATCTTCCCCGAAGGCCGGCTGACGGTCACGGGGGCGCTGATGAAGGTCTATGAAGGCCCCAGCGCGATTGCGGAGATGGCCAAGGCGCGGGTGCTTCCCGTCCGCATCGACGGCGCGATCTACACGCCGTTCTCCCGCATGCGCGGCAAGCTGCGGCTGCGCTGGTTCCCCAAGATCACCATCACCTTCCTGCCGCCGGTCAAGTTCGCGGAACCGGACGGCCTGCGCGGCGCGGACCTGCGCCGCCACCAGGCCGACAAGCTCTATGATGTGATGACCGACATGGTCTTCCGCACCTCCAACATCGACCGCACGATATTCGACGCCCTGCTCGATGCGCGCCATACCCATGGCGGCAACCACAAGGTACTAGAGGACATCAACCGCACGCCCGCAACCTTCGACAAGCTGGTGATGGGCAGTTTCATCCTCGGCCGCCGCATGGCGGAGATGACCTCCGGCCAGAAAAACATCGGCGTGCTGCTGCCCAACTCCACCGGCTGTTTCGTCACGGTCTTCGGCCTTCATGCCTTCGGCCGCGTTCCCGCGATGCTGAACTTCTCGACGGGCGCAATGAACATGGCGGCGGCCTGCAACGCCGCACAGATCTCGACCATCGTCACCTCCAGCCGCTTCATCGAAGCCGGCAACATGGCTGAAGACCTGAAGCTCCTGACGGAAGGCCGCAAAGTCATCTTCCTTGAGGAACTGCGCGAGACGTTGACGCTGAAGGACAAGCTCTACGGCCTGTTTGCCCGCATCTTCCCGAAGACGGCGCTGCGCCTGGGCGGGGCATTGCGCGATCCCAACGGCCCCGCGATCATCCTGTTCACATCCGGCTCCGAAGGCCTGCCGAAGGGAGTCGTCCTCTCGCACCGCAATCTCCACGCCAACCGCTATCAGGTTGCGGCGCGCATTGCCTTCACCTCATCGGACGTGGTGTTCAACGCGCTTCCCATGTTCCATTCCTTCGGGCTGACGGGCGGCGTGCTGCTTCCCGTGCTGGCGGGTGTCAGGACCTTCCTCTATCCCTCGCCGCTTCACTACAAGGTGGTGCCGGAACTCTGCTACGACACCAACGCGACCGTGCTCTTCGGCACCGACACATTCCTGATGGGCTATGCGAGGAACGCGCACCCTTACGACTTCTTCAACGTCCGCCTCGTCGTCGCCGGAGCTGAACGCGTGAAGCCCGAGACGCGCGCGGTGTGGATGGAGAAGTTCGGGCTCCGCATTCTCGAGGGCTATGGCGCGACGGAATGTTCGCCCGTGCTCGCCGTCAACACGCCGATGCATTTCCGCACCGGCACGGTGGGCCGCCTGCTGGACCAGATCCAATACCGCGTCGAGCCCGTGCCCGGAATCGAGGAAGGCGGCCGGCTTCACGTGAAGGGGCCCAACATCATGCTGGGCTATCTCCGCGCGGATAATCCGGGCGTGCTCGAAACA
>JBEIDW010000012.1:0-43110 GCA_040383265.1 Hyphomicrobiales bacterium
ATCGAGCCCGGCCTCACTGGCGTTGTCGGCCCCAATGGCTGCGGCAAGTCCAACCTGCTTGAGGCGCTGCGCTGGGTGATGGGCGAAAGCTCATACAAATCCATGCGCGCCTCCGGCATGGATGACGTGATCTTCTCCGGCACCACCCAGCGCCCGGCACGCAACATGGCCGAAGTGGTGGTGACCATGGCCAATGACGACGGCTCGGCGCCGCCGCAGTACCACGATCAGGACACGCTCGAAATCTCTCGCCGCATCGAGCGCGAATCGGGTTCGGCCTACCGGATCAACGGCAAGGATGTCCGCGCGCGCGACGTTCAGCTGCTGTTTGCCGATGCCTCGACCGGCTCGCGTTCGCCAGCCCTTGTGCGCCAGGGCCAGATCGGCGAGATCATCAATTCGAAACCGCAGGCCCGCCGCCTCATCCTCGAAGAGGCAGCTGGCATCACTGGTCTTCACACCCGCCGCCACGAAGCCGAATTGAAGTTGAGGGCTGCCGAGCAGAACCTGACGCGGCTTGACGACGTGACGGCCCAGCTTGAAACCCAGTTGAACAGCCTGAAGCGCCAGGCGCGGCAGGCAACGAAATACAAGTCGCTTTCAGCCGAAATTCGCAGGCTGGAGGCGATGGGCCTCTACGCCAGCTGGAAGGACGCGGCCGAAGCCGCCGAGCGCGATGCCGCGATGCTGGACGAAGCAACGCGCGTGCTGGCAGAACACACCCGCGCCGCCTCCGAAAGGCTGCGCCTGCGCGATGACCTTGGCGAGAAGCTGCCATCGCTTCGTGAGCAGGAGGCGATCCGTTCCGCCGTGCTGCAGCGTGTCAGCCATGAGCGCAACGCGCTCGATGAGGAAGAGCGCCGCGCCGGCGAACGCCGCAAGGAACTCGACCAGCGTATTGCACAGATCAACGCGGATCTGCAGCGCGAACAGGAACTGCTGAACGACACCGACCGCGTACTCACACGGCTTGCAGAGGAAGGCGAGACGCTGAAGGCCTCGCAGGGCTCCGACACCGACATCCGCGCCGAAGCCGCCGTGGCGCTGCAGGGCGCGGCGGATGCGCTGGCCCGCGCCCAGGAGGCGGCGGACGATGCCAACGCGCGGCTTTCCGAACTGACAGCGCGGCGCAACGCCATTCTCCGCGCGATCGAGGAGCACAAGACGCGCGTGGCGCGGCTTGACCGCGAACTGGGCGAAAACACCCAGAAGCGCAATGCGCTGCTGGCCCGTTACAATGTGGAAGGCGATGGCGACAATCTCACCGCTGCCGTTGAGCACGCCATTGAGCAGTCGGCCGAATTCGAGCAGGCGGTCGCGGACGCCGAGTCCGCCGTGCGCAGCGCGCGCGGCGCTGAAACCGACAGCCGCAGCGCCCATGACGAGGCCCGCCGCAAGGCCGACCGGCTGCAGACGGAAGTCCGCACACTGACGAATTTGCTGAAGGTTGACAACGCCGGCCTCTGGCCCTCGCTGCTCGACCAGATCACCGTGACACAGGGCTATGAATCAGCACTGGGCGCAGCGCTGGGCGACGATATCGACGCCTCCGGTGATGAGGGCGCACCCGTTCACTGGCGCGGCCTTCCGCCGCTGCCTGAAACCGCAGCCTTGCCGGAAGGCGCGGACCCTCTGAGCCGTTACGTTGATGCGCCGCAGGCCCTGCAGCGCCGTCTGTCACATATCGGTGTCGTTTCCAGGCCCCTGGGCCAGGCCTTGCAGCCGCAATTGAAGCCCGGCCAGCGCCTTGTGACGCGGGAGGGCGACGTCTGGCGCTGGGATGGCTTTACTGCTGCCGCCGACGCGCCGAGCGCTGCCGCCAATCGCCTTGCCGAAAAGAACCGCCTCGCCTCCCTCGAAATCGAGATGGAAGAGGCGATAGCCATCGCCGAAGAAACGCATGTCCGGCTTGAAGCCGCGCGCGCCGCCGTCGAGGCCGCCACGCGGCTCGAGCGCGACAAGCGCGAAGGCCACCGCGCCGCCGTTTCTGCCGTGGATTTCGCCCGCCGGGCATTGACCACCCATGAACGCCAGGTAGCCGAGCGTCTGGCACAGACGAGCGCCCTCGACGAAGCCCAGCGCCGCATCGAGGAGGCGCTCGACGAGGCCCGCGCCCAGCTTGAAGAAGCGAGCGCGGAGGCAGCCGGGCTTCCGGAGCTGGATGCCCTCCAGGCGGAACTCAACGATCTGCGCAATGCAGTGAACACCGAGCGCGCCGCTTATGCCGAGGCCCGCGCCACGCATGATGGCCTCGAGCGTGAAGCGAAGGCCCGCGCCGACCGCGTCCGCGCCATCGAGAACGAGATCAGCCAGTGGACCTCGCGTGCGGCCCGCGCCAATGAGCAGATCGAGCAGCTGACGGACCGCGCCGAAGAAACCCGCGCCGCCATTGTCGAGCTCTCTTCCCTGCCGCAGCAACTGGCAGACAAGCGGCTGAAGCTGATGAACACGCTGAATGAGGCTGAAAGCGAGCGCAAGCACGCCTCCGACGCGTTGCAGTCAGCCGAAAACGAGGTGCGCAAGGCCGATCAGGAACTGCGCACCGTTCAGGAACTTCTCTCCGCTGCGCGCGAGGAACACGCGCGCCTCGGCGCAAGGCTCGAATCGAGCACCGAGCGCAAGGAAACCTCCGAGCGCCGTATTGCTGAAACGCTGCAGTGCCAGCCGGATGAGGTGATCGCCGCAGCTGGGCTTGAGGCCGACAGCATCCCGGCTTCGGAAGACATCGAAAACAAGCTTGTCTCGCTTCGTGATGACCGCGAGCGGCTTGGCGGCGTGAACTTGCGCGCCGATGAAGAGTCCGTCGAAGTTGCCAGCCAGCTCGAAGGCCTGATCAAGGAACGCGACGATCTCATTCAGGCGATCAACAAGCTGCGCGGCGGCATTTCAAGCCTGAACCGCGAAGGCCGCCAGCGCCTGCTGGATGCATTCGAAACAGTGAACCAGAAGTTCGGCGAACTCTTCACCACGCTGTTCGGCGGCGGCAGGGCGGAACTGCAGCTGATCGAATCGGATGATCCGCTGGAAGCAGGCCTTGAAATCATCGCAAATCCGCCGGGCAAGAAGCCGACGACCTTGTCGCTTCTCTCGGGTGGTGAACAGACATTGACCGCCATGTCGCTTATCTTCGCGGTGTTCCTCACCAACCCCTCGCCCATCTGCGTGCTGGACGAAGTGGATGCACCGCTGGACGACCACAACGTCGAACGCTTCTGCAACCTGCTCGACGCAATGCTGGAGCGCACCGATACGCGCTTCCTCATCATCACCCACCACGCACTCACCATGGCCCGCATGCACCGCCTGTTCGGCGTGACCATGCTGGAGCGCGGCGTGTCACAACTTGTGTCGGTGAACCTGCAGGAGGCCGAGACGCTGGTCGTCGCCGAATCGGCATGAACGTCGTCTTCGACATCGGTAACGTGCTGATCCGCTGGGAGCCGCGCGCCCTCTACCGCCAGATCTTCGCCACCGAGGAGGAGGTCGAGTGGTTCCTCGGCAATGTCTGCACCACGGAGTGGAACCATGAGCAGGACCGTGGCCGCAGCTTCGAGGCGGGCATCGCCGAACTGACAGTGCGGTTTCCGCAGCATGACGAGGCAATCGCTGCCTATCACCACCGCTGGAGCGAGACGATCCTCGGCCCCATCGATGGCACGGTGGCGATCCTCGAGCAACTCTCGGCGCAGGCTACGCCGCTCTATGCCATCACCAACTGGCACCAGGACAAGTTCCGCGAGACCCGGGCGCGCTATCCCTTCCTTGGCCTGTTCCGCGATATCGTGGTGTCGGGCGAAGAGGGATTGGTGAAACCCGACCGGGAGATCTTCCAGCTCCTGCTCGACCGCAACGGCCTTGCCGCTGGAGACTGCCTGTTCATCGACGACAGCCCGCGCAATGTGGAAGGTGCTGCAGCGGCGGGCATGAAGGCGCATCACTTCACGGGGCCCGGCAGCCTGCACAGCGCCCTGGTGGCACAGGGGATTCTGGCCGGGTGAGCGAGGTTTTTCCCAGCCTGTGCCGGGATGGACTGCGGGCGAATCGACGCAGTGCGGACAACCGTGATTTTCAATTGAAAAATCAACGCGTTAGATTAAAAATCCATTTCTTGACACATTTTTGGCCCGCAACTATGGTGCTCGCGCTTTGGGAAGGGAAAGTTTCCGAGCCCGCTTGCCGTTTGTCCGGAGGTCTGCGACATGACTAAGCCGCATAACGAGGAGCAGGTCTCAGCGTCTCCCTCTCCGGAGTTGGGCGAGTTTTCGAAGCGCCTCAAGGATTTGGGCAGCCGCATCGCGGCCGAAGAATCAGAGCGCCGCGAAAATGCGAAGCCGGCCGTGAATCTCGATAGCGCCGCAGGATATGCGAAGGGCTATCGGCTCATTGCTGAATTCGTTGCTGGTACGCTGGTTGGCGGCGGCATCGGTTACGGATTTGACTGGTTGTTCGGCACGTTGCCCTTCGGCCTGATTATCTTCCTGCTCCTCGGTTTCGGGGCCGGCATCCTGAACATGGCCCGCGCGGGCAAAAGGGTGCCCCCGGCAAAGGAGCGGCTTGGTTCAAACCCGCCGCCCAAAGCGGCCATGAATGACGACGAATAAGAGGACTGACCTTGGCGCAAGGCATCGATCCGATCCATCAGTTCGAACTGAAGACCCTCGCTGGCCCCTGGAACATCGCGGGCCATGAGATCAGCTTCACCAATTCCTCCCTGTTCATGGCCGTGGCCGTTGCCCTGATCACGCTGTTCCTTGTTGCCGCCGCCTCGCGGGCCGCGCTGGTTCCCGGACGCATGCAGGCGGTGGGCGAACTCTGGTACGAGTTCATTCACAACATGGTGAAAAGCGTGCTGGGCCCGGAAGGCAAGCCCTTCTTCCCGCTGGTCTTCTCGCTGTTCTCCTTCGTGCTGATCCTCAACCTGCTCGGCATGTTCCCTTATTTCTTCACGGTGACGAGCCATGTGGTGATCACCGCCTCGCTTGCCGTGTTCGTCGTGGCGCTGGTGGTGGTGGTCGGCATCTACAAGCACGGCCTCGGCTGGTTCAAACTGTTCGTGCCGCATGGTGTGCCGGTGGTGATCCTGCCCTTCATCTCGCTGATCGAGATCATCTCCTTCCTGTCGCGCCCGGTCAGCCTTGGCCTGCGTCTTTTCGGCAATATGTTGGCGGGCCACATCGTGCTCAAGGTGTTCGCGGGCTTCGTCGTGCTTCTCGGCTCGATGGGTCTCGGTGGCATCGTCGGCGCCGTCGCACCCCTTGGCATGGCGGTCGCCCTGACGGCACTGGAATTCCTCGTGGCCTTCCTGCAGGCCTTCGTGTTCGCCATCCTGACCTGCGTCTACCTGAACGACGCGCTTCACACGCATCACTAAACCCCATCAACCTTCAACACAGTCCAAACTCAAGGAGACTAACATGGATCCCGTAGCAGCTAAGATGATCGGCGCCGGCATTGCGTGCATCGGCATGGGCGGCGCTGGCATTGGCGTTGGCCACATCTTCGGTAACTTCCTCGCGGGCGCCCTGCGCAACCCGTCGGCCGCTGGTGCACAGTTCACCAACGCCCTGATCGGCGCGGCTCTGGCCGAAGGCCTCGGCATCTTCTCGCTGGTTATCGCGCTCCTCCTCCTGTTCGCCGTCTAATCCGCGAAACGGCTACGAGACGAAGCCTGGCGGGCGTCAAACTCCGCACAGGCTTCCCTATTTGAGGCTCAAGACATGTCGCAATCGACAATCGTCGTCGCCGAAGCCACGGCTGAAGCACCGGCAACGGGCGAAGCCGGCCAAACCACGTCGGGAACTGCGGCGGATGGCGGCCACAGCGCCGCGTTTCCGCCGATGGACGCCAAGTCCTTCCCCTCCCAGATCTTCTGGCTGGTGATCTTCTTCGGCCTGCTCTACCTGCTCATGAGCAAGGTGGCTCTGCCGAAGATGGCGCAGGTACTCGGCAACCGCCACAAGGCCATCGAGGGCGACCTCGCCAAGGCCTCCGCGGCGAAGAACGAGACCGAGGCTGCCGTTCAGGCCTATGAGAAGGCGCTGGCGGAAGCCCGCGGCAAGGCTCAGGGCATCGCTGCCGACACCCGCGCCAGGATGAACGCCGAGATGGACGCCGAACGCGCAGCGTTGGAAAAGACGCTGGCCGCCAAGTCGGCGGAAGCCGAAGCGAAGATCTCCTCGGCCAAATCCAAGGCCATGCAGGACGTTGACAGCGTTGCCGCCGAAACCGCTGCGGAAATCGTCGCCGAACTGACCGGCCACAAGATCAGCGCCGCCGATGCCGCCAAGGCCATCGCCGGGTTCAAGGCTTAAGGGAGAAGACCGATGAATCTGGACGCGTCATTCTTCACCCTTGTTGCCCTCATCATCTTCCTTGGCATCGTGGCCTACGCCGGAGGCTTCAAGGCCATGGGCTCGGGCCTCGACGGCCGCGCCGCGCGCATCCGCAACCATCTCGAGCATGCCGCCAAGCTCCGCAACGAAGCCGAAGCGCTGCTCGCCGAATACAAGCAGAAGCGCATCGACGCCGAACAGGAAGCGGCCTCCATCATCTCCGCCGCCAAGGCGGACGCCGAGGAATACGCCTCCGAGACGCGCCGCAAGCTCTCCGAATCGCTCGACCGCCGCGCCAAACAGGCCGAGCAGAAGATCGCTCAGGCCGAAGCCGCCGCCATGAAGGATGTGCGTAACGCCGCAACGGAACTAGCCATCGCCGCCGCCCGCCACATGTCGGCGGACATCAGCCGCGGTGAAGCAGGCGCCAAGCTGATCGCCAACTCGATCGAAGCCATTCGGAACCGTCTGAACTGATTGGTGTTCCGTCTACGAATTGAAAAGCCCGGCCTTGCGGCCGGGCTTTTTTGTTTTGGGTAACGTCAAACACCAGACACTCATCATACCCGGCCTCCGAGCCGGGTCGTCTTTTCCCGTGTGATGATGCCCGGGTCGAAGCCCGGGCATGACGAGCATTTAGAACGGAGCGGGGCTGTTGGCCCCCTACTCCGCCGCCTCCATGTAATTGGCCATGGGCGGACAGGTGCAGACGAGGTTGCGATCACCGAAGACATTGTCCACCCGCGCGACAGGCGGCCAGTACTTATCGTTCGGATAACCCTTCAGGGGGAAGAACGCCTTCTCCTTCGAATAGGGGTGCTTCCAGTCGCCCAGCAGCAAGCGGTGGGTGTGGGGCGCGTTCTTTAGTACATTGTCGAGCCTATCGGCCTTGCCCTCTTCCACTTCCGCGATTTCGTTGCGGATCTCGATCATCGCATCGCAGAACCGGTCAAGCTCGCGCTTTCCTTCTGATTCGGTCGGCTCGATCATCAGCGTGTCGGGCACCGGGAAGGACATGGTGGGCGCGTGGAAGCCATAGTCCACCAGGCGCTTGGCCACATCTTCCACGGAAAGCCCCGTGCGCTCCTTGAGCCAGCGCAGGTCGATGATGCACTCATGCGCCACAAAGCCGCCCGGCCCCTTGTAGAGAACGGGGAAATGCGGTTCGAGGCGCTTTGCCATGTAATTGGCGTTGAGAATGGCCATGATGGTGGCCTTCCGGAGCCCCTCCCCGCCCATCATGGCGATATAGGTCCATGAGATGGGGAGGATCGAGGCAGAGCCCCAAGGGGCGGCCGAAACAGCGCCATGAGATTGGTTGCGGCCCGCTGCGGGGTTCACGCCCGTCACCACATTGTGACCAGGCAGGAAGGGTGCCAGATGCGCCTTGACGCCAATCGGCCCCATGCCAGGCCCCCCGCCCCCATGCGGGATACAGAAGGTCTTGTGCAGGTTCATGTGGCAGACATCCGCCCCCAGTTCAGCGGGCCGGACAAGCCCCACCTGCGCATTGAGGTTGGCGCCGTCCAGATAGACCTGGCCGCCATGGGCGTGGACGATGTCGCAGATATCCTTCACCGCCTCCTCGAACACGCCATGCGTCGAGGGATAGGTGATCATCAGCGCGGCAAGATTGGCGGCATTCTCCGCCGCCTTCTTCCTCAGGTCTTCGACATCGACATTGCCATGCTCGTCGCACGCCACAACCACCACCTTCATGCCCGCCATGACGGCGGAAGCGGGGTTGGTGCCATGCGCCGATACCGGGATCAGACAGATATCGCGGTTCGCCTGCCCGCGTGATTCGTGGTAGCCGCGAATGGCCAGAAGCCCCGCATATTCGCCCTGGCTGCCGGCATTGGGCTGCAGCGACACGGCGTCGAAGCCGGTGATCTCGGCGAGCATCTCCTCCAGTTCCTCGAAGAGCTGCATATAGCCCTGCGCCTGTTCAAGCGGCGCGAAGGGGTGCAGCATTGCGAAGCTCCGCCAGGTGACGGGGATCATCTCCGTCGTCGCATTGAGCTTCATGGTGCAGGAGCCGAGCGGAATCATCGCCTGATCCAGCGCCACGTCCTTCACCTGCAGGTGGCGGAGGTAACGCAGCATCTCGGTTTCCGAGTGATACATGGAGAACACCGGATGCGTCAGATAGCTGGAGGTGCGGCGCAGCGCCTCGGGGATCGTCTCCTTGAGGCCCTTGTCGACCACGTCGATCGAAATGTGCTCCAAAGCGTCCGTCTTGAAGACGGTCAGCAACCGTTCGAGCTCCTGCCGCCTGACCGACTGGTCGAAGGAAATGCCAAGGTGATCGGCATCAACAAAACGCAGGTTGATGCGCTGCTCCTTGGCCTTGGCCCACAGCGCATGCGCGCGGCCGGGTGCATGGATGGTGATCGTGTCGAAGAATGACGTCGTCGCCACATCATAGCCGAAGCCCTTCACTGCGGCGGCGAATATCTCCGCCATGCGGTGGGTGCGCTCCGCCATTTTCCGGATGCCGGCCGGGCCGTTGTAGACCGCGAACATCGAGGCGATGACGGCGAGGAGCACCTGTGCTGTACAGATGTTGCTCGTCGCCTTTTCGCGGCGGATGTGCTGTTCACGCGTCTGCAGCGCCATGCGCAGTGCCCGGTGGCCTTCGGCATCGACCGAGACGCCAATGACACGGCCCGGCATGGCGCGCTTGTACTCATCCTTCGTGGCAAAGAAGGCGGCATGCGGCCCACCATACCCCATCGGTACGCCGAAACGCTGGGCGGAGCCGATGGCGACGTCGGCGCCAAGCTCGCCCGGCGGCGTCAACAGGGCCAGCGACAGGAGGTCTGCCGCCATGATGGCGAGCGCACCCGCGCCGTGCAGCTTCGCAATGACACCACGGTAGTCACGCACCTGGCCGGAAGAGCCCGGATAGGAGAGAAGGGCCGCAAATACGGTTTCCGGCTTCAAGTCCTTTGCGGGATCCCCGATCACCACCTCGTAGCCAAAGGCCCGGGCGCGAGTCTCGATTACGCCGATGGTCTGCGGATGGGTATCGGCGTCGATGAAGAAGCAGTTCGCCGTGGTTTTCACCACGCGCTTCGCCATGGCCATGGCTTCCGCCGCCGCCGTGCCTTCATCAAGCAGCGAGGCATTCGCAATTTCGAGGCCAGTGAGGTCGATGATCATCTGCTGGAAGTTCAGCAGGGCTTCGAGGCGGCCCTGGCTCACCTCCGCCTGATAGGGCGTGTAGGCAGTGTACCAGCCCGGGTTCTCCAGAATATTGCGGAGGATCACCTTGGGCGTGACAGTACCAGAGTAGCCCATGCCGATCATGGAGACGAAGACATCGTTCCGATCCGCCATCTTGCGGAGATAGGACAGTGCTGTGCGCTCGGGCATGGCCTTCTTGAGGTCCAGCGGGCGCTTGGCGCGGATCTTCTCCGGCACCACGCGGGCGATGAAGTCCTCCAGAGACGTGGCGCCGAGGCTCCTCAGCATCTCGGCGGTATCGGCGTCTCGGGGGCCAATGTGGCGCGCGATGAAATTGGCGCCGGGCTCCAGCTCGGCGAATGTGGGGCGGATTGTCATGATGATGCCCCTCAGCCGTTCACGAACTTGTCGTAGGCGGCCTTGTCCATCAGGCCATCAAGCTCGCCGGGGTTCGAGAGCTTCACCTTCATGAACCAGGCGGAACCTTCCGCTTCGCGGTTGACGAGCGCCGGGTCGCCTTCAAGCTCCTTGTTCACCTCCACAACTTCACCCGACACCGGCACGTAGACTTCGCTGGCGGCCTTGACGCTCTCGACCACGGCGGCCTGCTCATCCTGTTTCACCGACTTGCCGATTGCCGGAAGCTCGACGAACACCACGTCGCCCAGTTGCTCCTGGGCGTGATTGGTGATGCCGATGGTGGCGATGCCGTTCTCGACGGTCACCCACTCATGATCCTTGCTGAACTTGACGGTCATTTGGAATCTCCTAGCGCTTGAAACGGTTGGGAATGAAGGGAAGCTTGACGATGTCTGCGGGCATGGAAGTGCCGCGCACGATCAGATTGACTTTCGTTCCGGGCACGGAGGATTTCGCCTCCACATAGCCCATGGCGATGGGGCCACCGACGCTCGGCCCGAAGCCGCCAGACGTGATCTTGCCGATCTCGCGGCCAGAGGCATCGGCAATCACCGTGCCATCGCGCGCTGGCGCGCGGCCTTGGGGTTTGATGCCCACACGCTTGCGAGACACGCCTTCAGCCAGTTCCTTCTGAACGCGGGCCGCGCCGATGAAACCGCCCTCGGCGCGGCGGCGCTTGGCGATGGACCAGACGAGATCCGCCTCGACCGGCGAAATGGTTTCGTCCAGTTCATGGCCATAAAGACACAGGCCTGCTTCAAGGCGCAGCGAATCGCGCGCGCCAAGGCCAACCGGCTTCACCGTGGGATCAGCGAGGAGCAGGTTCCAAAGCTTCGCCGCATCAGCATGCGCAACCGAGATTTCGAATCCATCCTCGCCGGTATAGCCGGAGCGGGAGACCTGCGCCCGGATGCCGCCGATCTCCACATCCGCATAGGCCATGAAGGGGATGTCCCTCACGGCTGGGGCGTGTTTCGCCAGCGCCTCTTCCGCCTTTGGCCCCTGCAGGGCCACGAGGCAAAGATCATCCAGCCGCTTGAGGGTCACCCCTTTCGGCAGATGCCGCTCCATCCAGCCATAGTCATGGTCCTTGCGGCCGGCATTGACGACGACATAGAGTTTGCCGTCCTCCGCATGGCGGGTGATCATCAAATCATCCAGCGTTCCGCCATCGTCGGCCAGAAACTGCGCATAGCGCTGCTGATGGGGCTTGAGGCCGAGAACGTCAGCGGGAACCAGCGCCTCCATGGCTTTCGCGACGGCGTCGAAGCTCTCTCCCGTGACAAGGCACTGCCCCATGTGAGAGACATCGAAGAGCCCCGCATTTTCACGCGTCCAGTTGTGTTCAGCAAGGATTCCGGTGGGGTACTGCACCGGCATGTCATAGCCCGCGAAGGGCACCATGCGGGCGCCAAGCCTCATATGCTCATCATAGAGGGATGTTCGTTTGGGAGCGTCATCGCTCATCAGAAGTCTCCGCAAAAGGTTGGCCAGACCCGGCTGATGCCGAATCTACCCCCTCTGTTGCGAGACCTGAGAGATTTGACAGACCGGTCACTCCGACACCGGCTGCTTGGCTCCTTCGGTGAGCGGGCTTCCTCCCGAAAACCTGCTGCTCTCCAGAGTTCGTGAACGCCTCGCGGTCCTTTTGCCTGAGAGTTTCCGGGGCGGTTGCTCCTTCGGCGCCGGATTGAACCGGTCTCTTCCGCACAAGGCGTTATGCTGAACGTAGATGAGACTAAGCCGATCCGCGCGCAAGTCAAGTGTGCCACGGGCCAGACCGGCAGGGTGTTGACATCGGGCATCCATCCCCGCATCTCAACACCATGACAAAGCCGCCGCTGACCATTCTCCTCGCGGCCCCCCGTGGCTTCTGCGCCGGGGTGGTGCGCGCCATCGACATCGTGGAACGGGCCCTCGCCCTTTACGGCGCACCCGTCTATGTGCGCCACGAAATCGTGCACAACAAATTCGTGGTGGACGACCTCAAGGCCAAGGGCGCGATCTTCGTCGACGAGCTGGATGAAATCCCAGCGGGTGACAGGCCGGTGGTCTTCTCAGCCCATGGCGTGCCGAAATCGGTGCCTGCTGCGGCCACGGCCCGCCACATGTTCCAGCTTGACGCCACCTGCCCACTTGTCACCAAAGTACACATGGAAGCGCAGCGCCATTTCGATGGCGGATTCGAGATCATCCTCATCGGCCACAAGGGCCACCCGGAAGTGATCGGCACCATGGGCCAGCTGCCGGAAGGGGCGGTGCGCCTGATCGAGACGGTGGAGGATGCCGAGACGCTTGAGGTCCGTGACCCTGACAAGCTCGCCTTCGTGACCCAGACCACACTGTCAGTCGATGACACGAAAGATGTCATCGCAGCACTTCAGCGCCGCTTCCCGGCCATTCGCGGTCCCTACAAGGAAGACATCTGCTACGCGACCACCAACCGCCAGGAGGCGGTAAAGTCCATCGCCAGCCGCATCGAGCTTCTGCTTGTCGTGGGGGCTCCCAATTCCTCCAACTCCAAGCGGCTCGTCGAAGTCGGAATCAAGAACGGCACGCCACGCAGCATGCTGGTGCAGCGCGCGGCCGAGCTTGACTGGGCAACGCTTCAGGGTCTCTCCACCATCGGCATCACGGCGGGCGCTTCAGCGCCCGAGCTTCTCGTCAACGAGATCGTCGATGCCTTCCGCCAGCATTATGAGGTGAGCGTTGAAACCGTGACGCTGCGCGAGGAGAACGTCTCCTTCAAGCTGCCGAAGGAACTGCGCGGGGCGGACACGAGGGCATGAGCACGAATAAGGTGATCGTGCATACGGACGGGGCGTGCTCCGGCAATCCAGGCCCTGGCGGCTGGGGCGCGATCCTCGACTATAACGGCACGCGCAAGGAACTCTCTGGCGGCGAGGCGGACACCACCAACAACCGCATGGAGCTGATGGGCGCCATCTCGGCGCTTGAAGCGCTGAAGCGGCCATGCTTTGTCGAGATGCATGTCGATTCAAGTTACGTGAAGGACGGCATCACCAAGTGGATTCACGGCTGGAAGAAAAACGGCTGGAAGACGGCGGACAAGAAGCCCGTCAAGAATGCAGAACTCTGGCAGAGGCTGGATGCGGCGCTGCACCAGCATCAGATTTCCTGGCACTGGGTGAAGGGCCACGCCGGCCACGACGACAATGAACGTGCCGACGAATTGGCACGCGAAGGCATGGCGCCGTTCAAGCGGCCGCGGTGAGGGAGAGCCCTCCCCGCCTCATGCGCGGGCTCGGGCCCGCGCATCTTTTTCATGCATCCAGACAAAGGACCGCCCGGTCAAGCCGGGCGATGATGACATAGGCAACCAATGAGCCGGTTCATCCCTTCAACTGCTGCAGGATCGTTTCCGCGCCCGAGACATTGACGCCACGCTCGGTTTCGACATTCAGCGTCTTCACCACCCCGTCTTCCACGATCATCGAATAGCGCTGCGAGCGGTGGCCCATGCCAGCCACAGTGAGATCAAGTTCAAGGCCCACGGCCCGGGTAAATTCGCCATTACCGTCGGCAAGCATCATGATCTTGCCTTCCGACTCGGTAGCCTTGCCCCAGGCATTCATCACGAAGATGTCATTCACCGCCGTACAGGCAATGGTGTCCACGCCCTGCGCCTTGATGTCATCAAAGGCCTGCAGGTAGCCGGGCAAATGGTTCATGTTGCAAGTGGGCGTGAAGGCGCCGGGAAGGCCGAACAGCACGACCTTTCGACCCGCGAAAATCACATCAGTTGAAAACTTCTGCGGGCCATCGGCCGTGCTGACGGTAAACTCGACGTTGGGCAGCCTGTCGCCTGGCTTGATGGTCATGGGAATATCCTTGTTGTTTGAAAGTGGAGTTTAGGGAAGCGTCACGGCCTGTTCAAATCCCTGGCCCGCGATGCGGTAGGTGAGCTTCAGAGCGGCGCCGGAGAGCTTGAGCGGATCCTTGAGATTGTCGATCGCCAGTCGGGCCTGCCTGCCATCAGATGAAAAGACAGGCGCGTTGACGTAAACAGCGCCCGGAGCCTCGACGAAGATGTCATCCGGCTTTTCGGTCAGGCTCAGCAGAAGCTGGGGCTTGCCGCCATCGCTCACCAGTTCAACGGCGGTGATTGCCTTGCCTTCAACGGGAATTTGGCTCATTGCGTCATCAACCTTTGCCGCGCCTGCGATATCCTTCATCAACGGGCCGAGCGTGAGGGCGGCCTCCGCTGTGACAGGAATGCAGATATCCTTGCACACGCCAAAAAACAGATCGAGCTTTACATCGACAGTGGTGGCGCCCTCCGCCTGTACCGTGACAGGGAACAGAACCTCGGTGTCGTAGCCCACCGCGTCGCCGCTCTGGTCGGCGTGGCGGGCTGGCGTGGGGTAGAACACCTCCACCTCGGCCGGAACCGATGTGGACCAGGTGAATTCAGGTGGCACACCCGACTCCCCCGGCATGCGCCAGTAGGTTTTCCAGCCGGGTTCAAGCGAGATCAGCACGCCGGTATGCCAAGCCCTTCCGTCGAAACGGTCGCCCACGAGGGAAACCCGGAAAGGCTTTTCCTCCGCCTGCAAAGACGCGGCGGAGAGGGCATAAGCAAGCGGAATAAGCAGGGCACGTAACCACATGCCTCCCTATATGGAAGAAAAGCGGCGCTTCGCCAATCTCCTTTCCCATATGTCCCGCATCAGGCGGAACCCGGCGCATGACAGATAAGTTGCTGCGCTTTCAGACCTGCTGCGCTAAGCTCGTCTCACTGTAAGGGTAGTGGCATGACCAGGAGTACCTATCTCGACGGGCAATTGCTGATCGCCATGCCAGGCATGAGCGACCCGCGCTTCGACCGCAGCGTCATCTATATGTGCGCCCATTCTGAGCAAGGCGCGATGGGCATCATCATCAACAAGGCCACGCCAATGATGCGCTTCGGCGACCTGTTTTCACAGCTTGATCTCACCGGCAACGAACCGTTGGAGCCTTCGCCCGAAATGATGGCCATGCCGGTACTGTTTGGCGGCCCGGTGGAACAGGAACGCGGCTTCGTGCTTCACACCAGCGACTACTTCACCGCCGATTCCAGCCTGCCGGTGGCCGAGAACATCGCGCTCACCGCCACGATCGATATCTTGCGCGCCATGATCAAGGGCGAAGATCCACGCCGGGCGATACTGGCGCTCGGCTATTCGGGCTGGGCGCCGGGCCAGCTTGAGACCGAAATCCAGCAGAACGGATGGCTCATCTGCCCGGCCGACGAGGACATTATCTTCAGCCTCGATTTCGACGAACGCTACAATGCCGCCCTGAGAAAGCTGAAGATCGACCCCGCCATGCTGTCAAGCGGCGGCGGGCACGCCTGAAGGTATCAAACCCCGACTTTCTCTAGAACAGGCACGCGGCGCAGCCGCTTTCGGCGCCGTGGTTTAGGCGGCGGCACATCATCATCACGAGCAGTCGCCACTGCGGCCTCTCCGGCTTCAGGCTCCGCCTCGGGTGCGGCAGGATCCTCTGACGGTTCTTGAGGTTCAAGCATTGGTACATGCCTGGCTGCGGCGGCCGAGGCTTCAAGGTCGGCACCCGTCACCCGACGCTGCTTGGCGTCAGGCGGCGGGTCCTTCGCGCCACGCTCCCAGAGCCAGGTTATGGCGGTGCGGCCAGCGGCCGGACGAACATAGGGAAGGCCGGCGAGGACATCACTCACCTGCCGCGCGGTGAGCGGCCTGCCGATGAAATAACCCTGCCCGAGGTCACAGCCGAGGTCGCCCAGCCTGTCCACCTGCTCCTGTGTTTCGATGCCTTCCGCGACGATCGTCAGGCCCAGCGCATGGCCCATGGTGATGATTGACTGGAGAATGATGAAGGCGCGGTCGTCCTGGGCGTCGGCGGAAATGAAGCTGCGGTCCACCTTCAACGTGTCGAAAGGCAGTTTCCGCAATGTGGCGAGGGAGGAGTAACCAGTCCCGAAGTCATCGCAGGACAGGCCCACGCCCAGTTCCCGGAAGCGCTCGAGGATCTGAACCGCCCGCTCGGGATACTGCATGACCAGGGATTCCGTCACTTCGATCTTGAAGCTGCCGGGCAACAGGCTGTCACGGCTGATGATCTGCTTCACATCATCGACAAGACCAGGCTCGATCAACTGGGCAGAAGAGAGGTTCACGGCGACGAAGGCCGGATCCGCCGCGCGGTAGGCACGCTGCCAGATGCCGAGCTGGCGGCCAGCCTCGTTCAGCACCACGCGTCCGATCTCGCGAATCATGCCGGTTTCCTCCGCGAGGCCGAGGAAACTTTCCGGCGCAAGCAGGCCAAGCTTGGGGTGACGCCAGCGCACCAAAGCCTCGAAGCCCGCAAGATTCATGTCAGACAGGCGGGCAATGGGCTGATAGTGCACTTCGATCTCATTGCGCTCGATGGCGCGGCGGAGTTCCGCCTCGAGAACCACCAGTTCGGCCCGGTCATCCACCATCGCGGGGTTGAACAATTCCACGCTGCCAGCACGCTTGCGGCGCGCTTCATAGAGCGCGACGGCCGCCTGCTTCAGCAGCTTTTCCGCCGTCAGGCTACCCTTGAGCTCAGCGATGCCGATCGACGCGGTGAGGAAATATTCCTGACCGTCATATATGACTGGCCGTGCCACTGCACCGAGAAGCGCATTGGCAAAGGATTCAACGTCCCAACGCTGCGGATCCTCATGTAACAGCAGCGCGAACTGATCGCCCGGCAGCCGGGCAAGTGTATCGGAAGAGCCGGTTTCCACCTTGAGCCTGCGGCCGATGATCGAGAGCAGCGCGTCGCCTGCCTCGTGGCCCATGGCGTCGTTCACCATCTTGAATCGGTCAAGATCGACGAGCAGGACGAAGAGGCCGGTCGACTCGCGGTTGCCAGCAGCCTCGATCGCGCGCGACAGCCGGTCGATGAACAGCGCGCGGTTGGGCAGGCCCGTCACCACGTCATACACGGCATCCTCGAGCAACCGCTCCTCGGAGATCTTGGCATTGGTGACATCGCAGAGCGTACCGATGCAGCGCACCGCACGCAGGCCCTGGCCGGTGATGGAGCGGGCCTTCAGCTCGAACCAGCGGTAGCTGCCATCGCCATGGAGGAGGCGGAACTTGCGCTCGATGGGAAGACGCCCGTCGCGCGCGGCATCCTCCACCGCGGCCAGGTAATACGACCTGTCGGACGGATGCATGAGTTCGAGGAAGGCCTCGCCCGCCGCGCCTTCAAAGGCGCCCGGCGGCTGCATGAGGCTTCGCCCGATCTCAGGGCTCACATAGAGTTCGCCATCTTCGGGCTGCCAGTCCCACACATAGGTCCGCGCCCCGGCAAGGGCCAGAGCCTGGCGTCCCGCCTCACGGAAGAACTGGCGCGACAGGTAGCCCTGGCTGAAGGCGTGATGGGCCAGTACGAAGCCCAGAACGACCAGCACAAGGCCAAGGCCTCCCAGCATCACCGCCGAAACGGCAGTGTCCGCGGTGGGGGTCATCGCCGCGAGGACGGCGATCAGCGTCCAGAGCAGAATGGCACCCCAGCTCAGAAAAGCCGTGTCGCCACGCACCTCCTTGCGCCACCACAGGATCAGCAGCAGCACGAAGCCCAGAAGTGCCGTCACCGCGAAAACGGTGCGGGCTAGGGCCGCCGCCATCAGCGGATCAGTGAATGCATAGACGATCAGGCCCAGGGTGAGCACGGCCGCGAGCAACAGTGCATAGGCCCCGCTCCGCGACAGCCGCATGAGGTCAGACAGCATGACGAGCAGCAGGAGCAGGAAACCTGCCATAGTGCTTTCGATCGCGGCGCGGATCAGTTGAAGGTCCAGCCCAGAGCTGCCGGATTGCGCGATGAACCCAGCGACATGCCCGGCATCAAACAGCATGAAGGCCACGGCGGACAGTGCAAAGCCACCTGCCACCAGGAAGAGCGCGCGTGCGCGGAAGCCATACAGACCAAACAGCGCGATAGCGAGAAGAACCGATACGCCAAGCAGCGCCCCGCGGAAGAAGGACAGGTAATCCTTGCGGGCATCATAGGCATCGCGCTGCCAGAGCTTGGCCGGCAGAGGCCCGTTGCGCACCTCGAAGGCGATGGAGGCCGATCCGCCCGGCGGCAGGGTGACAAGATAGGCCGTGTCGCCCGGCGTCGGGAGCAGTTCCATGCTGCCATCTCCCGTCAGCGCGGCGGCATGGATGCGCGGGCCGGCAGGCCGCATGGGAATGAAGCCCGAACCCGTGAACCCCTGCTCCGGAATGGAGATAACGACGGACCGGTCATCCTTGGCGCTGTTGGTGAGGCCCGCCGCCACCCAGGTGAAGCGGGGGCCCGGCCCCCGGGCATTCAGCACCATCTCGGACGAGGGCTTGTCCAGCCGCTTGATGGCGATACGGCTTTCCTCAGTCTCGAGGCCAGCCAGATAGGCAGAAAGATCGATCTCCGGCGTCACGGTGGCAATGTCGAGCGTGTCGAGAGCCAAGGCCGGGCGCAAGGCGCCCGCCGCCACAGCCACAGCCAGAAAAAGGGCAACAAAAAACAGCGGAACGGCCCGCAAGCGCCCCATTTTTTCTCCAGACCGGTTCATGCGGTCACCTAAGCTGGCTCGTGTCCCAATGGCAAGCCCCGAGTCTTTTGCAACTCATGCCGCCAGCCTTGCGAAGAGGAGATGGTCGCGCCATTCGCCCGCGATCTTGAGATAGCCCCGCGCCAGCCCCTCATGCGCGAAGCCGCATTTCCGCAACAGCCCGATGGAGGCCTCATTGTGCGGCAGGCAGGCGGCCTCCACCCGGTGCAGGCCAAGCTGGCGGAAGGCAAAACCGGTGATCAGCCGCACGGCCGATGTCATGTAGCCCTGCCGGGCATGGGGCTGGCCGATCCAATAACCAAGCGTTGCCGTCTGGGCCACGCCGCGCCGCACATTGGAGAGCGTCACAGCGCCTACCAGGGTTTCTCCCGCATGGCCAAAAATGAAATAGGGATAAGCAGCGTCATCATCGATATCGCGCCAGTAATGGCGGATGCGGATGCGGAAAGCGGAGCGCGTCATGTCATTGGCGGGCCAGGTGGGCTCCCAGGGGGTGAGAAAGTCCCGGCTTTGCAGGCGCAGATTGGCCCATTGCTCATAATCGCCCATCTCCGGCACGCGGATCAACGTGTGCCCGTCACTGAGCGCGGGCGGCGGGTCGGCGCCAAAGGGTGAGCGGAGGAAGGCCATCGTCTGCCTCCTCAGGCGAAGTGACTGGCCACGGCTTCATAAGCGTCGAGCTGGCCGATATGGCCCACGGCGCTAAAGGCGGGCTTCTGGTTGTGGAACAGCCGCGCGGCCAGCGCCCGCACCTGTTCCGGCGTCACGGCGTCAATCTTCTCCATGAGGGAGGAAATGCCCGGCACCTCGCCGAAAGCCAGGAACTGCCGCGCGATCTGGTCGGCGCGCGAGGAGGCGCTTTCGAGATTCATCACCAGGCTGGCCTTGAGTTGCGCCTTGGCGCGCGCCACCTCGTCCGCGCTCACCTCCGCCGCCACCGACAGCATGACTTCGGTGGTCAGGCTCAGGAGTTCGTTTGAATGCTCGGGCGATGTGGCGGCATAGACACCCACCTGCCCTGCATCCTCATAGGCCGAACCGAAGGAGAATACGCTGTAGCAGAGGCCGCGCTTCTCACGCACCTCCTGGAACAGCCGCGAAGACATGCCACCGCCCAGGATGTTGGAGAGAACCTGCAGCACATAGATGTCGGGGTCGCGATAGCTTGGGGCCTCGAAGGTCAGCACCAGATGCGCCTGGTCCAGCGGCTTTTCCGCAGTGCAAGCGGTGGGCTGGAAAGATGGCGTCTCGCGCTGCGGCCCATGGCCTTCCCCGATACCGCCCAGAAGGCGCAAGGCCTCGGCGGCGAAGGCCGCATGGTCAATATGGCCCGCCGCCGCGACGACAATGCGCGAGCCCCAGTAATTGCGGTTCCGCCAGTCAAGGATTTGCTGGCGCGTCACGCCGCCGATCAACTCCTGCGTACCAAGAATGGAGCGGCCCAGCGGGTGCCCGCAGAAACTAGCGGCCTGGGCAAGATCGAACACCAGGTCATCAGGCTGATCATGAGCAGCGGCGATTTCCTGCAGAATCACGTCACGCTCGCGCTCGAGTTCCTCTTCATCGAGTTCGGGCGACGTGAAGATGTCAGCCAGAATATCGAGGGCGAGCGCCCAGTCCTTCTTCAGCACGCGGGCATAATAGGTAGTCGTCTCCATGCCCGTCGCGGCATTGATTTCGCCACCCGCCGACTCGATGTCCTCCGCGATGGCGCGGGCGGACCGGCGCGGCGTGCCCTTGAAGGCCATATGCTCCAGGAAATGCGCGATGCCGTTCTCATCCGCCCGCTCATCGCGCGCGCCCGCCTTCACCCATATGCCGAGCGCCACAGTCTCGAGGTGCGGCATGTGATGGGTGACAACATGGATGCCGTTGGGCAGGCGGGAAATCTCGACACTCATGCGAACTCTCTTGCAGGTCAGGCCGTCTGCTGCGACAGGATGAAATCGCGCACGCGGCCCACATCGTTGGGAAGCACTGTGAACCGTTCCCGGGCGTCCAGCAAGTAGGCGAGTCTCGGCGGCAGGCCAGGCCTGATGCCGCAAGCCTTCTCCACCGCATCGGGGAACTTGGCGGGATGCGCCGTGGCCAATGTCACCATTGGGCTGGCTGAAACCTCGGCCTTCCGCGCCACGGCATAGCCCACCGCCGTATGCGGATCGAGCAATTCGCCCGTGGTGGCCAGCGTCTCCCGGATGGTGGCGGCGGTCTCGGCTTCATCCGTCGCGCCAGAACCGAATTCATGGCGGATCTGGTCCAGTTCGCGGTTGCCGATCGTGAAGCTGCCAGACTGGGCGAGATTGGCCATCAACTGGCGCACCGCATAAGGATGACGCCCATACACCTCGAACAGCAGGCGCTCGAAATTGCTCGACACCTGAATATCCATGGACGGGCTGGTCGAAGGCCTGACGCCGCGCTGCTCATAACGGCCAGTCTTCAGCGTGCGATCCAGAATGTCGTTCACATTGGTGGCGATCAGCAACTGGTCCATCGGAACGCCAAAGCGCTTCGCGACGAAGCCCGCGAAGATGTCACCGAAGTTTCCGGTGGGCACGCAGAAGCTCAAATTCCGCCCTGGGCTGCCAAGCGACAGCGCGGCGGTCACGTAATAGACCGTCTGCGCCATGATGCGCGCCCAATTGATGGAGTTGACGCCCGCGAGCCCAACCTTGTCACGGAAGGCGAGATCGTTGAACAGCGCCTTCACGATGGCCTGGCAGTCATCGAAATTGCCCTCGATGGCGATGTTATACACCGACGGGCTGTCGACCGTCGTCATCTGACGGCGCTGCACCTCGCTCACCCGGCCATGCGGATGCATCATGAAGACAGAGGCATGGCTGGACGACTTGAAGGCCTCGATAGCAGCGCCACCCGTGTCGCCGCTGGTAGCGCCCACGATGGTGGCTCTGGCGCGGCGCCTGGCCAGCGCCCAGTCCATCAACCGGGCCAGCAACTGCATCGCCACATCCTTGAAGGCGAGCGTCGGCCCGTGGAAGAGTTCAAGCAGCCATTGATTGTCGTCGAGTTGCTTCAGGGGCGCGACCGCCGGATGGCCAAAGCTGGCGTAAGCTTCGGCAATCATACGCTTCAGCTCTGCCTCGGGAATGGCACCGCCGATGAAGGGATGCATCACCTCATAAGCGATTGATTCATAGCTCTGGCCCTGCAATTGGGTCATGGCGCGGGTTGAGAGCTCCGGCCAATGGCTTGGCACATACAGCCCGCCATCACGCGCAAGACCGGTGAGCAGAACGTCTTCAAATCCGAGTTCCGGAGCCTCGCCCCGGGTTGAAACATAGCGCAAGGCCCTTGTCCTCTCAAGAATTCCGGGCAGCTTTAGCCTTGGGGCGGCATGTCATCAAGCGATGGATTCCTTCATCTCCGCCGCCGCTTCCGCAGGTCGTAGATATAAAAACCTGCAACGCCCAGAAGCGTTCCCGCCAGCCCGAACCAGGTGATGGCATAGCCGAGGTGATTGTTGGTGAGCTTGGCCTTGGGCTCCTCGGGTTTCGGGAAGCCGCCGGTTCCGCTGGAGGGCAGGAGTTGCACCGCATAGGGGAAGAGCTTCACGCCCTCCGGCGCCCCGCTGGCCGCCAGCATGGCCGGACCGTCCCACCAGTACCAGAGATTGGCCGTGGGCTCATTGGCAGGGTCGAAATAGCCCGGTCCTGCCTGATGGGTGCGAAGCACGCCGTCAATGGTCACCTCGCCCTCCGGCGTATCGAAATTTCCAAGAAGCTGGCCAGGAATGCGGCCGCGGTCCACAATAACGGCCCAGCCGTCAGGTGTGAGGGCGGGGGTAATGATGGTCCAACCCTGACCACGCTCATAGGAGGCGATCATCTTCATCCACCCCGCATGCAGGAACTGCGCGGGGAAGCTGACGCGCACGAATTCCATATCGCGCCCCTCGCCTGCCTGTTTGGCGGCGGTGGCGAGATCGATGGGGGCGGCGGCAGCGTTTTCAGCCAGCTGCGCCAGCAGCCCTTCCTTCCACTGCAACCGCTGCACCTGCCAGACGCCGAGCGTCAGCAATATAGCCATGCCGATCAGCGCCGCGAGGAGCACCGGCCAGATCCGTGGCGGGCGGGCCTGTTCTTTCATTGGCTGAGACGCCCTTCGCGCGCGCCGGTCTTCCATTGCTGGTTGATCAGCACGCCCTTCATCGGACGGAGCAGGATCAACGGCAGGAGAACGAGCACCGGAATAGCAATCAGCGCGTGTCCCCAGAAAGGCGGACTGTAGGCCACCTCGACGCCAAGGATGGAGCCTACCCCCACGGCGGAGACAAACAACATGACGAACCAGGACGCGCCATCGCCGCCATCGGCGAACTCATAGGACAGCCCACAAGCGGAACAGCCGCGCGCTACGCCCAGATACCCATCGAACAGGCGGCCGCGGCCGCAGCGCGGGCACTTTCCGGCCACACCGGTCTTAAGGGGCGAGATATCGGGATAGTAGACGCCGTCTGTCATGTGTCCTCAAAAGAAAAGGCCGCACCGGTGCACCGCTGCGGCCCCAGCCTAACAGAAGTCCGGTCCTTAGTGCCCCGGAATCACCGCTCCCACCGAACCCCAGACATAGATGGCGGCGAACAGGAACAGCCAGACCACGTCCACGAAGTGCCAATACCAGGCCGCAGCCTCGAAGCCGAAGTGGGCCTTCGGTGTAAAGGCGCCGCCATAGATGCGGACGAGGCAGACGATCAGGAAGATCGTGCCGATGATCACGTGGAACCCATGGAAGCCCGTGGCCATGTAGAAGGTCGAGCCATAGATGTTGCCGCCATGGTCACGGCTGAAGGCAAACGCCGCATGGGTATATTCGTAAGCCTGAACCATGGTGAACAACACGGCCAGCGCGATCGTGGCGAGGAGGCCCATCTTGAGGCCCTGGCGGTCATTGTTCAGGAGTGCGTGATGCGCCCAGGTGATCGTGGTGCCCGACGTCAGAAGAATAAGCGTGTTGATCAGCGGCAGATGCCAGGGATCGAAAACGGTAATGTCCTTCGGTGGCCATACGCCGCCGGTGGCCGCCACACGCGTGGCCTGAATCGCTTCGCCGGTGAACAGGCTGGCATCGAAGAAGGCCCAGAACCAGGCGACGAAGAACATCACCTCGGAGGCGATGAACATGATCATGCCATAGCGCATGTGCAGATCGACGACGCCCGTGTGTGCGCCCTGCTGTCCTTCGCGGATCACGTCCCGCCACCACATGTACATGGTGTAGAGTATGCCGAGCAGGCCGATGATCATCACAGCCGAGCTGGATCCGTGCATCCAGTTGACGGCTCCCACGGCAAAGATGAAGGCCGCGATGGAACCAACGAAGGGCCACGGGCTCGGATCGACGAGATGGTAGTCGTGGTTTTTCGCGTGAGAGTCAGCCATATCCCCTACTCCTTAATTCGTCACGCTGCCTGAGGCCGCCACCGGGGCCTCCGAGACAGTCTGCGCCTTGTCCACCGGATAGAACGTATAGGACAAGGTGATTTCCTTGATGCCCGCCGCATCCAGATCCTTGAGAATTTCCGGATCCACGAAGAATGAGACCGGAAACTCAAGGCTTTCGCCCGGCTTGAGCGTCTGCTCGGTGAAGCAGAAACACTGGATCTTGTTGAAATAGGCCCCCGCCTGCGGTGGCGTGACGTTGAACACCGACGTGCCTGTCGTGGGCTTATCCGAGTTATTGGTCGCCTTGAAGAAGGCAAGATGCTGTTCGCCCATTTTCACGGTCAAGGATGTCTGAACGGCATGAAAGGCCCAGGGAAGGTCCTTCGAGGTGTTGGCATCGAAACGGACGGAGACCATCTCGTCAGTGGCCGATTCCGGGGGGGCCTCGGCACGCTGGGTGGTGCCGCCGAACCCCGTGACCTGACAAAAGAGCCGATACAGCGGGACAGACGCGTAGGACAGGCCGAGCATAGCGACCACGACGGAGGCCGCCATGAAGGCCACCCGCTTGTTGCGGGCGGGATTTGCAGTCTGCATCATAACGTCCTCTCTGCTATGGCCCCGCCGAGGCGCACGATGGTGGTGATGAAGAACAGCGCCACCAAGGCGGCCAGCACCAGCGCCATGGCAATCGCACGCCTGCGGCGGCGGGCCATGTCTTCGGGGCCGAAGGGGGATTTGGTCATCGGATCATTCATCCAAGAACCGGGGCAAACGCCGCAATGCCAAGGGCACGTTCGGCGAGGATGAGAGCAAAAACGATAAAGAGCCACAGGGTGGAAAAGGCGAAGAGCCTCTTGCAGGCGGCTTCAGCCTCAGCCCCCTCACGGACCCGATAGACCCGCCAGGCGTGGTAAACGAAGATGGCACCGAGACCGGCATTGGCGAGCGTATAGAGCAAGCCAACCGTTCCGGTGAGCGCGGGCAGGAAGGTGACCGGCATGAGAAGCAACGTATAGATCAGGATCTGACGGCGCGTTTCATCAGCACCCGCCACAACAGGCAGCATCGGCACGCCGGCGCTGGAATAATCTGCGTTGATCTTCTTCCACAACGCCAGCGCCCAGAAATGCGGCGGCGTCCACATGAAGATGATGAGGAACAGCGCAATCGACCCGAGATCGATCGAGCCTGTCACTGCTGCCCAACCGATCATCGGCGGGAACGCCCCAGCCGCGCCGCCAATCACAATGTTCTGCGGCGTTGCGCGCTTCAGCCACATCGTGTAGATGACGACGTAGAAGAAAATCGTGAAGGCGAGCAAGGCGCCGGCCAGCAGGTTGACCATCAGGCCCAGCGCCAGCACTGAGCCGATGGCGAGCGTCATGCCGAAGCCCAACGCCTCTCCCGGCGTGATCGCGCCCTTTGGAACAGGCCGCTTTGCAGTGCGCGTCATCACTGCATCGATATCGGCGTCATACCACATGTTGAGCGCGCCGGAGGCGCCAGCCCCCACCGCGATAGCCAGGATCGACACGAAGCCGATCCATGGATGAATGGCCCCCGGGGCGGCGATGAGCCCCACCAGAGCCGTGAAGATGACGAGCGACATCACGCGCGGCTTCAGCAGCGCGAAATAGTCGCCGACAGTCCCCTGCCCGCCCGTAAGGACGTCAGGGGTTTCTGCGGCTTGCAGGTTGATGTTGCTCATCGGGGTCGGATTACTTGATCACCGGCAGAGTGGAGAACTGGTGGAACGGCGGCGGCGAAGACAGCGTCCACTCCAGCGTCGTGGCGCCAGCACCCCACGGATTATCAGCGGCCTGCACCTTGCGGGAATAGGCCTGGATTACGCCGTACAAGAAGATCACCACACCAAGGGCCGACAAGTAGGAGCCGTAGGAGGAGATCTGGTTCCAGCCGGCATAGACATCCGGATAGTCGATGTAGCGGCGCGGCATGCCCGCGAGGCCGAGGAAGTGCTGCGGGAAGAACACCATGTTCACACCGACGAAGGTGACCCAGAAGTGCAGCTTGGCGATGCCGTCCGAGTACATGTAGCCGGTGATCTTCGGGAACCAGTAGTACCAGCCCGCGAAGATGGCGAAAACGGCGCCGAGCGAGAGAACGTAGTGGAAATGGGCCACCACGTAGTAGGTGTCGTGCAGCGCGCGGTCAACGCCCGCATTGGCCAGCACCACGCCGGTGACGCCGCCCACGGTGAACAGGAAAATGAAACCCAGGGCCCAGACCATCGGGGCCTTGAACTCGATGGAGCCGCCCCACATGGTGGCGATCCATGAGAAGATCTTCACGCCCGTCGGCACCGCGATGATCATGGTGGCGGCGATGAAGTAGGCCTGCGTATCAGCATCCAGGCCCACCGTGTACATGTGGTGTGCCCAGACGATAAAGCCGACAACGCCGATCGCGACCATGGCGTAGGCCATTCCGAGATAGCCGAACACCGGCTTCTTCGAGAAGGTCGACACAATGTGCGAGATAAGGCCGAAGGCGGGCAGAATGAGGATGTAAACTTCGGGATGGCCGAAGAACCAGAACAGGTGCTGGAACAGCACCGGGTCACCGCCGGCCGACGGCACGAAGAAGGCCGTGCCGAAGTTGCGGTCGGTCAGCAGCATGGTGATGGCGCCCGCCAGAACCGGCAGCGACAGCAGCAGCAAGAAGACCGTGACGAGCACTGACCACACGAACAGTGGCATCTTGTGCAGCGTCATGCCCGGAGCGCGCATGTTGAAGATAGTGGTAATGAAGTTGATGGCACCGAGGATCGACGAGGCGCCTGCGATATGCAGCGAGAGGATGGCGAAATCCATGGCCGGGCCGGGCTGCGCGGTCGTCGAGAGCGGCGGATAGATCGTCCAGCCGCCGCCCACACCCATGGCGCCCGCCGGGCCTTCCACGAACATCGAGATCAGCAGCAGTGCCAGCGCCGGGGGCAGCAGCCAGAAGGAAATGTTGTTCATGCGCGGGAAGGCCATGTCCGGCGCGCCGATCATCAGCGGCACGAACCAGTTGCCGAAGCCGCCGATCATCGCGGGCATGACCATGAAGAAGATCATGAGCAGGCCGTGCGCGGTGACGAACACGTTGTACATGTGCTTGCCGGCATCGAGCGCCGCATCAGCCGGCGTGCCATACACCATCGAGGCAAGGCCGCTGAAATACTGGATACCCGGGTCCTGCAACTCCATGCGCATGACGATCGAGAGGAAGCCGCCGATGACGCCGGCGAAGATCGCAAACCACAGATACATCGTGCCGATGTCCTTGTGGTTGGTGGAGTATACGTAACGCTTCCAGCCGGTCGGATGGCCGTGGTCGTCGTGAGCGGTTGCTGCGTGTGCCATGAGTTGAGCCTCTTCCCGGATTACTGCTGCGCCAGCTGGCCTTTGGCCGTGAGCCTGGCGGTCATGAACTTTTGGGCTTCTTCGACGCCCGCGGTCTGCGCCTTTTGGGCCCAGGCTTGATAATCAGCTTCCTCGACCACGACCACTTCGATTGGCATGTAGGCATGGTCCTTGCCGCAGAGTTCCGAGCACTGGCCGTAGAAGGTGCCGGTGCTGGCAGCCTTGAACCAGTCTTCGTTGAGGCGGCCCGGGATTGCGTCGATCTTCATGCCGAAGGACGGAATGGTCCACGCGTGGATGATACCGTCGGGATCGGAGGTGACGATAAGTTTCACCGTCTTGTTGACGGGGACATAGACCGGATTGTCGGTCTTGAGGAGATAAGGAACATTGGCTTCCTTCGCGGTCTTCAGGTCACGGGCGCGATCGTCGAGTGACGCGGTGAAGGACACCTTGGCCGAGCCATCCTCGCCCACGCCCAGGTCAGGATATTCGTAGGTCCAGTTCCAGCCAGGATTGCCGATGACCTTGATGGTCATGTCAGCGGCGGGAATGTCGCGCTGCAGATAGAGCAGACGGAAGGACGGAACGGCGATCACCACCAGAATGAGAATGGGAATGACCGTCCATGCCACTTCGATGGCAGCATTGTGCGTGGTGCGCGAGGGGACAGGGTTCGCCTTCGCATTGAAGCGCACCATCACGTAGACCAGCAGCGCCAGGACAAACAGCGTGATGACGGTGATGATCGGCAGCAACAGGAAGTTGTGGAACCAGTGGATACCTTCCATCGACGGCGATTCCGCCGGCTGAAGACCCATCTGCCAGGGCTTGGCGTAGCCATCATAAGCGAGCGCCATGGGAATTCCCGCAAGGCCGGCGGTGATGGCGAGCATGGCCGTCAATGTGTTCCGAAACTTCATCGTCACCCTCTCTCTTCAAAGCCCTGGCGTGAAAACACAAGGCGGCGGGGGGCATAGCTGTCCCTGGATTCCCCCCTTATCCGAACGGCGATTGTGAACCACATTCGCACGTCAGTCGCAATGTTGCCGGGCGCGGCAAAACGTCATGGCACAAACCTTCGCGGATGCAACAGAATTCCGCCCCATTTGCTGCCCAAACCCCCGCCACGGAAACTCGTGGGTCGGCCGCCGGCTTGGTGCTGCAAAACCGGGTTGTCTAAGCCACCGTGCGGCGCTAAACCGGCCGAATCGGGAAACAGAAGGTACCACTCTGTGCAAATCAACTTGAAGCCGGGCCGTTTGCTCGCCCTCACCTCCCTCGGTCTCGCTCTCAGCCTCGGGTTCGGTGGCTTTGCGGCCGCGCAGGAATCATCGGCGCCCCCGAAGCAGTTCGGCCCGCGCGCGGCGAAGCAGCAGGACGGCCAGCCTCAGCCGGACCAGATGCCCACACCGAAGATCGATCTCATCGCGGAAAACGGCAAATGGAAGGTGCAGTGCGAAACCGTGCCGGCCGTAGAAGGCCAGCCTGAGGCACGCCAGTGCGGCATGGTACAGAGCACCCAGAACGAAAAGAACCCCAAGGCCACGCTCACGCTCGTCCTGGTGAAGACCGAGGCGAACGGGAAGAGTATCATCAACATGCGCGTCATCGCGCCGATCGGCGTCTTCCTGCCCACCGGCGTGGCGCTTGAGATTGATGGTGAAGCCGTTGGCCGCGTGCCCTTCACGCGCTGCATGCCGCAGGTCTGCATGGCTTTCGCCGAGGCCTCTCCGGATACCCTTGCAAAGCTCAGGAAGGGCAATTCAGCCAACTTCATCATCTATGAGGCGCCGGGCATGGGCCTGCCGATGACGCTCTCGCTCGATGGCTTCTCCGCCTCGCTCGCGGCGCTCGAAAAGGCGTCCTGAGGCGTCTCTCTCCCCCTCCCAGGCCACAGCGCCGGATCCTTGACCAGGCCGCTTTTCTCCGGAAAGCGGCCTTTTTCGTCAAAGTCTGGCTTGCCAAGGCCCAAGCTGCTGGTGGAAGCCGCGTTGCTCACCTATCTTAGCTGTCTCGACAGCCGCTCAATCCCAGGTGAACCCCTTGCAGCCACATGCCAGCCACTCCCTCTTCGATTCAGAAGATTTCAGCCGCGCCGCAGCGCTGCCAATTATCGCCGGCACGCTGAAAGGCGCCGAGGACGGGGAACTGTTCCTGGAGAAGCGCCAGACGGAAAGCCTCGTCTGGGACGATGGTAAGCTGAAATCCGCCAGTTTCGACGAATCGCAAGGGTTCGGACTGCGCGCCGTCCGGGGCGAGACAGCCGCCTATGCCCATGCGACCGATGTTTCGATCTCCGCCCTGAAGCGCGCTGCTGAAGTCTGCCGCACGGTGGCGGCCAGCGGCAGCGTCACCCATGCCGTTGCCCCCGAGCGCACCAACCGGCGGCTTTATGCAGATACCAATCCGGCAGACGCCATGGGCTTCAGCGACAAGGTCGCCCTTCTCCAGCAGGTCGATGCCTATGCCCGGGGACTGGACCCCAGGGTGCGGCAGGTCTCCATCTCCATGGCGACGGACTGGCAGTCGGTCGAGATCCTGCGCGCCGATGGCCAGAGCTATGCCGATGTACGCCCACTCGTGCGCTTCAACATCTCGATCGTCTCCGCTGATGGCAAGGAACAGGGCCAGGGCAGCCATGGCCTCGGCGGGCGGGGTGAGCCCTTGTCCTATTTCACCGACGATCTCTGGATGGCGGCGGCGCAGGAAGCACTGCGCCAGAGCCTCGTATCGCTTGAGGCCAGGCCAGCGCCCGCGGGCGAGATGGACGTGCTCTTGGGTCCCGGCTGGCCGGGCATCCTGCTGCACGAGGCGGTGGGGCATGGGCTTGAGGGTGATTTCCACCGCAAGAAGACCAGTGTCTTCACCGGCATGATCGGCTCCCGGGTGGCGGCGCAGGGCGTCACCATCGTCGATGACGGCACGCTCGCCAACCGGCGCGGTTCCATCACCATCGATGACGAGGGGACGCCATCGCGCTGCACCACGCTGATCGAGGATGGCATTCTGGTGGGCCTCATGCAGGACCGGATGAACGCGAGGCTCATGGGGGTTGCCGCCACCGGCAATGGCCGTCGGCAGTCCTATGCCCATGCGCCCATGCCACGCATGACCAACACCTACATGCTCTCAGGCGACAAGCACCCGGAGGAAATCCAGCGCTCTATCAAGCGCGGGCTTTTTGCCAAGTCCTTCGGTGGCGGCCAGGTGGACATCACCTCTGGCAAATTCGTGTTCTCCTGCACCGAGGCCTATCTGATCGAGGACGGGAAAATCACCACGCCGGTGAAGGGCGCGACACTCATCGGCGCTGGAGCCGATGCGCTGACCCGCATCTCCATGGTGGGCAATGACATGGCGCTCGATTCCGGGATCGGCACCTGCGGCAAGCAGGGCCAGGGCGTGCCGGTGGGCGTAGGCCAGCCCAGCCTGCGCATCGACAGGCTCACTGTCGGCGGCACGGCGGCCTGACCCGGACATGAAGCCCCGAACCGTCATCTTCGACATGGACGATGTGCTGTGCCGTTATGACCTCGGGCGCAGGCTCCGGGCGCTGTCGCGCCTCACGGGCCAGATGCCGCGTGACATCCGGGCCGCGATCTGGGATTCGGGCTTCGAGGATGCCGCCGACACGGGCGGGTATGCCGACCCGGACGATTACCTTGCAGAATTCGGCAAGCGCCTCGGCTATCCGATCACGCGCGAGGAGTGGATCGCGACGCGGCGCGAGGCAATGCAACCCTGGCCCGGCATGCTGACGCTCGCCGCGAAAATCGGCACCCAGGCGCGGGTCGCCATCTACAGCAACAATGGCCCGATGACCAAGGCGGGGATCAGCGAACTCTTCCCCGAGCTCTGCAGCGTCTTCGCAGAGCAGTATTACTCCTTCGAATTTGGCATCAAGAAACCCGACCCGAAAAGCTTCGGCAAGCTGATGGAGCGCATGGGGACAAGCCCCGAGACCTGCTGGTTCATCGACGACAAGAAATCGAACGTGACGGGCGCGCGCATGGCAGGCCTTACGGGGCACCACTTCCGCAGTTCAGAGCACTTCATTCCAGACGCCACCGCGCTGGGCTTCACTCTGTGAGACACAGCAAGACTGGGCCGCGCGTGGCGCCCTTCGTGACAGGCTCCACCATGCGCCATGTGGTGGTGATGACGCTGACCGGTGCCATCGGCCTGATGGCGCTGTTCCTTGTCGACCTGCTCGACCTGTTCTTCCTGTCACTGCTGAAGCAGACCGAAGTGACGGCGGCCATCGGCTATGCCGGCACCATCGTGTTCTCCAATCTGTCGGTGGCACTGGGCTGCGGCATCGCCGCCTCCGCGTTGGTGGCGCGCAACCTGGGTGCTGGAGACGTGGCGCGCGCGAAGCAATTCGCGACCAGCGCCCTGCTGTTCTCGCTCTTGATGTCCACCGTCATCACACTGGCAATCAGCCTGGGCTCAGGCCCGCTCCTCTCCCTCCTCGGCGCCACGGGCGAGGCCAAGCGCCTCGCGCAAGTCTTCATCTGGACGATGACACCGGGCTATATCCTGATCTCCGGCGCTGTGTGCTGCTCCTTCATTCTGCGCGGCCTGGGTGATGCACGCCGCGCCATGTACATCACACTGACCTCGGCCATCGTCACCGCCTGCGCCGACCCGCTGTTCATCTTCGGCCTGGGCCTCGGCATACAGGGCGCGGCCCTGGCCACGGTGCTGGGCTATGCCGTCTCATTCACGGTGGGGCTTCATGGCGTCATCAGGGTGCACCGATTCCTCAATCCGATGCGCCTTGACGGGCTGAGGCGCGACATCCGCCCGCTGTGGGGCATTGCCTTTCCCGTCATCCTGACCCAGCTCGCCACGCCTTTCGCCAACGCTTACATGACCTATGAGCTCGCGCCCTTCGGTGATGAAGACGTTTCAGGCTTCGCCATCATCGGCCGGCTCATCCCGGTGGCCTTCGGCATCATCTTCGCGCTGTCCGGCTCCGTCGGGCCGATCATCGGCCAGAACTACGGCGCACGGCAGTATGACCGTGTGCGAGAGACGCTGACCAATGGCCTCATCTTCGCCGCCATCTACACGCTGGCCACATCACTGATCCTGTTCCTGTTCCGGCATGAGATCGCAGCTGCCTTCAACGCCACCGGGGGTGCCGCAGAGCTCATCATCTTCTTCTGCACCTTCATCGGGATCAGCTGGGCTTTCGCGGGCGCGCAGTTCGTTGCCAATGCCGCCTTCAACAATCTCGGGCGGCCACAGCTTTCAACCGTCTTCAACTGGGCCAAGGCGACGCTCGGCACCATTCCCTTCGCCATGGCGGGGGCCTACATGGCGGGGCCGGAAGGGGTGCTTGCCGGAACCGCCCTCGGTTCCCTCATCTTCGGCATTGCATCAGTCTGGGCAGCCTATAGAATCGTGGCGAAGAGCGCGAGCGGAGCAGCAAGATGAGCCTGATGACGTTGCTTGATCATGCCGCAGGCGGGACACTTTATTCCGAGCTTGCCCAGAACCTCAGCCTTGATGAAGTCACAATGCGAAACGCGATGGCAAAACTGTGCCCCGCCATTGCAGCCGCCCTTCATGACCAAGCGGCAAAAGACGATGAGCTGTTTCAATCGCTCCTCGATCTCATCGAGGACGGCGAGGAGGCCGCAACGCTCGATTCGCCGCGCAGCGTCACCAGTGCTGAAGCCATGGCAGATGGCGCCCGCATCCTTAGCGATGTGTACGGCTCGCGTGAAAGGGCCGTCGCAGCGCTGCGCAAGGTGGAGCCCGCACTGCCCGAAAATGACCTGAACACACTGGGGCCCATCTGCGCCACGATCGTTGTGGCTGCAGTGGCGAAGGCAAACCAGCCCATGGCGCTGGCCGCCGCGCAGTCGCAGCAGGCAGCGGGCGGGAAAAGCGGCTTTTTCGGCGCCGTGGCGAGCGCCATCATCGCGGGTATCATCTCGGCGCTCGTCAAACAGTTCTCACCGCGCCGGCGGCGCACCACCAACTATTCCGCCGCCCGCAACAAGCGGCGAACGTCGCGCAGCAGAACCGCAACAACCCGCCGCAGCGGCACGGCCTCCGCCTCGCTCGAGAACGTGTTCAAGGATATTCTGAATAATCTAGGGAAGTGATTTCAGCCCCTACTGAACGCACAGGGGGCGCAGCAGCCCCCCCGGCTCAATAGGCGCAATCGCGGAAGACGTGCTTGATGTCACCCTGCCAGCCGCCGTGATAGAGATCCAGAAGATCACCGGCCGTTGTCTTGCCACGCGCTACGATCTCATCGAGCGGATCGAGGAACCGCGATTCACCAAGCCTGCGCGAGTCAAGCCCTGCACGCGCGATCTTGAGAACGTCGCGGGAGATATCGCGGACCGTCCGTCCACGGAGCGTTGCATGGAGCGCAAGCCGCGGCACATCATTGCGAAGTGACTGGCGCTCTTCCGACGACCAGTCCTTCACAAGGTCCCATGCGGCATCGAGTGCTGCTTGATCATAGAGCAGGCCCACCCAAAAGGCAGGCAGCGCGCAGAGCTTCGGCGCCAGGCCTGAATCCGCCCCGCGCATTTCGAGGTACTTCTTGAGGCGGACTTCGGGGAAGATGGTCGTGAGGTGGTCGGCCCAGTCCTTCATCACTGGCTTTTCACCGGGAAGCTGCGGCAGGCGGCCATCGAGGAAGGCGCGGAAGCTCTCGCCCGCCGTGTTGATGTACTTGCCATCGCGCATGACGAAATACATCGGCACGTCGAGCGCGTAGTCCACGTACCGCTCGAAGCTCATGCCGTCTTCGAAGACGAAGGGCAGCATGCCGGAGCGCGCCGTGTCGGTATCGAGCCAGACTTCCGACCGGAAGGACAGGAAGCCGTTGGGCTTTCCATCAAGGAAGGGCGAGTTGGCGAAGAGCGCCGCCGCGATGGGTTGCAAGGCGAGCGAGACACGGAACTTCTTCACCATGTCGGCTTCGGAGGCGAAATCAAGATTGACCTGCACCGTGCAGGTGCGGAACATCATGTCCCGCCCATATGTGCCGACCTTGTCCATATAGGGCGCCATGATGCCGTAGCGGCCCTTTGGCATGACGGGGGTTTCAGCCCGTGACCAGACAGGCGATGCGCCAAGCCCGAGGAAGCCGATGCCCAGCTTGCCGCCGATGGCTTTCACCTGCGCCAGATGCTCATCGATTTCCGCCGCTGTATCATTGACGCTCCTCAGCGGCGCGCCCGAGAGTTCGAACTGGCCGCCGGGTTCGAGAGAGACATTCGCGTGGCTGCCCGGGCGGCTCAACGCGATGATATTGCCGCCCTCGTAAACGCCCTCCCAGCCGAAGCCGTCCTTCAGCCCATCCAGCAAGCCCTTGATGGAGCGTTCGCCATGATAAGGCACGGGCTGGAACGTATCGGTGAGAAACGGAAACTTCTCGTGCTCAGTGCCGATCAGCCACTGATCCTTCGGCTTCCCGCCAGCCGACAGCTCCTCGATGAGCTGCGCCTTCGATTCAATTGGTGCTCGTGCCTTTGGCGTGTCAGGGGCCGGTCCGCTCAACGGGGATATCCTGTCAAAATTGTGTCCGACGATGTAGGCGGCTGCCCCCCATCCGGCAAGACAAAGATTTTCAACCGCCCATGCGCTGCCAGTCACCCAGCGTGGCTTGCACCAGCGTCAGAGCTGCAACCGCAGCCGTATCAGCGCGCATGATGCGGGGCCCAAGTGAAATTGCCGTGACGCAGGACAGCGAGGTGAGTAGAGCCTTTTCCTCCGCCGTGAAGCCGCCTTCAGGGCCGATCAGCACGGCAGCGGGGGCTTGAAGCGGCTTCAACGCCTCCAGCGGGTTGGCAATCACAGCTGTCTCGTCGCAATAGATCAGGGCGCGGGCCGCGTCCCACTCTGCCAGAAGTTTAGGCAGTTTCACAGGCTCGAACACCTCCGGCACGAAGACCAGATTGCACTGTTCAGCGGCCTCGATGACATTGGCCTTCATCCGGTCAAGGTTCACGCGCTCGGCGATGGTCCGCTGGGTGATGACAGGGCGCAACCGTCTGACCCCCAGTTCAGTGGCCTTCTGCACAACATAATCGAGCCTTGCGTGCTTGAGGGGGGCGAAGACATAGTCGATGTCCGGCGGCGGGCGGACATCTGCCACGCGTTTTTCGAAGCGCAGGCTGGCGCCCTTCTTCGTGACACTGGCGAGATAGGCCAGCCATTCCCCATCCCGCGTGTTGAAAACCGAGACGGGATCGCCGGGTGCCAGGCGGAGCACGCCTGTCAGATAATGCGCCTGGTCACGCGGCAGTTCAGCCTCGCGGCCCGCGGCAATCTCAAGATCAAGGTGAAGTCGAGGGGTGGTTTTCATGGGAACCCCGGTGTACACCGCCCTCATGATTGATGCCAGCCGCCAGCCAGCCCCTGACGATCGCGTGGCCGATGCCCTGCCCGGGCATTGGGCAGACCGGGTTCTGCCCGGGTTTGTCCGCCCCTATGCGCGGCTGATGCGGCTTGAGCGCCCGATCGGCTGGTGGCTGCTGCTGCTGCCCTGCTGGTGGGGGCTGGCGCTGGGCCAGATCGGCTTCGGCGGCGGGCTGCCCAATCTCTGGTATGCGCTGCTGTTCCTCGTGGGTGCCATCATCATGCGCGGCGCGGGCTGCACGCTGAATGACCTTGCCGACCGGAACTTTGACGGCAAGGTGGAGCGCACGCGGCTGCGGCCGATCCCGTCAGGCCAGGTGGGCGTCGCCCAGGCCATTGCCTTCCTGATCCTGCTCTGCCTCGCGGGTCTCGTGATCCTGCTGCAGTTCAACAGCTTCACCGTGGTGCTCGGTGTCGCCTCGCTGGCGATCGTGGCCGTCTATCCTTTCATGAAGCGCATCACCTACTGGCCGCAGGCGGTGCTGGGGCTGGCTTTCAACTGGGGCGCGCTGGTGGGCTGGAGCGCCACACACGGCGCGCTCTCCGCTGCACCTGTTCTGCTCTATGCCGGCGGCATCTGCTGGACGCTGGCCTATGACACGATCTACGCGCATCAGGACAAGGACGACGACATTCTGATCGGAGTCAAATCCACCGCGCTCAAGTTCGGCGACAAGACAATCTACTGGCTTGGCCTGTTCTTTGCGGCCGCCCTCGTGCTGATCGACATGGCAATCTGGCTGGCAGGCGGCACGCTCATCGCCCATATGGGCGTTGTGGCGGCGGCGCTGCAGGCAGCCTGGCAACTGGCACGCTTCGATGCGGCAAAACCCGACCGCTGCCTTGAACTTTTCCGATCGAACCGCATATTCGGATTGATCATCACCTTGGCCCTCGTTCTGGATTCACTTCTCGCATGATCAATGATCTTCTCGGCCTCGCAGACGAGGCTGTTTCGCATGCCCGCAAACTGGGTGCAGATGCCGTTCACGCGGTGGCTGCCGATGGCCGCTCCACCGAAATCTCCATCCGCGAGGGCGTGATCGAGAAACTGGAGCAGGCCGAAGCCAAGGACATCAGCCTCAGGGTCTATGCCGGCAAATCCTCCGCCTCGATCTCCGGCAGCGTGCTGACGAAGGATGGCATTCACCGCCTCGCCGAGAACGCGCTGCGCATGGCGAAGCTGGCCCCGCCAGACCCCTATGCGGGACTTGCTGACCCCGGACAGCTGGCAACCGACATTCCAGACCTCGACCTTGCCGCCAATGACCTGCCGGACGCAAAGGGCCTTGAAGACCTTGCAACGCGCGCCGAGGCCGCTGGACTGGCCGTCACGGGCGTGTCGAAATCGGGCGGCGCTGGGGCTTCGGCCTCCGATAGCTCCGTCGCCATCGTCATGTCCAACGGCTTCGCGCAAGGCTACCGGCGCACCGGCGTGGGCGTATCCTTCTCGGCAATCGCGGGTGAAGGATTGAGCATGCAGCGCGACTACGACTACACATCCGCCATCCACTTCGCAGACCTGCGCACGCCGGAAACCATCGGGCGCACAGCAGGCGAACGGGCGGTGGAACGGCTCCACCCACGCAAGGTGAAATCACAGTCCGTGCCGGTGATCTATGACCGGCGCGTGGCCTCAGGCCTCATCGGGCATCTCCTCGGCGCCATCAATGGCGCAGCCATCGCGCGCGGCACCAGTTTCCTGAAGGAGGCGCTGGGAACGCAAGTCTTCGGCGACCGCATCACCATCGTGGAAGACCCCTTCATCCGCCGGGGCCACGGTTCGCGCCCCTTCGATGGCGAGGGGCTGGCCTGCCACAGGCGGAACCTGATCGAGAACGGGGTGCTGACAGGCTGGATCCTGGACCTGCGCTCGGCGCGGCAACTGGGGCTTCACCCCACGGGGCAAGGCTCGCGCGGCGGGCCTTCCACCTCAAATGTCTATCTGCCCGCAGGTGCTCAATCGCCCGAAGACCAGATCAAGGCAATCCCGCAAGGGCTCTATGTGACGGAGTTGATCGGTTCCTCCATCAACACCGTGACGGGCGACTACAGCCGCGGTGCCTCCGGCTTCTGGATCGAGAATGGGGAACTTACCTATCCGGTGAGCGAGATCACCATCGCTGGCAATCTCAAGGATATGTTCCGCACGATCGTGCCTGCCAGCAACCTCGAATTCCGCTCCTCGGTGAATGCGCCAAACTGTCTCGTCGAAGGGCTGACCATTGCCGGTGTCTGACGCGCAGCTGCTGTTCGACACGGTGCGGGAGGCAGGAGAACTGGGCCTCGCGCTCTCCCGCAAGAAGACCTTGCAGCACTGGACCAAGCCCGACGGCTCGCATGTGACGGAGGGCGATCTTGCCATCAATGCGCTGTTCGAGGAGCGCCTGAAGGCGGCGCGCCCGGATGACGGCTGGCTTTCGGAGGAAACACCCGATACGCCGGAACGCCTCAAACAGGACCGGCTGTGGATCATCGACCCGATCGACGGCACCCGCGCCTTCATGGAAGGCCGCAAGGAATGGTGCGTGGCGGTGGCGCTCGCGGTGAAGGGCCGCCCCGCACTCGCCGCCGTCTACCGGCCAGCACTTGAAGAGTTCTACGCAGCCACTGCAGGCGAAGGCGCGACGTTGAATGGCGACACCTTGCGCATTCCGGATTCAGAGACGCTGGAGGGAGCGCAGATTGCCGGAAACCGCAAGGCGCTGGGCGCCCTGGGCTTTACCGGCATCAATGCCGATTACAGCGGCGCACTGCCCCTGCAGCTGAGGCTTGCCTATGTGGCGGCGGGCCGCCTTGCGGGCGCCGTCGCCGCCGGACGGCGCAATGACTGGGACCTGGCGGCAGGTGAACTTCTGGTCATCGAGGCGGGTGGTATCGTCTCGGGAACATCCGGCGAAGGTTACATTTACAACGGCGCCGAGCCATGGCAGCAAGGCCTCGTTGCTGCGGGCGCCAAGCGCCATGCGGCGCTGATCAATGCCCTGAGGATGACATGACGAAAGACGCTCCCCCCGCCACCCAGCTCCTCCACCTCGTGTTCGGCGGCGAACTCGACGACGTGACGTCCGTCACCTTCAAGGACCTCAAGAAGCTCGATGTGGTAGGCTTTTACCCGAACTACGCCGAAGCCCATCAGGCCTGGCTCGCCAAGGCGCGCGAAACGCTGGACAATGCGGAGATGCGCTACTTCATCGTGCACATGCACCGCCTGCTCGACCCCGCGACCGAAAAGGCTGACTGAGCCGGCGCAGGGCAGCCAGACCAATTCACGGCTTGTCACGACTCTGCGATGCCGATAGGCAGCCTCAAATCTTCGGGGCATATGAAGTTTCTTGGCCAAAAGCACCAATCTTCGCGCCATCCTTGCGATGGTCCTCTCGATGGGCGTGTTCGTCACGTCCGACAGCTGCATGAAGCTGGCGCTCGAAAATGCGCCGCTGTTCCAGCTGATGCTGATGCGCGGCCTGTTTTCGGTGTCGATCTGCTTTGTGCTGATTCTCGCCATGGGCCAGGCGGGCCACATTGCGCGCATGTTCAACAAATGGCTGGTGGGGCGCGGCCTGCTTGAGGTGGTTGCCAACCTCAGCTTCACCTTCGCGCTCGCCTTCATCGCCATTGCCGACCTGACGGCCATTGCCCAGACCAGCCCGCTCTTCGTGCTGCTCGGCGCATGGATCTTCCGTGGCGAGAAACTTGCTGCATCCCGGCTCGTGCTGATCCTACTGGGCATTGTGGGCGCACTCATGGTGGCGCAGCCGGGGCTGGGCGCGGCATCTCCCTTCGCGACGCTCGCCTTCCTCACCGCCATCGCCTCCGCCGTGCGTGACCTGATGACGCCCAACGTGCCGCGGGACATGCCGCCGCTCGTTGCCGCCCTTACCGTGCTGGTGCTGCTGGCTGCGGTGGGTGGGCTGGGCATGGTGGCCTTCGAAACGCCCGTGATGCCCAAAGCCCGTGAAATCCTGCTCATGGCGCTTGCCGGCGCCACGGGGGTTGCCGGTCATTTCCTGCTCTACGTGACCTACCGCATCGGCGAGGCAAAAACCGTTGCGCCCTTCATGTACACGCTCACCATCTGGGCGGTGCTTTCAGGGCTGATCCTGTTCGGCGATGTTCCCGACACGCTCGCCATTGCCGGCATGGGGTTGGTGGCGCTCGCCGGCCTCGCCATCATCTGGCTCGACGGGCGGGAACGGAAAGCGGCAAGCCATGGTGGCGAGGCTTAGATAAGCCCCTGCGCCTGCAACCGGCCCAACGGAAGTTCGGTAACGGGATCGGCGGATTTCAAGGCGTCGAGCTTCGCCAGCGCCTGACCGCAATCAGCCTTCATTTGCCCGATCAACTCATCGACCGAGGAGAACCGCTTGTCGGGGCGGATCAGATCGATGAATTCGACGAACATGTCATGGCCATAGAGATCGCCATCAAAGCCAATGAGGTAGACTTCGAGGAAGGTGCGGCCCGTGTCGAAAGTTGGCCTGTCACCAAAGTAACCAGCACCCGGCCAGTGCGGCGCATCCTTCTCCTTCGAATCGCGCACGCGGACGGCATAGATGCCCCGGAACGGATCCGCTCCCTTTTCAAGAACGATGTTGATCGTCGGGAAGCCGATGGTGCGGCCGCGCTGATCGCCCTTCACGACTTCGCCCAGCACCGTCCAGTGATAGCCCAGTTCACGCGCGGCCGCAGTGACATGGCCGTGGCGCAGCGCCTGCCGGATGGAGCTTGAGGAGAAGGGCGAATGCTGGTCGCCCTCGTCCGTCACCTGCTCGACGATGGTGACGCCAAAGCCCAGTTCGCGGCCCAGCGCCGCCATGGTGGCGGGGCTGCCCTTGCGGCCCTTGCCGAAGTGAAAATCATATCCCATCACGACATGGGCGACGCCAAGCCGCTCCACCAGGCAGCGGCGGACAAACTGTTCCGCATCGAGTTCGGCAAGCGCGGCATCGAAGGGCAGCACCGCCATGAAGGACGCGCCGAGCGCCGTGACGAGCCGCGCCTTCAGGGCCTTGGGCGTCAGGCGGAACACTGGCTCGTCAGGCCGGAAAAAACTTCTGGGGTGCGGCTCGAACGTGACAACGCCCCATGGCCTGCCGAGCCTTTCGGCTTCGCTCTGCGCGGTGGAAAGCAACGTCTGGTGGCCGCGATGCACGCCGTCGAAATTGCCGATGGCAATCACTGCCCCCCGGCACATGTCAGGAACCAGCCCCGAACCTTCGATCAACTGCATGCCACGCCCTTCTCACGTCCACGCAAGGTCATGGACGGTTGCAACGATGCGCGCATGGGGCACGGCCATCAGCACGGCGGCCTCCGCCATGTGCAGCCCCTCGCTCGCATCAGTTACCCCTTCTGCAACAAGTAGGGCGTCAAGGCCATAGTCTGCTGCACCCCGGATGTCGGTTTCGGGCCCATCGCCAATGGCCAACACCTCGGGCCGGTCCACCGGGCGCCCACGCAGCCGTTCCGCCTCTGCCATGGCAAGGTCATAGATCGGCGCAAAGGGCTTGCCCGCCATCAGCACCTCGCCGCCCCGCGCAGCGTAGAGTTCCGCCAGCTTGCCGGCACAATAGAGGATGCGGTCACCCTTCTTCACGATCTTGTCCGGGTTGGCGCAGATCATGACGAGGCCACGGGATTTCAGTTCGTCGAGCAGTGCGTCGTAATCGCTGAGCTGGTCGTTCACATCATCGAACAGCCCGGTGCAGAGAACGGCTTTCGCCTCCTCCAGCGGCACAGGTGAAACATCCGTACCGTCGTAGATCGAATGATCGCGCGCCGCGCCGATATGGAACACCTTGCCGCCGCCATGCAGGGTCATCAGCACCTGGGTCACATCGCCCGAGGTGACAATGGCGTCATGGCTGCCCGGGTCGACGCCAATCTCGCGGAGCTGGCGCTCGACGCCCTGATGGCTGCGCGGCGAATTGGTGACAAGGATGACGGTGCCGCCGCGTGAACGGTGTTGCTTGAGGGCTGCCACGGTCAGGGGAAATGGCCGCACACCATCATGGACGACACCCCAGATGTCGCAGAACCACACGGGGTGGGAATCAGAAAAGCGCTTCATGGGACAAGCGCTTTACGCCACGTTGGCGTTTGGCGCCACAGCGGCGGTTGTGCCGGCATCGGGGCGCACCCGGCGCGGCGGCGCGAAGAAGGGCCCGAAGCCGAAGCGGGCGAATTTATTGGCGGCGGTGGCCTGCGGCGGCGCCTTGATGCTGCCTGCGACAAGGTAAATGTGAAGCGCCTGCGCATGGCGCAGGAAATCACTCCATGCGGCGGGGGCCAAGCCGTGACCCATCTCGGCCGCATCAGGCGGAACGGTCAGGTAGCGTACCCCCAACTGCCGCAATGCCCCAAGATCAACCCCTTCGGCCGACACAACGCGCAGCGCCAGTATGGCGCCTGAGCGCGCCAGCCGCGCCAGCGTTTCAAGGCCCAGCCCTTCCAGGCGGCCGAGGTCGGATTGGGAAAGTTCAAACACCATGCCACTGGCCACATCGCTATCGCGTTGCAGAATGGCCAGAAGGCGGCCCGCCTCCTCCCGCGCGCCAAGCGTGGTCCGGCCAATCGGCACGAAGATGCGGATGCCCGGATTCCTGGCGCGCAGGCGGCGCAGAACAGGCGCCACCAGCCGCACGAGGCGCACATCGAGAGCCGGCCGCACGCCGCCCTGTTCTGCCTTCTGGATCAACTGGTCATAAGCGACGCTGCGGCCATCTCCGCCCGTCAGGCTCAGGAGAGCGCGATAGTGGCTGGTGTGCCCGGCCGCCAGTTCGATGACCGGCTCGAGTTCGAGGTTGAGCGTGTCCGACCCCGGCGGCGTGGCGGCGGCCGGCTTGGATGAGACAGGCTTGGATGAGGCAGGCTGGGGGGCGACGGGCTCGGGCACGGCGCGGGGCGAGGGAGCGGCCTGTTTCTGCGCAAGCAGCAGTTCATGCACGTCACGACGGAGTGCGCCGAATTCAGCCATCACCCAGTCGAGCCCCGGCCCGGCCTCTGCCTGGCGTGCCTCAAGTGCGGCAAGGCGATCAACCGCCGCGCCCGAGCGGGCCGAGACCTTGCGGATCTGATCCCTATGGGCGACGAGCGAGCGCTCATGGCCCGAAAGTTTGACAAGCGTAACGGCAGTGATGATCAGAATGCTGAGCGACAGCAGCATGATAGCCCCGGCCACCGCAGCCATGCCCATCCCCGCGCTGACCACGAGATAAACCGCAATTGCCATGACGGCAGCTGTAACCACGGTGAGCCCCAGCATCACCGGCACCATGTGGCGTGACATCGTAACCTTCTGCCCCTGACACCTGTCGCCAGGCTGACTTCTTGATTGCATCATATCGGCAAGGCAGGCGTCAGAGTCTGGAAACTTGGTCCTTGACGCTCAACCGTCAACAAAAAAACGCCGGAGGGCAGAG
>JBEIDW010000013.1:0-42158 GCA_040383265.1 Hyphomicrobiales bacterium
AATGGTGGGTGGGACAGGGATCGAACCTGTGACCCCTACCATGTCAAGGTAGTGCTCTACCGCTGAGCTAACCACCCACTTTTGACGACGGTGGCGACCCTATAGCGGGGTGTGCCACCGCACGCAAGCCTTAATGCTCAGGCCGCCATAAGGCGTTCGACCTCGGCCACCAACTCACGCAAATGGAAAGGTTTGGAGAGCACCTTCGCATCCTTCGGCGCCTTCGAATCGGGGTGCAGCGCCACGGCCGCGAAGCCGGTGATAAACATGATCTTGAGAGAAGGATCCAGTTCCGAGGCGCGGCGTGCCAGTTCGATGCCATCCATCTCCGGCATCACGATATCGGTCAGGAGCAGGTCGAAATTCGTCTGCTTGATCTCCTCGAAGGCGCTGAGTCCCTCCGCGAAACTGACGACCTCGTGACCAGCCTTCTGCAGCGCCTTCACCAGGAAGTTCCGCATGTCGTCATCATCTTCCGCGAGGAGAATTCTTGCCATGGCCTTCATCGTCATCAATCGTCTTTTATCCAGAAAGTGAACATCGGATCGCCCGTTTCGACTTCTAGACTTGAGGCAGTAAACAGGCAATGAAGCCCTCCCTCACCAGCCTCTGGACAGGCTTGATCGGGATGGGGATAGTTAAGAGATCACCGCCATAAAAAGAGCCGGAATGCCGGAACAGGATCAAAACCCCGCCTTCGAGATCATCCAGCCCCGCGATTGGACGGCCCCGGCCGTGTTCAATTCACCGCACAGCGGGCGGAACTTTCCGGAGAATTTCCTGCGCCAGTCCCGGCTGTCCGCAACGGCGCTCCGCAAGTCCGAGGACTGTTTTGTGGACGAGCTGTTCCTGTCCTGCGTGGAGCACGGGGCGCCGATGCTCCGGGCCCTTGCGCCGCGCAGCTACATCGATCTCAACCGCGAGCCCTATGAACTTGACCCAAGGATGTTCTCAGGCGACTTGCCGGGCTACGCCAACACCGGGTCGCCGCGCGTTGCGGGCGGACTGGGCACCATTCCCCGCATTGTGGCCGAAGGTGAGGACATCTATCGCGGGCGGATCGACTTTGCCGAAGCCCGCCAGCGTATCGAGCAGGTTTATCTTCCCTATCACCGCACGCTGGCAGCCCTGACCAGCGCAGTACTGACCCGGACAGGCGAAGTCTTGCTGGTCGATTGTCATTCCATGCCGGCAAGCGCCACGGCGCATGTGAGTCCGGCAGTTCAAGGTGGGGTTGATGTTGTGCTGGGCGATCGCTTTGGATCCTCATGCGCTGAAGACATAACAGCAGTGATCGAGGACAGCTTAAAGCAGCACGGCATGCGTGTGTTGCGCAACAAACCCTATGCTGGAGGTTTTATCACCCAGAACTATGGCGCTCCGCATCGTGGCCAGCACGCAGTGCAAATCGAGATCAACAGGAGCCTCTACATGAACGAGGCAACGCTTGAAAAAACATCAGATTTTCAAATACTTAGAAATATTCTGTCAGATGTGACCGCTGCCCTGGTCAGCTATCTTGAAGTACGCCAACAACCGCACCAACTGGCCGCTGAATGAATTCCCTGCCGGGCGTGCAAAAAAAAGGGCCGCGAGGTGTACCTGCGGCCCAAGTCTAGGGAGGAAACGCCCAAGAAGGGCATGCAGAACATCTCTGCCCCGCGAGGCCGGATATGGCAGCGCCGCCCTGCTTTATCAAGAGGGGCAACAGGATGATTTTATTCACCTGCCAAAGAAAATACCGAGCCTGCCTCACGATGATTTACATTAATATATTGAAAACATTGGGGTTTGTACGAGATCATCGCGCCATCTCCAAGCCATGCATAATGCGCATGGATTTATGAAACTTGCTGCGGTGCAATATGAGCAGTGCTTGAGTGGTCACCCGGGCTCTCCTAGGAAGGATCAAGACGTAGAGAGGACACCCGATGAGAAACCCGGACTGGGCCGAACTCACCCGATTCGCCAAAACGCTGGCAGAGGCCTCCGCAACGGCAATCCTTCCCTATTTCCGGCGGAACACCCAGATCGACATCAAGGACGGGCCGGTCTGGGACCCCGTCACCGAGGGCGACCGTGCAGGCGAACGCGCCATCCGGAGTCTCATCGAGACGCACTACCCGCACCATGGCATCCATGGCGAGGAATATGGGATGAAAGAGGCGCGTTCCCCCTTCACCTGGGTTCTGGACCCGGTGGACGGCACCCGCGCCTTTGTCTGTGGCATGCCAACATGGGCCACCCTGATCGGTCTCAGCCTTGAGGGCCGCCCGGTGCTGGGGCTGATGAACCAACCAGTGGTGGGCGACATGTTCTACGGCAATCCGGAGGGCGCCTGGCATAGCTACCGGGGAGCTGCCTCGCCCATTGCCACCCGCAAAGGCGTGAAGCTGAACCGCGCCACCATTGGCACCACGGCGCCCGAACTCTACCGCAGCGACGAGAACCAGCGCCGCTTCCAGGCCTTGCGGGCCAAGGCACAGCTCACCCGTTACGGCGGGGATTCCTATTTCTTCTGCATGATGGCAGCAGGCCACCTCGATATTGCGATGGACTGCGGGCTTCAGCCCTATGACATCACACCCCTTCTCCCCATCATCACGGGTGCGGGCGGTGTAGCGGCGGAATGGACCGGGGGTGATCTGGCGAAGGGTGGTAATGTCCTCACCGCCGGCTCTGCCGAACTGCTCGACGAAGCGCTTGCCATCATGTCGTCCTGAAGGGAAAACCAAAATGACCGCCTTGAAAAGCTGGGCCGAAACCGCCCCCCGCCTGATCGGCACGGCCATGGGCCGCAGCAAGGCTGACATGGTGATCCGCAACGGGCGTTGGGTGAATGTCCATTCGGGCGAGATCATTCCGGATACGGACATCGCTATCGCAGCCGGGCGCTTCGCCTATGTGGGGCCGGATGCATCCCACACCATCGGGCCTGACACCGCAATCATCGAGGCCCATGGCCGCTACATGGTGCCCGGCCTGTGCGACGGCCACATGCATGTCGAAAGCGGGATGGTGACAGTGACGGAGTTCGCCCGCGCCGTGATCCCGCATGGCACAACATCCATGTTCATCGACCCGCACGAGATCGCCAATGTGCTGGGCCTTCCCGGCGTCAGGCTGATGCATGACGAGGCGATGGGGCTTCCCGTCAATGTCTTCGTGCAGATGCCCTCCTGTGTGCCGAGCGCGCCGGGCCTTGAAAACCCGGGCGCGGAACTTGGGCCCGACGAGGTGCGCGAGGCGATGGGCTGGCCAAACATCATCGGCCTTGGCGAAATGATGAACTTCCCCGGCGTGATCGCGGGCGATGAGAAGATGCTGGCTGAAATCGCCGCCACGCAAATGGCGGGCAAGACTGTGGGCGGGCACTATGCCGCGCCCGATCTCGGGCTTCCCTTCCATGCCTATGCGGCCGGTGGTCCCGCCGATGACCACGAAGGAACCCGGGTGGAGGATGCGGTGGCGCGCATCCGCCAGGGCATGCGCGCCATGCTGCGCTTGGGCTCCGCCTGGTATGACGTGGCCTCCCAGATCAAGGCCGTGACCGAAATGGGGCTGGATCCACGGAATTTCATTCTGTGTACAGATGATTCACACTCTGGCACGCTGGTGAATGACGGGCACATGAACCGCGTCGTGCGCCACGCCATCGCGCAGGGGCTGAAGCCCATTACCGCGATCCAGATGGCCACCCTCAACACCGCGCAGCATTTCGGCCTGGAACGCGAGCTTGGCTCCATTACGCCAGGCCGAAGGGCGGATCTGATCCTCACCTCCGATCTCGTGAGCCTTCCCATCGAGTGCGTCATCGCGCGCGGCGCGGTGCTGGCGGAGAACGGCAGGTTGCTGGCAGATATTCCGACATTCCCCTACCCGGCTTCCGCCAAGAATACCGTCAACATGGCGCGGGATCTCAGGGCGGAGGATTTCGCCATCAAGGCGCCGGCGGGCGCAAATGAGGTGACGGCGCGTGTCATCGGTGTCATCGAGAATCAGGCCCCAACCCGCGCGCTGGAGAAGCGGCTGAACGTGGCCTCCGGGCTTGTCGATGCCGATCTTGCCTCCGGCGTCTGCCAGATCGCTCTGGTAGAGCGCCACAAGGCTACGGGCGGCGTGACCAATGCCTTCGTCTCGGGGTTTGGCTACAATGTGGACTGCGCGGTGGCGTCAACCGTCGCGCATGACAGCCACCACATGATCGTCGTCGGCACCAACCGGGCCGACATGGCGCTTGCCGCCAACACGCTACGCAAGGCCGGCGGCGGCGCGGTGGTGGTCAGCAAGGGCGAGGTTCTGGCACTCGTTGAACTGCCCATCGCCGGGCTGATGTCGGATGAGCGGGCAGAGGTGGTGGCTGAGAAGGCTGAAAGGCTGGTCAACGCGATGAGGGCCTGCGGCTGCACCCTGAACAACGCCTACATGCAACACTCGCTGCTGGCGCTGGTGGTCATCCCCGAACTCCGGATTTCGGATGTGGGGCTTGTCGACGTCAGGACTTTCGAGAAGGTTGACCTGTTCGTCTGACATCATGCCGATCATGACCGGGTAATGCCCGGCCATGATCAGACGTGCCTGATCTGCTTATTGCATCGCCAGCTTGAGACACTCGCCGGCGGCCATGGCGGCGGGGCGGGCTTTGCTCATGGACAGCTGTCCAGATTCGACCATGGCCTTCGTGGCGGTGGTCACTGCGGCCTTGAGGTCAACTGTGGGTGTCACCTGCGGCAACACGGCGTTGAAAATCGCCTGGCCGTTGGCATCAAGGCTGCTCGCGCAGCTCTGGGCTTCGGCCTGACCAGCAAAGGCAGGTGCGGCGCTGAGCGCGAGAAGGCAAACGGCGGTCAGAATGCGCATATCGGGACTCTCCTATTTCGAATGCCCGGCCTACTTATCTGACTCCATTGCAAAGTTAAACACGTAACTTTTCTAAGCACGCCCAAATTAAAAAAGGCCGCTTGCGCGGCCCTTCAATCTCAGTCGTCGCGGTAGACGCGTTCCCGGCGCTCGTGCCGCTCCTGCGCCTCGATCGACAGCGTGGCGATCGGGCGGGCGTCAAGCCGTTTCAGGCTGATCGGCTCTCCCGTTTCCTCACAGTAACCGTAGGATCCATCTTCGATCCGCTTCAGCGCCGCTTCGATTTTCGAGATCAGCTTGCGCTGGCGGTCACGGGTGCGCAGTTCCAGCGAACGGTCCGTCTCGGAGGAGGCACGGTCAGCAAGATCCGGCAGGATGTGATTCTCATCCTGAAGATGCGCGATCGTTTCCTTGCTTTCCCGAAGAATCTCGTCCTTCCAGGCGACGAGCTTGGCGCGGAAATACTTCCGCTGCTGCTCGTTCATGAACGGCTCGTCGTCACTCGGTTTGTAGTCTTCGTCGACTTCTACAGCCATTTCGAACTCTCTCTGAGCCCCCTGTGGCGGCGGCTTATAGCGGCAGGCCGCACCTTCCACAATAGGCCCGGACCAGGCTTCCGGGAGGTCATCCACAGGCTTGCCAAGGCCATGATTTGACGACATTTTTGCAACGATTGCCACAAGAGCCCGGAAATGTGCGAAATTGCCTGCCCGGAGAATGGAAGGACAGGATTGATGCGGTTTGAGGGAACAGCCGGATATGTCGCGACGGATGATCTGAAGACAGCAGTGAACGCCGCCATCGTGCTTGAGCGGCCCCTGCTGGTGAAGGGCGAGCCTGGCACCGGGAAAACCGTGCTGGCGCGCGAAATTGCACAGGCCCTGGGCGCTCCCATGATCGAGTGGCACATCAAATCCACCACCAAGGCGCAGCAAGGCCTCTATGAATATGACGCAGTGGCACGGCTTCGCGACTCACAGCTTGGCGAGAAGAAGGTTCATGATATTTCCAACTACATCCGACGCGGCAAGCTGTGGGAAGCTTTCACCGCGGAGCAGCGACCAGTGCTGCTCATCGATGAAATCGACAAGGCCGACATTGAGTTCCCAAATGATCTGTTGCAGGAACTCGACCGCATGGAGTTCTTCGTCTACGAGACAGGCGAAACGGTAAAGGCGAAGCGCCGCCCCATCCTCATCATCACGTCCAACAACGAGAAGGAACTGCCGGACGCCTTCCTGCGCCGCTGCTTCTTCCATTATATAAAATTCCCGGACCCCGAGACGATGCAGGCCATCGTTGATGTGCATTTTCCCGGCATGAAGAATCGCCTCGTCTCCGAAGCGCTCAACATCTTCTTTGAACTGCGCGATGTGCCAGGCCTCAAGAAGAAGCCCTCGACCTCGGAACTCCTCGACTGGCTGAAACTCCTCCTCAACGAGGACATCGCACCTGAAACGCTGGCAGAGCGTGACCCGCGGAAAGTGATCCCTCCGCTGCACGGTGCGCTTCTGAAGAACGAGCAGGACGTGATGCTGTTCGAGCGTCTCGCCTTCATGGCAAGGCGCGAGGGACGGTAAAGGGCCCTCACCGGGCCTCCGGCCAACCTTCCTACCGGTCGTTGCGGCTCATCCACTTCAGGGCATAGGGCACGAACCAGGCATTGCCGTTGTACCAGAACTTCGTCGGAGGCGGCGTATCGAACACGCTCTCGCCCCCACTCTGACCAAGGATGCGCCGCGAGATCTTGGCGCCGAACAGCGTGCCCATGGGAACACCGGCAAAGCAATATCCGCTGCCATAGTGAACGCCCTCATGGCAGCCGATACGCGGCGTGATGTCAAAGGTTCCGGCGCATTTCCCCGTCCATACATGGTCAAACTGCAGGTCATCCATCTCGGGGAAGACGCGGAGGAACCTGTTGCGCAACCGCTCGCCCATGATGCGCAAGTCGGCATCAACCTCACCCGTCAGCCCGCCGAAGACGATGCGGGTGGGATCGCCCGGCGCGATGCGCAGCCAATCCACATTGAAGTTCCAGTCGATGAAGGTGCGATCCCCCGGAAGCAGCGCTTTGATGCGGTTCTCGCCCATAGGTGCTGAAACGGCCTGATAGGCGTGGAAGGGCATGATCCGGCGGCGGAGCCATGGCCATTCCCGCCCACCGTAACCATTGGTGGCAAAGACCAGGTCCCGCGCCTCAACCTTTGCGCCACGCACGAACACTGTGAAGCCCTGAGCCTCCTTCCGGAAGCCCAGCACCGGCGTGAAGGCGCAGATGGTGACGCCCGCCGCCCGCGCCGCAGTGAGCAACCCCTGATGATAAAGCCCCGGGTGAAGACCGGCGTGATCAGTAATCCTGACACCACCAAAATAGTGATCGGTCGCAATTTCCTCGCGCTGCCCGGCGCGGCCCACCGTCGAAAAGGCCTCGCCCAGATGCTTTTCGCGCAAGCCAAACTCACGTGCCACCTGATCATACATTGCCGATGACGTGGCAAGCAGCAAGCGGCCCTGCTGGCGATAGTGACAGGCGATGTTTTCCCGCTCCACCGTGTCCTTCACAGCAAGGAAGGCATCCATCAATTCGCCATAGGTAGCCTTCGCCTTCTCAAGCCCCTCCGCCTCCATGATCTCGCCGAAGGCGTGCTTCAGCGTGCGGCCCACATAACCCGCATTGCGGGTCGATGCCCCGTGGCCAGGCTCCTTCGCCTCGAATACCGTTACATGTCGGCCGCCGCGCGCCAGATGAATAGCGGCATTCAGGCCGGTGATTCCGGAACCGACAATCGCCACATCCGTGCGGCGTGTTGGAACGCCCGGGCTTGCCTTTTCCTCGTGCGGAGCAACGCGCCACCAGTAGGGGTCGAAGGAGGCGTTGGGGCTCAACGCATTGCTGCCGAATGCCATGGGATCAGGCTGCCTTTCCGAAGCGCCGCTCGTCCAGCTTGTCTTTAAACTGCATATACCAATATCCCGCCTGAACGCCCATGCGGCCGAGGGGGCCGCCCGCCCAGTCAGCCCCAAAAGCCTTGAAGCGGCGGTATTCATCATCCTTCGCGGCAATGGCGCGGGCCATCAGAATGCCGCCCATGGCGGTGGTGTTCATGCCATGGCCGCCAAACGCCGTGGCCCACCATTGCCCTGCGCCATCCGTTCCAATGACAGGCATGAAGTGACGCGCATAGCCCATGAGGCCCGCCCACGCATAATCGATCTTCGGGTTGCCCAATGATGGGAAGACCGAGATCATATCCTTCTTCATGCGCTCGCCAAGCCGTGCGGGCTCGGAAACCCGCGTCGTGATAGCGCCGCCCCACAGCAGGCGGCCTTCATCCACCAGCCGGTAATAATTCCCGGCGCGGCGGGAATCCGAAATGGCACTCCGTGTACGGATCACATTCTGGCGCAGCGGCTCCGTGACGGCCACATAGGTGGCGACGGGAAGAACCGCCCTGCCCGTCTGCGGGTGAAGGGTCCGGTCCAGCGAGGACACGCAGTACACCACATGCCTGGCGTGAACCTCGCCGCCGGCCGTGCGCACCACATGCACAGCGCCTTCGCGGCGCAGGCCAAGCGCGGGTGAGTTCTCGAACAGTCTTGCACCTGCGGCCTCCGCCTTGGCGGCGATCATCAGCGCATAGCGCAAAGGGTGCATGTGGAAGGCGGTAGGATCGTAGGAGGACTGGAAATAGCGCGCGGAGTTCACCGCCGCGCGGGTTTCGGCCACGTCGCGGAACTCCATCTCCTGTCCATATAGCGCTTGCATTTCAGCCACCGACTCCCGCTTTTCCGCAGCGTTGGAGTAGCGGATGCAGGACTGCCAACCCTCACCCATCTTGATCGAAGGGTCAGTCTCGGCAATCTCGCGGCGCACATATTCGGTGCCGAAACGGGAGAGTTGGTAGAGTGCCCGGGCACCATCCGCTCCCACCCGCGCCGCGATGTCATCCATGCCGAGCGCGAAACCATTGGAGACGAAACCGCCGTTCCGCCCGGAAGCGCCCCAGGCAATACGCTTTGCCTCCAGCAGCGTGGTGGACACACCGCGGCGGGCGAGTTCCAGAGCGGTGGTGAGGCCGGCAAGTCCGCCGCCGATCACACACACCTCCGCCTCGACCCGCCCGGTCACCGGGCCGGCCAACTCCCCCCGCCTGGCCGTATCCTCATACCAGGTCCGCTCGGAATAATTCGCGTCGATCATGCCTCAACCCTGAAAACGCGCCGGTTGCCCCCACCCCATGCCTTCCGCTATGGAGCAATCATGCGCTTCACATCAGGCAAAGACTTCGCGAACCAGCCGCAGAAGGCTGTTACCATATTCGGCATGTCGGGGGTCGGCAAGACGACGCTCTCCAACCTCCTTCAGGATTCCGGCTGGTATCATTACTCGGTCGATTACCGCATCGGCACCCGCTACATGGGCGAGCATATCGTCGATAACTTCAAGCGGGAGGCGATGCGCGTTCCCTTCCTGCGCGATCTTCTGATGTCGGACTCGATCCATATCCAGTCCAACATCACCTTTGATCACCTGAAGCCGCTCTCGACTTATCTTGGCAAGCCCGGCAACCCGGACAAGGGGGGCATTTCCTTTGCCGAGTACAAGCGCCGCCAGAAACAGCACCGCGAGGCGGAAATCGCCGCCCTGCTGGATGTGCCGGGCTTCATCGACAAGGCGCGGAACATCTACCAGTATAGCAACTTCGTGTGTGATTCAGGCGGCTCCCTGTGCGAGGTGGTAGACCCTGATAACCCGCTCGATCCGGTTCTCTCCTGCCTCGCCGAGAACACGGTTCTTCTCTACATCGAAGGCACGCCCGAACACACGAGGATGCTGGTAGAGCGTTTCCGCAAGGCACCCAAGCCCATGTATTATCAACCGCAGTTTCTTGACCGGAAGTGGGTGGAATACAAGGAGCTGAACGGCATTTCGAAGGACGACGACGTGGACCCCGATGGCTTCGCTGTCTGGGGCTTCGAGCAATTGCTGCACCACCGCATTCCCATTTACAAGGCGATCGCGGATCACTTTGGCTACACAGTCCGAATGCGTGACGTGCCCTCCGTCCAGTCCGAGGCGGATTTCAGCGCACTCCTCGCCAACATCATCGATCAGGCCACGTAAACCGCATGCCCATCCGCATCCCCAACGATCTTCCCGCCCGCCACACGCTCGAATCCGAGGGCGTGATGATCATGACGGAAGCCTCCGCCGCACGGCAGGACATCCGCCCGCTTCACATCGGCCTCCTGAACCTGATGCCGAACAAGATCAAGACCGAAACGCAGTTCGCGCGGCTGATCGGCGCGACGCCGCTGCAGGTGGAACTGACCCTGGTCAAGATCACCGGCCACACCCCTAAGAACACCCCTGCCGACCACATGCTCGCTTTTTATGAAAATTGGGAGGATGTGAAACACCGCAAGTTCGACGGCTTCATCGTCACCGGCGCTCCCGTCGAACTGCTGGAGTTCAAGGATGTGAACTACTGGGACGAGCTCTCGCGAATCTATGACTGGACTCAGACCAACGTCCATTCAACCTTTAACATCTGCTGGGGAGCGCAGGCAGCACTTCACCACTTCCACGGCGTTCCCAAGCACACGCTACCGAAGAAGGCCTTCGGCGTTTACCGCCACCGCAACCTCAAGCCCAACTCGCCCTACCTGCACGGCTTCTCGGATGACTTTTCGGTTCCCGTCTCGCGCTGGACGGAAAACCACCGCGCCGACCTCCCCACGGACAGGGACCTGGAAGTCCTTATGGAGTCGGATGAGGCAGGCCTGTGCCTCATCAACGATCCACGGCGGCGTTCGCTCTACATGTTCAACCACATTGAGTATGACACGACGTCACTGTCAGATGAATACTGGCGTGACAGGTCAGCCGGAAAACCCATCGAGCTTCCGGCCAATTACTTCCCGAAGAATGACCCGGAACTGCCGCCGGAAAACCGCTGGCGCAGCCACGCGCATCTGCTCTTCGGCAACTGGATCAACGAACTGTACCAGACAACGCCCTTCGACCTGTCGAAGATCGGCGATCGGCCGCGCTGAAGACACCAGAGTTTCATCATCGCCGGGCTTGACCCGGCGATTCTTTTTGCCGACACAGGCTGATGCCCGGAGTGACCTTCGGGTAGCCTGAAGGTTTGTGGAGCCGCCATGCCTGAACGCCAACTCCTTCTGCTTCGCCACGCCAAGGCCGTGACGGCCGAAGTCGGCATGGATGATTTCGCACGGCCGCTCGCCGAGCGCGGGCTGAAGGATGCCGCAAGGGTGGGCCGCCTGCTGGCAGACCACGGCCTCGCCCCCGCTCTGGCGCTGGTCTCGCCCGCCCGCCGTACGCGCGAAACCTGGGGGCTCGTTGCCTCGCAATTCGAGGCCCCGCCGGAAGCCAGGTTCATCGACGCGCTCTATGACTTCGGAGATGGCGCAGCCCTGCTGGAGGCCATCCGCCACCATGGCGGCACGGCAGAGCGGTTGATGCTGGTCACACACAATCCCGCCACGGCCGCGCTGGCCTCCGCCCTGTCCGGCAGCGGCGAGACCGCGCCCCGCCGCCAGATGGCCGAAAAATACCCCACTGCAGGCCTCGCCATCATCTCCTTCGGCAAGGGCAGCTGGGCTGCAACCGAACCAGGCAGCGGCAGGCTCGAAGCTTTTGTCCGGCCGGTCGATCTCAGCGGCTGAGGCCTGCCCTTGCCTTTGGCTGACATTCATACCACTTATGGCGCCAATCAGGGGTAACCGAGATCGCCAGCTTTTCGGACATTCTGGAAGAAACCCGGGTTGCAGCGGGGGGGCTTACCGATTTCGCCACAAGCCTCGTCAGCCCGTCGGTGCGACTGGGCGTGACCGGCCTGTCGCGCGCCGGGAAAACCGTGTTCATCACCGCCCTCGTCAATGCGCTGCTGAAGGGCGGCCGGCTTCCCGCGTTCGAGGCGATGAGCGGTGGGCGCATCACCCGCTGCTATCTCGAACCACAGCCCGATGATGCGCTACCGCGCTTTGCCTATGAATCGCATGTGAAGGCCCTGTCGGGTGAGCAGCGCCACTGGCCCCAGGGCACGAGCAGCATCAGCCAACTCCGGATCACGGCAGAATATACGCCGCGCGGCCTGATTGCCCGCAACCTCGGTTCGGGCCGCCTCCACATCGACATCGTGGATTATCCTGGCGAATGGCTGCTCGACCTGCCCCTCATGCGCATGAGCTACGCCGAGTGGAGCGCGGCCACGGTAGCGGCCAGCCGCTTGGCGCCGCGCCTACAGCATGCGGGCGACTGGCACGCGGTCCTCGCCACGCTTGACCCTCTCCAGCCGGCCGATGAGCTTCAATCCATCAACGCAGCGGATGTCTTCACCGCCTATCTCGCCCGCTGCCGGAAAGAGGATGTGTCACTCTCCACCCTGCCGCCCGGCCGCTTCCTGATGCCGGGCGATTACAAGGGCTCGCCTCTGCTTGCCTTCGCGCCGCTCGATATTGTTCCGGGGACGGATTTCCCAAAGGGTTCACTTGGCGCATTGATGGAGCGGCGTTACCAGTCCTATGTCTCCTCCATCGTGAAGCCATTCTTCTATGGGCATTTCGCGCGGCTGGACCGGCAGATCGTGCTGGTGGACGCGCTGACTGCCCTCAATGCGGGATCAAGCGCGGTGAAGGATTTGCAAAATGCGCTCACTGATATTCTCACCTGCTTCCGGCAAGGCTCCAACTCGATCTTCTCTTCGCTGTTCGGCCGCCGCATCGACAAGGTGATGTTCGCGGCCACCAAGGCCGATCTCCTGCACCATACCAGCCATGACAGGCTGGAAAACATCCTGAAGCTGATCGTGCGGGATGCGATGACGCGTGCCGAATACACAGGCGCTGACATCCAGGTTGCGGCCCTTGCTGCCATCCGCGCTACGCGTGAGGCGAGTGTCAAACAGAAGGGCGAGACGCTTGAATGCATCGTCGGCACGCCACTTGCCGGTGAAACCGTGGGCGGAACAGACTTCGACGGCAACACCGAAGCGGCGATCTTTCCCGGAGACCTGCCACGCGATGCAGAGAAGGCGCTCGACGGCTCGCTTGAGGGCGCCCTCAAATTTGTGCGCTTCCGCCCGCCGCTCCAGAAAGATGGCATGTGGCCGCACATCCGCCTCGACCGCACGATGGACTTCCTTTTGGGAGACCACTTCTCATGATGGAGACCCCGCGTTCCCCAAAGGCCTTCGTCATTGACGAACCATCGCGCGATGACGCGGATGAGGGCCCACAGCGCAAGCCCCGCGCCATCACCGGCATCACCTTCGAGCCCGACATCGACGAGGGTGGGTTGATCGTCATGCCCCCGTCGCCCCTGCCCGCGCCCAGCCGGTTGCGCTGGGGCGCTGTTTTCATGAGTGCGGTGCTTGTTCTTGTCACCATGTGGGCGGGGCTAGCCGCCACGCGGCTGATCGAGGATTTCTTCGCGCGTTCGCTCGTCCTTGGCTGGATGGCGCTGGCCGTGGCTGCCATTGCAGGGCTCGCAGCGCTTGCCATCGCCGCGCGCGAAACCTGGGCGCTGGCCAGGCTTCGCAAGATCGAGCACATCCAGACGGACGCAGCGCATGCCATCAACGCCGATGACTCCGCCGCCGCGCAACGTGCCATCAGCGAACTGAAGTCACTCTATGCCTCGCGCCCCGATGCGCAACTGGGCCTGCGCGAACTCAGGCGCCACGAGTCCGACATCATGGACGGGCGCGACCGCTTGAAACTCGCCGAGCGCCACCTTGTAAGCTGGCGCGATGGCGAGGCACACCGCATCATCGCCCATGCCGCGCGCCGCATCACGCTGCTGACCACTGTCGCGCCAACGGCGGTTCTCGACATCGTCATGGTAGCGGCCCAGAACCTGCGCATGATCCGCGAACTGGCAACGCTTTATGGCGGGCGGCCCTCCACGCTTTCAACGCTCAGGCTGGCGCGCATGGTCGTCAGCCATCTTGCCGTAACGGGTGGCATCGCGCTGTCCGACAACCTCATCCAGCATGTGGTTGGCAAGGGGCTGCTGGGCCGCCTGTCGGCGCGATTTGGTGAGGGCACGGTCAATGGCATCCTCACCGCGCGCGTGGGGCTCGCCGCGCGCGATGTCTGCCGCCCCATCCCGCAGGAGGCTTCCGCCAAGGACACGCTCGGCAGCCTGATGAGGGAACTCGTGTCCACTGCCACGGGAGATAAGGCGGAATGAGGCTGATTCTGCCATGCCTCGCCCTGATGCTGCTCGCCCTGCCCGTGCAAGCCGAGAACCGCGGCACACGCATTGCCATGGCCGTGGCGCTGCTCGACGTGGCGGAAGATCATTGCGCCGGCCGCATCCATGTGAATGAGTATGTGAAGAAGGTGTTGTTCGAGCACTTCCACGAATATGATATCGCGGGCCTCGCTTCGCTGCTCTCACAGCCACTCAACAGCTTCTATGAGGACTTCAGCTACGAAGCGAAGAAGAGTCGCGATACGTTCTGCCGTAACGCGCCGGAGGAGGCAGAAGCCACGGGATATCCCGTCATCATCGCGGGAGAGCCTTGATGTTTCTGCGCCTCTTTACCGAATTACGCGGCGGCGGCGTGCCGGTGTCACTCACGGAATATCTCACCCTCATGGAGGCACTTGGCAAAGACCTTGCCGGATATTCGACCGACGAGTTCTACTTCCTCGCCCGCGCGGCGCTGGTGAAGGATGAGCGCAACCTCGACCGCTTCGACCGCATCTTCGGCCATGTCTTCAAGGGGCTAGCAACGCCGGCTGACGAACTGCTTGCCGAAATCCCTGAAGAATGGCTTCGCAGGATGGCAGAGAAACACCTGACGGAGGACGAAAAGAAGCTCGTCAAGGCGCTCGGCGGGCTCGACAAGATCATGGAGGAACTCAAAAAACGCCTCCTGGAGCAGAAGGGCCGCCACCAAGGCGGCAGCAAGTGGATCGGTACCGTCGGCACCTCGCCTTTCGGCGCTTATGGCTACAACCCGCAGGGTGTGCGCATTGGCCAGGACAAGAACCGCAACAATTCCGCCGTCAAGGTATGGGACAAACGCGAGTTCAGGGATCTTGACGATACGGTGGAACTCGGTACGCGCAACATCAAGGTGGCGCTGCGCCGCCTTCGGAAATTCGCCCGCGAGGGCGCAGCGGAGGAGCTCGACCTTCCCGATACAATCCGCTCCACCGCCCGGCAGGGCTGGCTGGATGTGAAACTGGTGCCGGAGCGGCGCAACACCGTGAAGGTGCTGATCTTCTTCGATGTCGGCGGTTCGATGGACCCGCACATCCGCGTTTGCGAAGAACTGTTCTCGGCGGCACGCACCGAGTTCAAGCATCTGGAGTATTTCTACTTCCACAATTGCGTTTACGAAAGCGTGTGGAAGAACAACCGCCGACGCAATACCGAGCGGCTGGATACATGGCAGCTGCTTCACACCTATCCGCATGACTATAAGGTGATCTTCGTCGGCGACGCCTCGATGAGCCCTTTCGAACTGACGCATGAAGGGGGTTCCGTGGAGCATTGGAACGCGGAGCCAGGCGTCACCTGGCTTCACCGCATCACGGCAACTTATCCCAAGGCCGTGTGGCTCAATCCTTCCGCTGAGAAATATTGGGGCTACTCGCCCTCAATCAGCCTCGTCTCACGCACGCTCGATGGCCGCATGTTCCCACTCACCCTTGATGGCCTCGACCGCGCCATGCGTGAACTGGTCCGCTAGGCTGCGGAGATTTCATAGCAAGCTGCGACGGAACTTGCCGCCTGCGCCCGTCTTATTTGCATCAGAGCCAAAGGAGCATCCGTGATGCAAAGAAAGACAAAGATCATCGCAGCCGCAGCAGCAGCAAGCCTGTTGACATTGGGTGGCCTCGCCGGCCTTGCCAGCGCCGGCATGGGGTATGGTGAAGGCATGATGGGCGGCAAGGGCGCCGGATGTCGTGGCGGGATGGGCCGGGGCTATGGCATGATGGGCCAGCAGATGATGGAACGTTATGACGCCAACAAGGACGGCAAGGTCACGCAGGCCGAGATCGACCAGAACCGTCAGCAGTGGCTTGCCGAATTCGATGCCGACAAGAACGGCACGCTGTCGCTTGAGGAATTCAAGTTGTTGTTTCTCAAGAGCCGCAATCAGATGATGATGCGCGCGTTCCAAGTCCTCGACAAAGACGGTAATGGCATGGTGACGATCGAGGAATATCAGGCGCCGATGTCGAAGATGGTCGCGCAGCGCGACGCCAACAATGATGGCGCGATTGGCCCCGAAGACCGGCAGATGAAGCGCCAACAGAAGGGCGAGGGCTACCGCTGGGGTCACGGCATGGGGTCCGGCATGGGTCACGGCATGGGGCCCGGCATGGGTCAGGGCCGGGGCTACGGAGAAGGACAGGGCTGGTGCGGGTCCGCGGATGAGCCCGAAGACGCAAAGCCTGCCGACCAGCAAGCCCCGGCTGAAGGTCAGCCCACGCCCTGAGACATTGCGGCAAGACCCGGGCCCGGGCGCCCGGGTCATTTGCCATCCGTCATTCCGGCATTGAGGCCTCCCCAGGCTGGCTGTAGGATAGCTGGCAAGACTCGTATGCAAGGGGACTGCCGCAGATGACGGAATTCACACCAATCCCGGGCGTGCTCGGTGGCGCGCTGATCGGCATTTCCGCCGTCATGCTCATGGCCGGACTCGGCCGCATCGCTGGCGTCTCGGGCATCTTTTCCGCCGTCATTTCGGGCGAAGCACTGAGCGAGAAGGGCTGGCGGCTCCTGTTCATCGCAGGGCTTCTGATCGGCACGGCGATCACCGCACTGCTGGGCGGGTTTGATCCCGGCAGCATCGCTTTTCCCGGCAATCCGGTGACCACGGTCATCGGTGGCCTTCTCGTGGGGGCCGGAACCACCCTGGGATTGGGTTGCACGTCCGGCCATGGCATCTGCGGCATCTCGAGGCTTTCGCCGCGCAGCATCGCATCGACGATGATGTTCATGGCCGTCGCCGTCATCACTGTCTTTCTCATGCGCCATGTGATCGGAGGCTGATGATGGACCGCCTGACCGCCATACTCTCAGGGATCATCTTCGGCGCCGGCCTCGCTCTGTCGGGAATGGTGAACCCGATGAAGGTGCAGAACTTCCTTGACATCTTCGGAACATGGGACCCGACGCTGATCTTCGTCATGGGTGCGGGCCTGATTGTCACTTTCCTCGGCTACCGCGCCGTGATGAAAATGCCCAAGCCGCTGTTCTCCGATGGCTTTCACCTGCCCAACGCCTGCTTCATCGACGGCCGGCTTCTCGCAGGCGCAGCGCTGTTCGGCATTGGCTGGGGCCTGACCGGCTTTTGTCCCGGTCCGGCCATTGCCTCGCTGGTCTTTGGCCTGTGGCCATCGGTGCTGTTCGTGGCGGCCATGGCGGCGGGTATGCTGCTGACGCGCAAGCTTCTGTTGCGCGCCCAGCAAACCCAAAGCGCAGACGGTTAGTCGCGCAGCGCGCCACAGGTATTGATACCGATCAGAGAATAGAGCGGGCAATATCCCATGAGCGCCGTGAACAGCGGTACGATACCGATCCAGCCGATCCAGTTATAGCCCGTGGGCGCCGCGAACAGCGCGAACCATAGCAAGCCGAGACCGAGGACGATACGGGTCACGCGGTCGAACCTTCCGACATTGGTGGTCATGGCGCATTTTCTCCTGTTTGCGTTGCTGATCCTACACCACTTCTCCGGCCACGGAAATGGCAGGAGGCTGCTGGTCACATCCGTCCATAGTGCCGCATGAGATCCAGCAACTCCTTCTGCGGCAGGGCGATGGCGGTGTTGCCGTCCCGCCCCACCATTGTTTCGGCGCAGAGCATCGCGTCGATCACCGCTTCTTCCGTCGCCTCCACCGTGGCGAGGAACAACCGGTCAAGATCGCCATTGGCCAGCGTCTCCATCCACGCCACGCCCGCGCGCTGTGCAAAAGCGGCTTCATTGGCCGTCGAGAAAGCGAGAAAGATATCGCCGGAAGAATTGTTCCCCACCGTACCGGTGCGCGCCAAGCCCAGCGGTACGCGCCGCGCCAGACGTTTCAATTGATGCGCCATCAATGGCGCGTCAGTCGCCACAATGGCGATGACGGAGCCCTGCTCCTTGCCCCGGAGCTTGCCCTCCAGCATATGCCGTCCCACCGGCACGCCCAGCACGGTAAAGTCTTCCCGCCGCCCGAAATTCGACTGCACGAAGACGCCGAGCGTAAAGGAGCGACCCGCAATCTCGACCATGCGGGAAGCAGAGCCGTTCCCGGCCTTGAAATCATAGGTCAGCATGCCCGTGCCGCCCCCTACGCTGCCCATCTCGATGGGGCCGGAGCGCGCGCCATCGAGCGCCATGGCCGTGTGCTCCGCCGTCACATGGAAGCCGTTGATGTCGTTGAGGTCACCGTCATAGGTTTCGGCCGCCACCGGCAAGCCCCAATCCTGCCCGGTGCCAACACCTCGCGAAACCAGCCAGCGGATGGTCGCATCGCGCGTCACCCCGCAGGAGTGGGTGTTGGTGAGGGTGATGGGCGTCTGCAACTCACCGCATTCCTCGATCCACACGGTGCCGGTCATCTCGCCATTACCGTTCAGCGCATAGGTACCCGCGGCACAGGGCACATGCGCTTTCGCGCGGCCGCGCGGCAGAATGGCGGTAACGCCAGTACGCACCGGCCCGTGGCCCACCCGGAGAGGGCCATCGCCGGACACCAGCGTCACCGTGCCCACCTCAACCCCCGGCACATCGGTCATGGCGTTGAAAACCCCCGGATTGCCGGGAAACGGCAGCCCCAGATCCCGCCCTCTCTTGCGTTGCGACATGTCATATCCCCTTCAAGGCCCGGCGGCCGATGGCAAAATCACTTGCGGGTTTCATGTTTCCCGTTTTTATGTCTTGCGTTCAAGGCAGGAGACGGCACGTGGCCACACATTCGCAACCGACAAATCCACGCTGGGCGATCATATTCCCGATCCTCTCCGTCATACTGATCGCGATTTACTTCTCGGGCATGCTCCCCAAGGGCAGTCTGTTCGTCCTCATCGCCGAGATTGTCATCCTGTGCGGCACGATCTTCGCAGGCGTCCACCATGCCGAAATCGTGGCGGCTCGTGTGGGAGAGCCCTTCGGGTCCATCATTCTTGCCGTTGCCGTAACGATCATCGAGGTCGGCCTCATTGTCATGCTGATGCTGTCTTCGGAAGACGGCGGCCCGGCCATTGCGCGCGACACCGTTTATTCGGCGGTCATGCTGGTACTCACCGGAATCCTCGGATTCGTGCTCCTACTCGGCGGCCGAAAGCACTATGAGCAGACGCATCAGGTGAGCGGCACCTCCTCCTATCTCGCCGTGCTTGGCACGCTCGCGGCGCTGGCCCTGATCATTCCGAACTACACCACGACAACCACAGGCCCCACCTATTCGGTGGTGCAACTCACGGCCGTGGCCATTGTGTCTGTCCTGCTCTACGGTGCTTTCCTCTTCGTGCAAACGATGCGCCACCGGGACTATTTTCTCTGCGCCACCGATGATTCGGATGCGGCTAGCATCAAGGCAGAGCCGCCAAGCACCAGTGTAACCAGAGTCAGCCTCGTGTTTCTCATCATCGCCCTCATCAGCGTGGTGATCCAGGCCAAGATGCTGTCGCCGGCGCTACATCACGCCATCGAGGCGGCAGGCCTTCCAGACGAATTCACCGGCGTCGTCATTGCGGCGCTTGTTCTGGCGCCGGAAGGTATCGCAGCAATCCGCGCCACCCTCGCAAACCGTCCGCAAACGGCGATCAATCTGGCACTTGGATCGGCCTTGGCATCCGTCGCCCTGACCATTCCGGTCATCACCTTGGTTGCAGCCTCGGCCCATGTGGAATTGATCCTCGGGCTCGAACCGCAGCGCACGGCGCTGCTCGTGCTCGCCCTGTTCGTGAGCGTCATCACGCTTCTTCCCGGGCGCACCTCGATCATGCAGGGTTTTGTGCATCTCGGCATCTTCATCATGTTCATCGTGCTCTCGGCTGTTCCTTGACGCATGAACGCGGCCTTCCCTTCCACCCGCGCCTGCCGCACACTGCGGCGCCGAGAACAAAGCAGCCATGCCAGCGGAAACCGCATTTCTTTATAAGGAATTCCTGATCGTCCTGGGGGTGGCGGGGCTGGTCGTCCCGCTGTTCGTGCGTCTGGGATTGAATGCGGTGCTGGCATTCCTCCTGGTCGGCATCCTGCTGTCCCCTGATGTGATGGGCCAGTTCGTACAGACCGTTCCCGCCCTCCAATATGTCAACATTGACGATCCGGATACGTTGAGCCACATCGCGGAACTGGGGGTCGTGTTCCTGCTCTTCCTCATCGGCCTTGAATTGTCCTTCGAGCGCCTCAACACCATGCGCCGCCTGGTGCTGGGGCTCGGCGGGCTTCAGGTGGTGATCAGCTTTGCGGTGATTGCCGCAGCGGCGATGGCCATGGGCTTTTCGGCGCCCGCCGCACTGATTGCCGGCGCAGCACTTTCGCTGTCCTCCACCGCCATTGTGGTGCAACTCCTGTCGGATGCAAAGCGCCTTGGTTCGCAGACCGGGCGCACCAGCTTCGCCATCCTCCTGATGCAGGATCTGGCGGTGATACCACTGCTGCTTTTGGTGCCTATCCTCGGGCAACGGGTTGAAGGCCACATCGGCGTCAGCCTTCTTCTGGCGCTCGGGCAGGCATGCGTCGCGCTGACGATGATCATTCTCATCGGACGCTTCCTGCTCAGGCCGCTGCTGCGCATGGTGGCTCGGGCGGGCAGCGCAGATCTATTCATGGCGGCAACCCTGCTCATCGCGGTCGGCACCGGGGCGGCAGCCAGCTTTGCCGGCATATCGATGACACTGGGCGCCTTCATCGCCGGCCTCATGCTGGCGGAAACCGAGTACCGCCGAGCCATCGAAGCGGTGATCGAGCCATTCAAAGGCCTTCTGCTCGGCACCTTCTTCCTTGTCGTCGGCCTGAAGCTTGATCTCGACACACTGTTTGCCGCGCCCGCCTACACGCTCGGCGTAGCAGCGGGGCTGGTTCTCCTGAAGGCGGCAATCGTTTATGGCCTGGCACGCGCCTTCCGGGTCAATCATGGCGCGTCCCTCGAAAGCGCCTTGCTGCTGGGGCCTTGCGGAGAGTTCGGCTTCGTCATCGCAGCTGCGGCTCTCAGCACCGGGCTCATCGCCGATTCCGAAAGCCGCAACATCGTGCTGATCGTGACGCTGACCATGATCGCCCTCCCCCTGCTGGCGCGCGGCGGTGCGAAACTCACCTATGGGATGCGGCAAAAGGCGAAGGCGGTGGCGGTTGAAACGCCGCTGCCCGAAGACAGCGCGCCCCGAGTCATTATCGCTGGCTTCGGGCGCGTGGGCCATCTGATTGCCGCGATGCTGGACGAGCACCGCATACCGTGGCTCGCCGTTGACAGCGATGCAGAACTGGTGGCGCGTGAGCGGCGGATCAGGTCATCGGTCTATTATGGCGATGCGGGCAATGCCGAATTCCTGAAACGTTGCGGCCTTGCGGAGGCGCGCGCCCTTGCCGTCACCATGGACAATGCGGTGCGGGTTGACGAGGTGGTGAAGGCTGCGCGCGCTCAGCGTGCCGACCTCAAGATCATCGCCCGCGCGCGCGATGAACGCCATGCAGAGAAGCTTTATGCCGCTGGCGTGACGGAGGCCGTTCCGGAAACGGTGGAATCGAGCCTGCAACTGGGCGAGGCGCTGCTGGTGGAAACCGGTGTGCCCATGGGGCTTGCCATTGCCACCGTGCATGAGCGCCGCGACGGATTCCTCAAGCTTCTCGGGCGGCCCAACAGCAAGGAGGAACTGGTACTCGCCCGCAAGCGGCTGCGGCGCGACGGCGGGCTCAGTTAGGCGCGCTCACGAAACGCCCAGCTTCTTCTGCAGATTGGAGCTTGATGTGGTGTACTGGAACATCAGGCGCTCGCCGGGGTTCTTCAGCTTGAACACCTTCTGCGCCATCAGCGCTGCTTCATGGAAGCCCGAAAGAATGAGCTTCAGCTTGCCAGGATAGGTGTTGATGTCGCCGATCGCAAAGATGCCCTCGACCGATGTCTCGAATTTCTCGGTATCAACGGGGATAAGATTTTCGTGCAGATTGAGGCCCCACTCCGCCACCGGCCCCAGCTTCATCGTCAGGCCGAAAAACGGTAGCATTGCATTGCAGGCGATATCGAAAGATCCGCCATCATTGCCTTTGACAGTCGCAGACGAAAGAATGCCACCCTCGCCCTTGAGCCCCGTTACCTGGCCGAGCTTGAAGTTGATTTTGCCGTCCGCCGCCAGTTCGCGCATCTTCTTCACGGAATCAGGGGCGGCGCGGAAATCGTCACGGCGGTGGAGGAGCGTCAGGCTCTTCGCCAACGGCTGGAGGTTTAATGTCCAGTCCAGCGCGGAATCACCACCGCCGACGATCAGAATGTCCTTGCCGCGCAGCGCCTCCATCTTCTTGACGGAATAGAAGACGGAAGATCCTTCGTAATCCTCGATGCCGGGAATGGGCGGCTTTTTGGGCTGGAACGAACCGCCGCCTGCCGCAATCACCACCACCTTCGACCGAAACGTCAGGCCGCCATCGGTCTCGAGTTCGAAATCGGCCTCGCCCAGCTTCCTGACACCAGTCACCATATGGTTGAAGTGGAAAGTGGGCTTGAAGGGCTTGATCTGCTCCATGAGCCGGGAGGTCAACTCCGCCCCCGTCACCACCGGCAGGGCCGGAATGTCGTAAATCGGCTTCTCAGGGTAGAGTTCGGCGCACTGGCCGCCCGGGCGGTCCAGAATATCCACCACATGGCAGCGGATGTCGAGAAGGCCAAGCTCGAAAACCGCGAACAGGCCGCAGGGGCCTGCACCGATGATCACGGCATCAGTGGTGATAACCTCGGACATCGGCGGCTCCCTTGCTTGGAATTCGTGTCAGAACTGCTTTTCCGGAACTTTCACGCGCAGGCCATCCAGCGCGTCCGACACCTTGATCTGGCAGGAGAGACGGCTGTTGTCACGGACGTCGAAGGCGAAATCCAGCATGTCTTCTTCCATCGCGTTGCGCGCGCCGGTCTTTTCAACCCAATCCGGTTCCACATACACATGGCAGGTGGCGCAAGCACAGGCGCCGCCGCAGTCCGCGTCGATGCCGGGCACCATGTTCTTGACCGCCGTCTCCATGACGGACATGCCCGGCAGTCCCTCGACCGTCTGCTCGCTGCCATTGTGCTGAATGAAGGTAATTTTGGCCATGAATCAATCCACCGGTGGGCGTTCGTTTATGGACCGGCTATCTAGGGGATTGGCCAGTGAAACACAACTGGGGCGGGGGAGGCAGACGCCTCAAGCCAAGTGAGGGTATGTGCCGCGCACCAGATCCCGGAACTCGGCGGCTGACGCCTTGAGGGCCTGAATGCGAAGGAGGCGGATGTCGGCATCACCCGGAAAAGCCAGTTTCTCAAGGCCAGCGGCCAGATGATGCAACTTCCACGCGCCTACAGCCGCAGCAGACCCCTTGAGCGCGTGGGTGGCGAATCTCCACTCATCCGCCGCCGTGGCCGCCTCGATCAGTTGCAGCGTGACCGGAAGCTGCGCCAGGAAAAGCCCCACAACCTCACCAGCAAGTTCTTGATTTTGCATGGTATAATGATCAAGATGGGCGCGGTCGAAGGCCTCCAGTTTCTCGCTGCCCGATGTCTTCCCGCCGGCTTGCATCACTCACCCTCTCTTCGCTGGCACCATCCTAGCTGCAAGAGTTGAGCAGGCGGTAAACTCAGATTCAGCTTAAAATTGTTGAATTTCTCTTTTTGGGCATACACCCTTAACCAAATGTTAAATAACAGGGGATGGTCGACCGTGGCGGGTTCAATGGACTTTGCCGATGGGATATGGTGAAATTTACAGAAATTCTGCTGCCGAGGACTCCGCCATCTTACCGGACATCAAATGCCGGGTGGTCGACTTATCGGTGGCATCAGGCATCACGGCCCAGAGGGCTGTAAGTAAGTGATAGTGCGGGAAAAAGAAATAATGGCCAATACGACCGACCAGCGCCGTTTCGACCGTCGTCAAGCTGAATCGGATGCCCAGCGCCGCGAACCGCCCCGTGTTGCAGCAGATCCCTCCACCGCCAAGGGCCGCGGTGGCTTTGACACCGATCCCAGCACGGCCATGATGCTGGCACGGCTCCGCCGCCGACCGTCCTTTACCCCTTACGCACTGATCGCCGTCATTCTCACCGCCCTCTGGTCGGGCGGGTGGTTCTTCGCAAACTCCGGTACGCTCGGCGCGTCCGCTCCGCCCAGCAGCGTGCTTCAGGCGCTCGCCCTTCTTCTTGTTCCCGTGGCTGTGGTCTGGTCAGCGGCCTATGTGCTGTGGCGGGCCGCTGAAATGCGGCAGACATCGGAGGCGCTCGTTCAATCCGCCATGCGATTGATCCGCCCGCAGGATATCGCAACCGAAGGTCTGACAACCATCGCACAGGCCGTGCGTTCCGAAATTGACCTTCTCGTCGGCGGCGTCGAACACGCAGTTCAGCGTGCGGCCGTACTCGAGGAAATCGTTCACAAGGAAATCTCGGCGGTCGAGCGTGCTTTTGGCGGCAACGAAGATCGCATCCGCAGCCTGGTCGCCGGAATTGAAAATCAGCGGGCCGCCCTTCACCAGGCCACTCTGCTTATCGGCAACGATACCAACCCGCTGGTGGTGCGCCTTGAGAACAATACGAAATATCTCGACGGCATTGTCGCCACTGCCCAGGATACGCTGACGCGCCTCGAGGGCGGCCTTCGCGACATGTCCGGAAACATCGTGCGCGCTATGGACGACGTGGCAGACCGCGCCAACACTGCGGGGTCCGAAATCGGCCTGCAAACCTCCCAGATGGAGGATATCGCCACGCAGTTGCTCGGCCAGCTCCGCGATTTCTCGCACCAGTTGGGCGGCCAGATCGATCAGATGAAGATGACAGCTGCGGCCCTGAACGCCGAAACCGGCGGATTCGGACGCACGATTCAGGATCTCGAAACCAACGTCAGCCAGACCGTGCGCGAGTCGATCGACGTCCTCAGCACCCTGCATGATGACGTGACCCGCACGGTGGAACGCGCCAGCATCACCGCGTCTGAACAGCTCCGCCAGCAACTCACCGACCTGACCGACTTGTTGCAGACCACCGGCAGCAACCTCAGCTTCCACATCAAGTCAGTCGCGGAGGAGGTGACAGGCAATCTGGAACGCACCAGCCTCGATGCCAGCCAGATGATCGAGCAGAGCGGCAACCTCGTCACCGAAGGGCTGCAGACTGTCGCCAGCGACTATGTCCACCGCGTAGCCGAGGCCCGTGGCGAACTTTTGAGCTATCTCGACCAGTCTGCATCGAGCGTGGCAGGCGCCATCAATGACGCAACGGACAACGTCGTCGGCCGCCTCAATGCCGCCGGAACGCAAGTACTCTCCGGCATCGACCAGACGGCCAATGCGCTGATTGCTGATCTCGGTTCGATGAGCACTGGCGTGTCTGGCCGCATCGAGGAAACCACCGGCAGGCTCATCGTCGAAATCGGCTCGCGGGCCGAGCACATCTTCGCCAAGCTTGATGACTCGGCTGGCGGCGTGTTCGCACGGCTGGACGAGCAGACGACGATTATCGGAGCCCGGGTGGAAGACTCCGCCAACCGCATTCTCTACACCATCGAAGACCGCGCTGCCGCCGCAACCTCGCGCGTGGGCGAGGTCTCACAGCACATCCTCTCCACACTCGACCAGCAGAACCTCGATGCCGCGCAGCGCATCGGCGATTCCGCCGCGCGTGTCGAAATGGCAATTTCGAGGGCCACAGACGAGTTTACAGGCCGTCTCAATGCATCCTCGGCGAACATCGTCAGCCATGTCGACGGTACAGTCGCAACAGCCCTGGCCCGCCTTGACCAGACCGCTGCAGAACTGCGCGGCCTGATGAGCGATACAAGTGGAGACGTGGCCGGCCTTCTTGACGAGCGCGCGCGTGGCGTGCTCTCCCAGGTCGAACAAACGATGGCGATCGCGAACAGCCGTCTCACCGAAACAGCCGGCGCGTTCCAGAGCCTCATCCGCACCACCAGCGACAGCATCGAAGACCGCATCGGTATGTCCAGCGAAACACTGACGGCAATGCTGACCTCGTCGGTTGACAACGCGCGCAGCCGCATCGACGAAGCCTCGGCCCTGTTCCATAACCTTATCGCTCAGACAACCGATGGCCTTGAAACCCGCATTGGTTCAACTGGATCAGCCCTGCAGGATGAAGTGGCCCGTGCTATCACCGCCGCCACCGCACGCCTCGAGGAAACAACGCGCCTGTTCCATGATGTGATTGGCCGGGCATCAGACGGCATTGAATCGCGGATCGACGGAACTGCGGAGCGTCTCTACGGAAATCTGAACGCCACCGCCACCGCAGTCACCGGCAAGATTGATGAGGCCAATGCCTCTGTCACCCATCGCCTTGAGGAAGTGCATGCGCTGTTGACGGGCCGCATCGAGGACGTGAGCATCGGGGTTACGGGCCGCCTCGAAGATGTCAGCGCCGGGATCACCGGCCGCCTCGAAGACGTCAGCGTCGGGATCACCGGCCGCCTCGAAGATGTCAGCGCCGGCATCACGGGCCGCCTCGTGGAAACATCTGACAGCGTGGCGAGCCAGTTGCACACAGTTTCATCTGCCCTGAGCGACCTGATCGTCAGCACCAGTGGCACGATCACTTCCCACCTCAAGGAAACAACCGAAATCGTCAGCCGCGAAATGGCTGATACCGGCATCGCTTTGGCCGAGCGCGTCGAAAAGTCGGGCGGCAATGTAACGGACAAGCTGATCAGCGTATCCGACAGCTTTGTCCTCAATGTCGACAAGGCCCGCAGGGAACTGATCGAGATGATCACCAATTCCTCTGAGGACGTAACCAGGCGCCTTGAGGATACGACGCTGCAGCTCTACAGCAAGCTCGATGGAACGACCTCGTCGATGACTGGTCAGCTCGAAGACACAGCAAGCAAACTCTATACCCGCCTCGATCAGGTCTCCGCTCACATGAGCGGCGAACTGGAGCAGACGGCACAGCGCATCACAGACTATGTCAGCAACACCACGGGGGATACGGTTGCCAGAGTTGCCTCCGTTACCGAGCAGCTCACACAGCAGCTTGACTTCTCGTCACAGCAGCTGGGCAGCCTAATGGACCAGACCTCCGACCGCCTCGGCAGCCAGCTGGAACATGCGGCCAGCGAGCTCTCCACTCTGTTCGGAGCATCGACCGAGACGCTCACCAAGCGGCTCGACGAAACATCCACGCATCTCTCGGAAATCTTCACCACAAACACGGAACGCCTCAACCATCAGCTGGAGCAGACGTCCTTCAAATTGTCGGAGGTGTTCACCTCACACACCGGCAAGGTGGCAGGCGAATTCGAGACAACCTCCGGCCGCATATCAGGCCTGTTCTCGACCAATGCGCAACGGCTCTCTGAAACTCTCGATCAGACGTGGAACAGCCTCTCCGGCCTGTTCACCGACAAGACCAAGACCCTCACCGAGCAGTTGGACCGCACTACGGCAGACATATCGGCTCTGTTCACGGCCAACACCAAGCTGATGACAGACCAGATCGATCACACCGCAACCGAGATGACGGACTCCTTCGCCGAAACGGCCGTGCGCGTTACCCGGCAGGTCAGCGAAGTCAACGAGATCATGGCCCAGCGCCTCGAGCAGACCTCGGCGGAAGTCACATCGCAGCTCGATTCTGCAGGAACCTCGCTGCTGTCGCGCATCGATCAGACGGCGGACCTTCTGCGCCAGCGCTTCGACCAGTCGACAAACCTGCTCGAAACAGTATCGGAAGACATCTCTAGCAGGCTTGATGGCACAGGCCAGCGCTTCGCCGACCTCCTCAACACTGCCGCGGCTGAAATCCTGTCTGATCTCGGCAAGGCCACCGAGGCTCTGAATCAGGGCCTTAGCGAAACCGCCACGCAGATCACGGGCCGCATCAACGATGATGCCGGCTCGCTTTCGGATTGGGTGGACAAGGTCAGCGGCGAACTCGAGCAGGTGTCGGTCAACGCCGCCCTGCGGCTGGAGGAAGCAAACCGCAAGTTCGCCAAGCACATCGAAACCGCCAATGCCTTCCTGTCCGACCAGCTCGCCACCGCCGCAGGCGCGATGGACGAACGCATCGAGGCCGTTTCAACAGAACTGTCTGGCCGCCTGGAAGGCACATCGGCGCGCGTTGCCGAACGCATGGATGATGCCTCGTCCCTCGTCGAGCGCTCGGTTGGCAAGATGAACACCGAGATGGAACGCGTGCTGTCCTCCAAGAAAGAGGCGCTTGAAACGCTTGTGGCCGACACTGCGAAGCGCGCGGGCGAGATCGACCAGGTCATGAGCAACTACATGAACCTGATCGAGGACTCGCTTGCCGCCTCCGAAGCGAAGGCGAAGGAAATCAGCCGCATCATCGCCGAGCAGTCGGCGCTGGCGAACCGCAACCTCGAAGAAGAGATCAAACGGCTGGAGCAGGCCTCGGGCGGGCAGATCAACCATGCAGCGATGTTGCTGCGCGAACAGCATGAGAGCGCCATGGCGGCGATGAACGACATGCTGTCCACCACCGCCACCGACTTCCAGCAGACGGCCCATGACATGCGCATGACCGCCCAGCAGGTTGTGAAAGACATCGAGGCGGCGCGTTCCGAATTGCGGCGCGCCCTTGTCGAGCTGCCGGAGGAAACCCGCACCAACGCCGATGCGATGCGTCAGGTGGTGGCTGACCAGATCGGGGCACTCTCGGCTCTGGCTGATGTCGTGAAGCGTCAGGCGGGCGAGCTTGATCTGTCGGGCCCTGGCACCGCCATTACGCGCGGCCGCCGGGAGCCCTCCTCCAGGAACTGATCAACCACGCCGGGCCAGCCCATGGTAAAGCTCACGATTGCCGATGAGCGCTGGCCGATCGCCGGAAGCTTCACCATCTCGCGCGGCGCGAAGACTGAAGCCCATGTGGTAACGGTGACCTTGGAGCACGACGGCCGCACGGGCCGCGGGGAGTGCGTACCCTATCCGCGCTACGGCGAAACAGTGCCACAAGTCATGGCGGCGCTGGAAGAAGTCCGGGCACGGATCGAAACCAGCGTAACGCGTGCCGAGGTGCCTACTCTCCTCAGCCCCTTTGCCGCGCGGAACGCACTTGACTGCGCCCTGTGGGACCTCGAGGCAAAGTTGCACGGAAAGCCCGTCTGGCAACTGGCGGGACTGCCAGAACCTTCACCCGCTGTCACCGCCTACACGTTGAGCCTCGACACGCCGGAGGCCATGGGCAAGGCTGCGGCGCAAGCCTGCAACCGCCCGCTGCTCAAGCTAAAGCTTGGCCGCGAAGGCGATGCCGAGCGCCTCAGCGCCGTGCGCCGCAGCGCGCCAGACTGCCGCTTGATTGTCGACGCCAATGAAGGCTGGACGGCAGAAAACCTGCAGGACATGCTATCCGCCTGCGCTGATCACGGCGTGGAGATGGTTGAGCAGCCCCTGCCCGCCGACGCCGATTCTGCCCTGCTTCAAGCCACGCGCCATATTCCTGTCTGTGCCGATGAATCGGCCCATGGGCTGGATACGTTGGAACACCTGGTCGGTAAATACGACGCCATCAACATCAAGCTCGACAAGACGGGCGGGCTGACCCCCGCCATCGCGCTGGCGCGGGCAGCCGAAGCACACGGCCTCAAGATCATGGTCGGCTGCATGCTGGCCACATCCCTCGCCATGGCCCCTGCCATGCTGCTCTCGCCTTTGGCGGACGTCATCGACCTCGACGGCCCCTTGCTGCTCACAAAGGACCGCTCGCCCGGTCTCCGCTTCGATGGCAGTGTGATCAATCCCCCACCGGTGAGCCTCTGGGGCTGAATGGCCTTTCATGGCCCGGCCCGCGTGATCGGGCGCCTAAACGAAAGATTCACCACTCCCCATGATGATGGTTGCCTGAAGCGCCTTGCGTGTTGTGCGGGGCCGGGCCGGTCGGCCCGTTGGTGCGTGGAGTTGTGAGTATGCCGAGAGCGATGCCGCCGAGGGTGAGGAGTGACTCCTCTGACCTCAGCCGTGGGGATTTCGACGCCATCCGTGATGCTGTTATGGAAACGGCGCGGGGCCGCTGGTTTCTCGATGAATTTGCGTCCAGGCTAAGGACAGCAGAAACCGCGGAGCTACTTGACGGCATGAAACGGCTGGAGAATTCCGTTGCCGCCAACCATGATGTGCTGATGGCACGGCTTGCGGATGCTCTGTCGCAGGATGACGGGGATGACCACCTTGCGGAAGCTCTTTCCGGCGAGGCGGACGGCATGGTGACTGATCTGGCCCCCCGCCACATGAAATTCTACCGGGGCGATGAAGACATTTTCGAGCCTGCGCCACAGGCCATGATCGCCGCCGTGGCTGAGCCCCTGCGCCCGGCGCTGGTGGAGGCGGACGCCCCGCCCGCACAGCCTCCAAAGCAGCGCATCGTTATCATCCGCCACAAGCCCGGCGAACAGATCGATGTTCCGCTGATGCCTGAGGACTTCGCCAGGGCCTCCTGATCAAAGTTCGTGCCGCAAGATCCGCGCATAGGTTTCAGGGTCGCAATTGCCACCAGACGCGATGACGCCAATGGCGCGGCCTTGCGTTAAGATGCGGCCAGAAAGCACAGCGGCCAGCGCAGCCGCCCCGCCCGGCTCCAGCACAAGTTTCAGAACCTCGAATGCGAAACGCAAGGCTTGAGCCGCCTCGGCATCCGTCACCGTATAGCCCTCGCCCAGAAGCCGCTGGTTGATGGCAAAGGTCATCTCACCCGGTGAGGGCGACATCAGCGCATCGCAAATCGAGCCAGAGGCGCTGGCATTCCTCTCGATCCGCCCGCTTTTCAGCGACCGCGCGTAATCATCGAAGCCCGCAGGCTCCACCGTGTGGACCTGCGTTGCGGGAGACATGGCCTCCATGGCGAGCGCCACGCCCGCCGTCAGCCCGCCACCGGAGCAGCACACCAACACATCGTCCAGCGTCACGCCGCGCGAAGCGGCCTCTTCTGCGAGTTCGAGGCCCACCGTGCCCTGCCCTGAGATAACATCAGGGTGCTCGAAGGGCGGCACCATTGCCGCGCTGCGCGCCGCAATGTAATGCGTCGCGATCTCCTCGCGTGATTGGCTTGCCCGGTCATAGGTCACAACCTCCGCGCCATAGCTCTTCGTGTTGTTCTGCTTGATGAGCGGCGTGTCCGCAGGCATCACGATCAGTGCGGGCAGGCCCCTGATGGCCGCAGCCGCCGCGACGCCTTGCGCGTGGTTGCCAGAGGAATAGGCCACAACACCGCCCGGTGCTGAAGCCCTGTCGAGTTGCGAGATGCAGTTCCACGCGCCTCGGAACTTGAAGGAGCCGGTGCGCTGCAGGCATTCCGCCTTAATCAGGATACGCCCGCCCGTCAGAGCGTTGAGCTTCGGTGATTCAATCACCGGGGTCTTCACCGCGAAGCCTTTGAGCCGTTCGGCAGCATTTTCGATGTCGTGGAACTGTGGCAGCATAGTGCGCGCCCCGCCTGTGGTCATATTCACGAAGCATAGCCGAAGCGGGCATTGCTTTGCTACAAACTCCCGCGAAACAGCATTCCGGACCCTCAGATGACCCGCGATCCCCGCTATGACATTCTCTTCGACCCCATCCGCATCGGCCCGCATGTGGCGCGCAACCGTTTCTATCAGGTGCCGCATTGCAATGGCATGGGCTACCGCGATGCGTCCGCCCTGGCCGCAATGCGCGGCATGAAGGCGGAGGGTGGCTGGGCCGTCGTCTGCACCGAAATGGTCGAAATCCACCACACGGCGGATGTCGCCCCCTTCGTGGAACTTCGCCTGTGGAGCGATCAAGACATCCCCATGCTGGCGCGCATCGCGGAAAAGATTCATGAGCACGCATCACTCGCTGGAATCGAACTTTGCCATTCGGGCTACACGGCAAGCAATCTGTGGAGCCGCGAAGTACCGCTCGCCGTAAGCCCTATGCCCACCGCGAGTTACAATTATGATCCCGTGCAGGCGCGCGGCATGGACAAGGAAGACATCCGCAATCTCAGGCGCGCCCATCGCAAGGCGGCGCTCCGGTCAAAGGAAGCGGGTTTCGATCTCATCTATGTCTATGCCGGCCACGGACTGGGTATCTTCCAGCACTTCCTGTCACGCGCCACCAATTTCCGCACCGATGAATATGGCGGCTCGCTGGAAAACCGGGCGCGCCTGCTGCGCGAAGTGATCGAGGACACCAAGGATGCGGTGGGGGACGCTTGCGCCGTGCCGGTGCGCATCGCCATGCATGAATTTCAGGGCGCGGCAGGGCTGGAGCCCGCCGAAGTCGAGGACGCCATTGCCATGATGGCGGAACTGCCGGACCTGTGGGACCTGTCGCTGTCTGATTGGTCGAAGGACTCGCAAACATCGCGCTTTGCCGAGGAAGGCTTCCAGGAGCCTTACATCAAGGGTGTGAAGAAGCTGACGACCAAGCCGGTGGTGGGTGTTGGCCGCTACACTTCGCCCGATGCCATGGTGCGGGTGATCCGTCAGGGCATCATGGACATGATCGGCGCGGCGCGGCCTTCGATTGCCGACCCATTCCTGCCGAACAAGATCGCCGAGGGGCGGCTTGACGACATCCGCGAATGCATCGGCTGCAATGTGTGTGTGACCCATGATTATACGATGACGCCGCTCCGCTGCACCCAGAACCCCTCGATGGGCGAGGAGTGGCGGCGCGGCTGGCACCCGGAATTGATCCGCCCGAAGGACGAAGACAAGCATATCCTCATTGTCGGCGCGGGGCCCGCCGGGCTTGAGGCCGCACGCGCGCTTGGCCAGCGGGGGCTTCAGGTGACGATTGCCGATAAGGCTTCCGAGGCCGGTGGCCGCGTGGCGAAGGAATGCCGCCTGCCGGGCCTCTCTGCCTGGGGCCGGGTGCGCGACTGGCGCCTTTTGCAGATTAACAAGATGCCCAATGTGGCGCTCTATCTTGAAAGCGAAATGACGGCGGAAACCGTGACAGAACTGGGGGCCGACCATGTCCTGGTTACCACCGGCGCGGAATGGCTTCGTGACGGTACGGGCCGCCACCTTGTGACACCCGCCGCAATAGCGGGCGCGGGCGAGGTCATGACCCCCGATGATGTGATGGGGGGCCGGCGCCCAACGGGTAAGACCGTCACCATCTTCGATGATGACCATTACTACATGGGTGGCGTGCTGGCGGAACTTCTGGCGAAGCAGGATTACACGGTAAGCCTCGTTACCCCTGCCTCCGTTGCCTCGGCCTACACCAAGGCCTCGCTTGAACAGAAGGCCATCCAGTCGCGCTTGTTGCGGCTCGGGGTTCGGATCATCGCCAATCAGGCCGTATCGGCCATCACCGGCGATCACGTGACGCTCGAATGCGTTTTCACCGGTGAGACATCAAAGCTCGAAACGGACTGCACCGTGCTGGTGACGGCCAAGCGCCCAGTGGATGGGCTGTGGCGGGATTTGCAGGCCAAGGGCATTGCGGCCACCCGCGCGGGCGATTGCTACGGGCCGGGTACAATTGCCGCAGCCGTGCATGCCGGCCGCAATTTTGCCGAATCTTTCGGGCGGCCCCTGCCCGATTTTCTTGAAATTCCATTCCGGCGCGAGGTAACAGGGCTTTCATAAGAAAAGGGTCTGCCTCATTCCCGTCGCAGGCAGGTGCTAGACTTCTCTTAATTAAGACACCATTTACCAAGCTCGCCCACTTAAGCGGGTCATATCGGGGGTTTCATCCGTGCAGTCGCGCCGCGCTTTTAACCGGAATCTTCTTGCCATGGCCAGCTTGGTGGCGATGGGGGCCGCCGCATGGGCGGAAGAACCGGTATTCACGAGCTCGCTCACCACCGTCACACCCGGGAAAGCCCTTCCGCCCAAGGCCTCAGGCAAGCTGGCGACCCAGACAGAGATTGTCGCGGGGCAGGAGCAACCGCCAATGCTCAGCCTCAATTCGGTGGAATTCATGCAGGGCGCCATCGCCATGTATGAGGAGATCGTGGCGGGCGGCGGCTGGCAGGAACTCGAGAACCGCACCCTGAAGAAGGGTGCCAAGGGTGAAGCCGTCATGGCGCTCCGCCAGCGCCTTGTGACCGAAAACTACCTGCCTTTTGACACGCTGCAAAGCGAGACCGCCAACCTTTACGATGATGAGATGGTGGAGGCGGTACGGGCCTTCCAGATCAATCATGGCGTCCTTCCCTCCGGCATCGTCGGTGAAAAGACCATCGCCCAGCTGAATGTGCCTGCCGAAACGCGGCTTGGCATGCTGCGCGAGAACCTGCCGCGTGTCGAAGCCTATGCGCAGGGCCTCACCGAACGAGCAATTCTTGTCAACATTCCGGGGGCACAGCTCGAAACGGTACAGAACGGCTTGGTTTATTCACGCCACAATATTGTTGTGGGCAAACCGGAACGCCCCTCTCCAACGCTCGCCAGCACAGTGAGCGACATCAACTTCAATCCCTATTGGAAGATCCCTGCCTCCATCATCGAGCGCGACATCGTGCCGAAATACATGGAGGATCCGAGCTATCTTCAAGTCAACCATATCCGCGTCTTCGACGGCGTGGACGGGCCGGAAATCGATCCGGTCTTCATCGACTGGATGACCACCTCGCCCGAACGCTATTTCTTCCGCCAGGAGCCGGGGCCACATAATTCGCTGGGCTCGGTGAAGATCAACTTCTCCAACAACTACATGGTCTTCATGCACGACACGCCGCACCGCGAGCTGTTCGGGCGCAATGTGCGGCTGGAAAGCTCGGGCTGTGTGCGCATCGATCAGGTGGAAACCGTGGTGCGCTGGATTCTCGACACCTCCTTCCCGCCACTCGATGAGCAGACCTACCAGCTCGTCAGGTCGACGACGGAGCAGCTCGACCACAAAATCGACAACGGCCCCGATGTGCGCTGGATGTACCTCACCGCATGGGCCACCGAGGATGGTCGCGTGAACTTCCGTCCCGACGTTTATGACCTTGACGGTACAGACTTCATCTTCGGCCAACCGGAACCCAAGACCTACTGATCGGGGGTATCGGTTTCGCATGGTGGCCGTGCCTTGCGGTCAGGGCGGCGTCGGCCTACGATTGGCTTCTGTTGCCAATCATGGACGACGCGATGACCCGCAGCTACTTTGCGCCAACTGGCGGCCATCCGCCGCAGACTGAACTCCTCACCGGACGCGCCGTGTTCACCGAGGCCTACGCCGTGATCCCCAAGGGCGTCATGCGCGATATCGTGACCAGCCTCCTGCCCTTCTGGGACAAGACCCGCGCCTGGGTGATTGCCCGCCCGCTTTCGGGCTTCGCCGAAACCTTCTCGCAATACATCATGGAAGTGTCCCCCGGCGGCGGCAGCGACAGACCGGAACTAGAACCTGACGCAGAAGGCGTGCTGTTCGTTGTCGAAGGCGACATGACGCTGACGCTTGAGGGCAAGCGCCACCTGCTCAAGACCGGCGGCTACGCCTTCATTCCACCGGGCGCGCACTGGACCTTGAAGAATGACGGTGCAGCACCCGTACGCTTTCACTGGGTGCGCAAGGCCTACGAGAAGGTGGACGGCATTGACGTCCCCGCTGCCTTCATCACCTCCGACGAGGAGGTGAAGCCGGTGGCCATGCCGGGCACCGATGGCAAATGGGCCACCTCGCGCTTTGCTGACCCCAACGATATCCGCCACGACATGCATGTGAACATCGTCACCTTCGAGCCGGGCGCCGTCATTCCCTTCGCCGAAACGCACGTGATGGAGCACGGCCTCTATGTGCTGGAGGGCAAAGCCGTCTATCGCCTGAACAATGATTGGGTTGAAGTCGAAGCGGGCGACTTCATGTGGCTGCGTGCCTTCTGTCCGCAGGCCTGCTACGCAGGTGGCCCAGGCCGTTTCCGCTACTTGCTGTACAAGGACGTTAATCGCCACATGAAGCTGAAGAGCCCATTTGCCCGCTGAGGCCAAATGACCGATGACAACATCCGCCGTACCTCCGGCCGCTCACAAGGCCAGCTTCGCGGAACTCTTCACGCCGAAGCTTGTAACGGTTCTACGCGAGGGCTACGGCCTAAAGCAGTTGCGGATGGATGCAATCGCGGGCCTCACTGTGGCCATCGTAGCGCTGCCCCTCTCCATGGCCATTGCCATCGCCTCGGGCGCAACGCCCGCGCAGGGGCTTTACACCGCGGCGGTGGGCGGTTTCATCGTCTCGCTGCTTGGCGGCTCGCGCTTTCAGATCGGCGGTCCTGCGGGTGCGTTCATCGTGCTGGTGTCAGCCACCGTCGCCCAGCATGGCATGGATGGACTGATCCTCGCCACCTTCCTCTCCGGTGTCATGCTGGCGGCGGTGGGCTTCCTGCGACTTGGCACGTTCATCAAGTTCATTCCCTTCCCCGTGACGGTCGGCTTCACGGCAGGCATCGCCGTCATCATCTTTGCGAGCCAGATCAAGGAACTCCTCGGCCTGACGCTCAGCGTCCCTGAACCCGGGCCGCTGCTCGAGAAGATCCCCCTGCTGTGGCAGGCGCTGGGAACCGTCACGCCCGCCGCGCTGGGACTTTCCCTTGGCACCATCGCCATCATCATAGGGATGAAGTTCGTACGTCCGCAGTGGCCGGGCATGCTGATCGCCGTGGCGCTGGCGTCCGTTGCCGCAGCGCTGCTTCATCTGCCAGCCGCCACCATAGGCTCCGCGTTCGGCGGCATTCCGAACATGCTGCCAGCACCCGCCCTTCCCGCCATCAGCTGGGAGAAGGTCATCGCGGTGCTGCCCGCTGCACTGTCATTCACCCTGTTGGGAGCGATCGAGTCGCTGCTCTCCGCCGTGGTGGCGGATGGCATGACGGGCCGCCGCCACCGTTCCAACTGCGAACTGGTGGCGCAGGGTGCCGCCAATATCGGCGCGGCACTGTTCGGTGGCTTCTGCGTGACGGGAACCATCGCGCGAACCGCCACCAATGTGCGCGCGGGCGCGCATAGCCCTGTCTCGGGCATGCTGCATGCGGTGTTCATCCTGCTGTTCATGGCGGTGGCAGCCCCGCTGGCCGCCTACATACCGCTCGCAGCACTGGCGGGCGTGCTGGCGGTTGTGGCATGGAACATGATCGAGAAGCCGGCGATCAGCGTGCTGCTCCGCTCCGGCTGGGGTGACATCGCGGTGCTCGCCGCCACATTCTTCCTGACAATCTTCCGTGATTTGACGGAAGCGATCATCGTGGGCTTCGCGCTGGGATCGGTTCTGTTCATCCACCGCATGTCGCAGACGACGGCGGTTGAGAGCCAGACACCCTTCGTGGGCGATGACATGGCCGACAGCGACCAGCCGCGCGGCGATTATGATGAAGCGCTGGCCGCCAATCCGGATGTGGTGGTCTATCGCATCACAGGCGCGTTCTTTTTCGGCGCTGCAGCCTCCATCGCGTCCGTGCTGGACCGCATCCAGGATACGCACAAAGCCTTGATCGTCGATTTTTCAGGCGTTCCCTTCCTGGATTCGACTGGCGCAAATGTGATGGAGGGCCTTGCCCACAAGGCCGCCCGGCGTGGCGTATCGCTCTATGTAAGCGGGGCAGCCCCTGACATCCGCCGCGCGCTCGCCACCCATGGCGTGAAGCCACCCGGCGTCAGCTTTGCCGCGACGATCGGCGAGGCTCTCGCGCAGTATCGCGTAGCGTCTGCCGCCTGACGGCGTGCTGGAACCTTGACAGTCCATGCTGCGTCTTGTTCCAGTAGACCGGCGCCGTGATGAATTGCCAGGCCGCCAGCCACGCGGCGACTGAAATCAGCAGCCAGTAGAGCGGCATGGCGATGAGCGTACCCGCCCAGCCGAAGATACCACGGCGATGAAGCCCGCGGCACGTCAGCACGATGGCAAGGCCATAGCCCGCGAACAGGATGAACAGATTCAGCCCCGCCAGCACAATGAGTGCAAGCCCCGCGCCATCTGGCACCGCCGGATACATGATGTAAAGGGCGAGGGTCAGCGCCATGCACAAGGGGTGCAGCAGGGCAGAGATGAAAATTCCAATGGTCATCGCCTGCATGGCCCAGAAACCCGCCGGCCCGAGATCGCGCAGCAGGCGGACAGGGTTACGCATGTGGACAAGCCACGTGATGAGGAAGCCCTTCAGCCAGCGCGCGCGCTGGCGCATCCAGTTGGCTGGCTGGGTGTTCGCCTCCTCATAGGTCAGGCTGCCGAGCACAGCCGTCTCATAACCCTGACGGGCGAGGCGCAGCCCAAGGTCGGCATCTTCCGTCACGTTGAAGGGGTCCCAGCCGCCCACCTTGCGAAGCACATCGGCACGGAAATGGTTCGATGTTCCGCCCAGCAGCAGCGGCAGGCCATGGTTGGCGAGCACGGGAAGCAGAACGCCAAACAACGCCGCATATTCCGCCGTGAACTGGCGCGTCAGCCAGTTTTCATTGGGGTTGTAGAAGGTCAGTTGCGCCTGCAGGCATCCAAGATCTGGCGAGGATGCGGCAAAGCGTTCCGCCGCACGGCGCAACTGGTCTGGCTCTGGAATATCCTCGGCATCATAGATTGTGACAAGCTCGCCACGGCAAAACTTCAGCGCATAATTGAGGGCGCGCGGCTTCGTCTGTGGCAGGCCCGCTGGAACGATGATGACCTCGAATCGCGCATCAAGTCTTGATCCCAGAAGGGCGCGCTGCATGGCGATGTCCTCCTCTTCAAGGATCAGCTTGATGTCGAGTTTTTCTGCCGGGTAGCGGAGTTGCGAGAGCGCATTCAGAAGCTGGTGCAGCACGCTGGTTTCACGAAACAGCGGCACAAGAACCGAGTAGGCAGGAAGCGCCGCGTCCGGAAGCGATGGCGGGGCGGGGCGCTTGCGCGGAACCGGTGGCATAAGGCAAAGCACCCGCAGCGCCACAACGGCCAGAAAAAAAACCCCGCTGACCGCGGACAACAGCGTGATGAAGGACTGAGGCGGCATCAGAAAGCCAGCCGCAGCAAGGCCCGCAGCGGTGAGCAGGAAGCCAAAGGCCTGCGGAAGGCTCATCCGCCGCCGTGCAGAGAAACCCGGCAAACGCCGCGCAAGCCCAAGGGTCGCTTCCTGCAAAAGGTAAGCCCCATGGACGGCGCGGGCGGCCGACAGAAGATCAGCCACCTCGGCATAGCCGGCAAGCGGCAGCCCCTTTCGTTGTGCTGCTAAAAGCGCCACCTCGCCGCAGGCCACGAAGAGCACGAGGTTCGGAAGGCTCGCTGCCCGGAACAACTTGACGCGGAGCGCCTCATCCAGTTCATCGGGCGGCAAGCGTCGCAGTAGGTTGCAGAGCGCCGCATGGTCCAATCTCGGCAAGACATGCGGCGAAACCCCCGCTATGATCAGCGGAAGAGCGGGGGCCTCGCCAAAGCCCTGGTGATCATCCCCCCACAACATTCGCGTCACCCACCTGCATAGGCTGAGTAAATGCGACCTAGCGTAAAGTTTACTACGAGCTTATGGCTGATTCTTGCAACTGTGTTTCTTCCTGAAGTTGCATATTCGCAGCAATCGGCGGCTCCGGCCTTCCGCACGGTGGAGGATAAGCCCCCGCCCGATATTGCCGAGAACCTGCCGGTGAAGCTCCTGGCCGATGCCGATTTCGCGCCTTTCAGCTTCCGCTCGCGCACGGGTTCGCCTGCCGGATTGTCGGTGGAACTCGCCATTGCCGCCTGCGAACGCGCCCGTCTCAACTGCACGGTCGAAGTCCGGCCCTATGGCGAAATTCTAGGCGCACTCGAACGCGGCGAGGCCGATGCAGTCATCACCGGACCGCGCCTCGATGAAATAGCCCTCAGCGCGGCGGAGACGACACGGCCCTACTTCCGCACTATGGGGCGCTTCGCCGTGGCAGATGCCACGAGCCTCACGGCAGCAGATGGCAACGCCCTTTCAGGCGCAAGCATCGGCGCGGTGAAGGATACACTGCACGCCCGCTGGCTTGAGGCCTATTACGGCAAATCGAAGCTCGTGCCTTTCGATACGCTGGCAGCCGCTGGCGACGCGCTTAAGACCGGCAAGATCGACGCGCTGTTCGGCGACAATCTACAGGTTATCTACTGGGTCTCGGGTGAGGGTGCAGCTGGATGCTGCAAGCTGCTGGGCAGTTCCTTCTCAGATTTCGACTTCTTCAGCCGCAACCTCGCCTTCCTTGTCCGGCCCGACAAGCCTGACATCCGCGCCGCACTCGACTACGGCCTCGATCAGGCGCAGGCCTCCGGCGCCACTGAGAAGATCATCAGCACCTACGTGCCGCTTCCGGTGTGGTGAGCAAGCACCGCCGCATCCCGTCCGCGCAAGGCTTCAAGCGTTGTACCATCGCGGCTTAACTGATCCGCCATGCCGCGCAGGATATCGGCAATCAGGCCCGGCCCGCCATAAACCAGAGCCGAATAAAGCTGCACCAGCGTTGCACCGGCGCGGATCTTGAGAAGGGCGGAGGCTGCATCATGAACACCGCCCACGCCTACCAGCGGAATGCGGCCATCGGTGAGCAGATAAATGCGCGCCAGTTGCCGGGTTGAGAGTTGCAGCAGCGGCAAACCCGATAGCCCCCCCTGCTCCCGCGCGAGGCTTGAGCGCAGGCCATCGCGCGACAGCGTGGTGTTGGACACGATGATGCCATCAACAGCGCCACCCCCGCAGGCTGCAGCAATATCCTCGAGCTCATCCTCGCGCAGGTCCGGCGCGATCTTCAGCAGCATGGGTGGGCGCTTCGCCTGTTTCGCCCGCGCATCATTGAGTCGGGTCAGAAGCTGTTCCAACTCGGCACGTGATTGCAATGCGCGAAGCCCCGGCGTGTTGGGTGAGGAGATATTCACAGTGATATAGGCGGCGAGGTGGGAGAAAGCCGCAATGCCCGACACATAGTCAGCGATGCGGTCAGTCGAATCCTTGTTGGCGCCGATGTTGACGCCGATGATGCCGCCACGGCCCTTGCGTGCTTCAAGCCGGCGAAGCGCCGCCGCATGGCCTTCATTGTTGAAACCCATGCGGTTGATGACGGCCCCGTCCTCTGGCAGGCGGAACAGGCGGGGCCGTGGAGTGCCTGCCTGCGGCTTCGGCGTCACCGTGCCGATTTCCGTGAAGCCCAACCCAAGTCCCAGCATTGCATCCGGCACCTCGGCATTCTTGTCAAAGCCCGCCGCAAGCCCCAGTGGATTGGGAAAATCGAGGCCGAAGCTACAGATCCGCAGGCGATCATCCAGCACGGTGGAGCCGAGGCCCGGCATGATGCTCAGCACACGGATCGTCAGGCCATGCGCCGTTTCAGGATCGAGCACATGGAGCACTGGCCGCGCCAGTGAAAACGCGAACGGGCCGAGGCTCATCCAAAGTCCTCCGGAAACTGGTGGGCATTCTTCACCAGTGGCAACGGATGCACCGATGCCGCTGCCCGCGTCTGGATTGGCCCATAGACATGCGGAAACAGATCACCCCCGCGCGAGGGTTCCCACGTGAGGTTTTCAAGATCTGCTTCCGCAAAGGCGATGAGCACGAGATCCTGCTGGCCCGCGAAATGCCTGGCTGCCGTCTCACGCGCCTGATGTGCGGCGGAAAGATGAATGAAGCCATCCGCGTGATCAACGGCGGAACCTGTGAACACGCCGTCCCGCAAGGCATTCTGCCAAGCATCACGCGCGAGAATCTTGTAGAGGAATCGCATGGGGCCGGACCATAGGCCGCCGGGGCCTTCTGGACAATCTTCCGCTGGAAAGGTATAGGTTCCTATCAATAAGAAATTTAGCAGCGATTCGGGAGATGCCGCGCATGCTCAACCACAAGCAGGTCTGGAACGCGATTGACACCATTGCCGAGCGGTATGGCTATTCGGCCTCGGGCCTTGCCAAGAAGTCGGGGCTTGACCCCACATCCTTCAATCCCTCGAAGCGCAACGGGCCGGATGGCCGGCCGCGCTGGCCCACCATGGAGTCCGTCTCGCGCCTGCTGCAGGCCTCGGGCGCAACGGTGGAAGAGTTCGCGGACCTACTGATCGGGCGGCGTGGCCAACCGCCGAAGCTCCGCCAAATTCCATTGATGGGCTTCGCCAAGGCCGGCAAGGGCGGCTTTTTCGACGACTCAGGCTTCCCCGCCGGTAATGACTGGGACGAGATCGACGTGCCAGGCGTCACTGATCCCAACGCCTATGCCCTCGAGATCACGGGAGAC
>JBEIDW010000014.1:0-41561 GCA_040383265.1 Hyphomicrobiales bacterium
CCCTCGAAGGTATCGACCGTGAGGCCGGCCGGTAGGCGGGACTGGATGGCCTCTGCCGCATATTCCCAATGCAGAAAGAAAAGGTCATCCCAACTTTGACGCATGACCGGGCGACGCGTCGGGCGGACGCGGGCGCGCAGCAGTCGGTCGAGGGCGTCGCTCACCTGCTCATCCTCCTCGGCCGCGGCGGGTGGTCAAGCGGGGCGGGCTTTATTTTCCGTCGGCGAACGGCGGCTTCGACAGGTCGAGCTGGTAGAGCACCTGATTGTATTCCCAGCGCGGGGTCGGCTGCTTGTTGCCGGAGAACATCGTCGTGTAGGTGCCTTCGAAATGGATCACCGGCGAGTCGGCGCGGAAGAATTCCGGATGCAGGACCGGATTATAAAACGTATAATCGTCGTGCGAGAGCACCTTGCGGGCGTTGCCCCATGGGCCCGTGGGATCGGCGGCTTCGGCCAGCCAGATCTCGCCGAGGAACGAAGGCGGGCCGGCCTTCTGCGTGAAGATCGCGAGCCACTTGCGACTCCAGGGGTGCCAGGCGATATGGCCGCGGTGGACCGTGATGGCTTCGCCGCTGGGCGTGGCGGCGGCGGTCGCGGCGCGCATGGGCTTCCAGTTTTCCGGATTCTTCCAGCCTTCGTAGGTCGCCGGCGTGCGGAGGGTCGGGAACGGGTTGCAGAAGAGGATCCACTTGCGGCCGACCGGATCCGTCCAAGGCACCGCGTGGCCTTCCGGCATCGGCGGGGCTTTGGGGTTCGCCGCGTCTTCGGTCCAGATCGTGTCGAGGGGGTGGAAGAGTTCTTCGTGCGGATCCCATTCGACGAGGTCCCAGCGATACGCATGCATCTCGCCCTTTGTCTTCACCGCGGAGGCGACGAGGTGGGGCGCCCCTTTGGCGTCGGGCAGCGTGACCGCGCCCCAGATCCAGGTCGGGCCTTCGCCGGGTACTTTCGCCACGCCGCGCGGGCGCAGTTCGCTCTGAGCGGTCTTACGTTCGCTGACGTAGGCGTAGGGCGGGCGGAGCGGCGGCTTCGCCGGCGGCACGAATTTATCCGTCGACGCCGCGGAGACGTTGAAGATGCCGAGCGGGTAGTGGGCCAGGTTCGTATCGCCCCAGAACCAGAGCAGCTTCCCGCCGAGTTCGGCCGTCACGACGCTATCGGACCCGAGCACGCCGCTTTCCTTCCAGTCGAGCTGCTCGCCGAGCTTCTGGGATTCCGCGAAGAGGCCGGCGCCGGTGAGGCGGCCGAGGCGACGGGCGAGGATCGTGCGTTCGACCGTGACCTTGAGGGTCTTGCCGGCGAGAGGGGTGAGGCGGACGCCTGCGAGACCGAAGCCGTCGGCCTTCACGCCATAGCCATGGCCGTGAACCGTGAACCAGGTCTCGCGCCCCATCAGTTCGGGGAGGTCGAAGGCGATCAGCCCCGCGTTGTCGGAGACGAAGCGGGCGCCATGGATCGTGCGGAGCTCGACGCCCGGCACCGGCCAGCCGTCGCCCTTCTCGACGATCTCGAGGCGGCAAGGCTGGGCCGCGGAGGCGGATGACACGCAAGTCAGCAGACCGAGGAGCCAAGGGGTGAGCCGCATGTCCGTAGTGTCGGCGGAATCCGCCGTGATTCAAGCCTGCGCGGGGCTTTTCGCTTGGAGCGGGGGCGGTCCGGGCTTACCTCTGGGACATGCTTCCGGAAGCGCGCCAGAAAGAGCTCAAGGCCTTCGCCGAGAAACTCGCGGACGCGGTGAAGAAGCTTAAGGTCGGTGACGGCACCGAGCAGGGTGTGACCACGGGGCCGCTCATCAACAAGGCGGCCATTGCCAAGGTGCAGGAGCACATCGACGACGCCGTGAAGAAGGGCGCGAAGCTCATTCTCGGCGGCAAGCCGCTGGGCGGCAACTTCTTCGAGCCGACGCTGCTCCGCGACGTGACGGCCGATATGGCCGTGGCGCGTGAGGAAACCTTCGGCCCTGTTGCGCCGCTCTTCAAATTCAAGACGGAAGACGAAGCGATTGCCATGGCCAACGCCACCGAGTTCGGGCTCGCCTGCTACTTCTACTCGCGCGATATTGGCCGCGTGTGGCGCGTGGCGGAAGGCCTTGAATATGGCATGGTGGGCATCAACGAAGGCATCATCTCAACCGCCGAAGCGCCGTTTGGCGGCGTTAAGGAATCAGGCCTTGGCCGCGAGGGTTCGCACCATGGCGTCGAGGAATATCTGGAAATGAAATACATGCTGATGGGTGGGCTCAACAAGTGACCGCAGAAGAACAGAAGAAAGCCGCGGCTATCGCCGCGCTCGACTACATCAAGCCGGGCATGAAGGTGGGGCTTGGAACCGGCTCCACCGCCAATCACTTCATCACGGCGCTGGCCGAGAAGGTGAAGAAGGAGGCGCTCGACATCCAATGCGTCGCCACCTCGCGCCAGAGCTACAAGTTGGCGGCCGACCTCGGCCTCAAGATGACCAATCTCGATAATCAGCCGCGCCTTGATGTCTGTGTCGATGGCGCGGATGAGTTCGACGACAACTTCCAGCTCATCAAGGGCGGCGGCGGCGCGATGCTGATCGAGAAGATCGTGGCGACTTCGGCGCGCTTCATGATCGTCATCGCCGATGACTCGAAGAAGGTTGCGGCGCTCGGCAAATTTCCGCTGCCCATCGAGGTCATTCCCTTTGGTGTCAACGCCACGGCGTGGAAGATTGAGCGCGCCCTGCGCATCCTGAACCTCAAGGGCAGCATGGTGCTGCGCCTGAAGGATGGGAAGCCCTTTGAAACCGACTGCGGCAACGTCATCATCGATGCCGCGCTTGGTCATATACCGGAGCCGGGCCGCCTCTCGGCCCTGCTCAACAGCATTCCGGGCGTAGTGGAAGACGGACTCTTTGTCGATGTCTGCGGCATCGTGCTGATGGGCACCAAGGACGGCGTGAAGACGTTCCGCAAGGGATGAGCAGTTTCGACTACGATCTCTTCGTCATCGGCGCGGGCTCGGGCGGGGTGCGCGCGGGCCGCATCGCCGCGCGCTATGGGGCCAAGGTGGCCGTGGCGGAGGAATACCGCGTTGGCGGCACCTGTGTCATTCGTGGCTGCGTGCCGAAAAAGCTTTTTGTCTATGCTTCGAAGTTCGCCGAGGAATTCGAGGACGCGGTCGGCTTCGGCTGGAGCACGGAAAAAGTCTCTTTCGACTGGGCAACGCTCGTTGCCAACAAGGACAAGGAGATTGACCGGCTCAACAAGGCGTATATTCGCAACCTTGAAGCTTCCGGCGCGGAGATCATCCACGAGCGTGCGGTTGTCGAGGGGCCGAACAGCGTGAAGCTCTCTTCGGGCCGCAGTGTCACGGCGCGCTATATTCTGGTTGCCACGGGGGCCACGCCCTTCCTGCCGCGCCATCTTCCGGGGCATGAACTGGCCATCACTTCGAATGAGGCATTCGACCTTGAACGGCTGCCCGCGCGGATTATCATCGTCGGTGGTGGCTACATCGCGGTGGAATTTGCCGGTATCTTTTCAGGGCTTGGGGTTGAAACCGTGCTCGTCTATCGCGGCGATCAGATCCTGCGCGGCTTCGATGATGATCTCCGCAACCATCTTGCCGGCGAGATGAAGAAGAAAGGCATTGAGCTTCGCACCCACACCGATGTCTCGCGGATCGAGCGCTCGGGCGATGGCGTGCGGGTGACGATGAACAACGGCTCCCAGTTTGGCGCGGGCCATATCATGTTTGCCACCGGCCGCATTCCCAACGTGATGGGGCTGGGGCTAGAGGCTGCGGGGGTTGATCTGACGCCGCACCTTGCGGTGAAGGTTGATGCCTATTCGCGCTCCTCTGTGCCGTCGATCTATGCGGTGGGTGATGTGACCAACCGCGCCAACCTGACGCCTGTGGCGATTCGCGAGGGCCATGCCTTCGCCGACACGGTGTTCGGTGGCAAGGATGTGACGGTTGATCACTCGCTGATCCCGACAGCGGTGTTTTCTCAGCCGGAAATTGGCACTGTGGGCCTGACGGAGGCCCAGGCGCGGCAGGACTTCAAGGCGGTGGACATTTACAAGACCAGCTTCCGCCCGATGAAGCACACGCTGTCGGGCCGCGAGGAGCGCATGCTGATGAAGCTCGTCGTGGATGGCGAGACGGATCGTGTGCTGGGCTGCCATATCTGCGGACCTGATGCGGGCGAGATGGCGCAGCTTCTTGGCATCGCGGTGAAGATGGGCGCGAGAAAATCCGATTTCGATGCGACGCTCGCCGTGCACCCCACGGCAGCGGAGGAACTGGTGACACTTCGCGACAAGTGGACCGGCTGACACGAGATCAACTTGCCTTTGCTGAGGGAGCTTCTTTGTCAGTTGAAGCCTCCCGTGCATTCTTGATCGCTCTCCCTCACCATGCCCAGCCTTCGCCGGCGTGACGGAATTCAGAGGAATAGTTGTGAGTTCACCGAACCTCATTCCGGTCTAGTTCGCTCGCGCGAAGACCGTCTCGCCTTCCTTGATGGTTTCGAGAACCTTGATGTCTTTGATCGTTTTTGGGTCAACCTTCAGCGGGTTCTGTTCGAGGATGACGAGATCGGCGAGTTTGCCTTCCTCCAGCGTGCCCTTGGTTTTCTCTTCCTTGATCTGATAGGCGGCATAGGCCGTCACGGCCCGGAGCGCCACGTAGGGCGAGATGCGTTCCTTCTCACCGATGACAATGCCCTGTGGCGTTTCGCGGTTCACGCTGGCATCAACGAGTTCCAGAATCCATGGCTGGGGTGAAACTGGCGCATCATGGGAGAAGGTGAAAGGCACGTTTTTCTGCTCAAGTGTATTGGCCGCGATGGCCTTGTTGCCGCGCTCTCCACCCCACATGAAGAGGGCGCCCGCGCCACCAGAGACAAGGCCTGATGTGAGGTAACTTGGAACGGCGCCATACTCCTCCATTTTCGTAATTTGATCAGTGCGCATGTAAGTTGCGTGGATGAATACCGGGCGGTGGTCACGCATGCCATGCTTCTTGATGGCCTTTTCGATGGCACGCAGCGCCTGGTCCACCGCCGCATCACCATTCATGTGCATGTTGATCTGGATGCCGGTGGTCCAATATGTGTCGAAGGCAGCGTCGAGAACCTCATCCGGAATCTGCTGGAAGCCCGAATAGAGGCCCGTCTTGCCCGGCGGGTTGTTGCTGTAAGGTTCGGTGAACCACGCGGTGTCAAGGCTGCCGTCGAGCCAGAACTTGATACCGCCCAGTCGCACGCGGTTGATGTAGCGCTTGTCGAGGTCGGGCCGGGCCGCCAGAAGCCTTGGCGCGGGATTGCCGGGAGAGGTGCCCTGCGCTGCGATCAAGTCTTGCCGCGCCGTTGCATCATCTCCGTCCGCGCCAGCACTTGCATATTCGTTGCTTACGGCGCGCGCGGTTTCGATCACCGTATCTGCGACGGAATCCTTGGCGCAGACGTAGAGATCGATCTTCAGCAATTTCTTGTCTATGGCGTTCTTCACAATATCCGCATCGTCATCGCCAAGCCCAAGGCCGCACTCCATGGCGGTGGTCTGGCCATAGCTTGCCCAGAGATCAACGGCGCCCGTCACCACGCGGTCGGCGGAAACGCCGGTAAAGGGCCGGCGCTGCTTGCGCACCATGTTCAGCGCCGTTTCCTCCATTGGTCCGGCAAGTTCGGTACCGCCGGGTTTCCGGGTAAAGTTGCCACCCTCGGGGTCTGGGGTGGCGGCGGAAATTCCGGTGAGATTGAACAGCGCCGAATTGCCTGCGCCAAGGTGGCCCGATGAATCGACAATCATCACCGGGCGGTCCAGCGACACCTCATCCAGCTCTTCCATCTTCGGCGTACGGCCTTCCTTCAGCCCGCGGGCCTTGTAACCGAAGCCCACGATCCAGTCGCCCGGTGGCGTGTTTTCCGCCTGCTTCTTCATGCGAGCGATCAGGTCGGGAATGTCCGCCGTGCCGAACAGGTCGGCATCGATCAGGTTCTTGCCAAAGTAGATCATGTGGCCATGCGTATCGATGAAGCCTGGCAGCAGCGTGTGGCCCTCGAGATTCACGAGCCTTGTCCCAGTGCCTTTGTATTTCATCGCTTCCGCCTGCTTGCCGGCAAAGACGATCTTGCCCCCATCCACAACAAGCGCACCCACGTAGTGTGGCTCCTTGCCTGCCATGGTCAGGATGTCGCCGCCATAGTAGATGGCGTCAGCGGGAAGCGGTCCGCCGGAATAATCACCAGCGAGCGTGGGGGAGGCGAGGAACAGCGTACCGAGCAGTATGGAAAGAGAGGTCTTCATCGGAGGCCCATCAGGTTGATTTCCACTCCCATAAACTGCCAATGTCCGCCGGACCTGGCAACCCTGCACAGGGATTCTCCAAGAGAAACTTCTATTCTTCCAGAATGCAGTCCGCCGCCTTTTCGGCCGTCATCATCACGGCTGAATTGATGTTGACCGTGATGAGAGATGGGAACACCGAGGCATCGGCGATGAACAGGCCGTCAACGCCCATCACCCTCAGGTCTGGCGTCACTACCTTGCCGATCGCGGCCGTGCAGCAGGGGTGATAAACTGTCTCACAAACGCTGCGGATATAGGCGCGCCACTCCGCGTCGGTCTGAACGCCGGGTCCGGGGTGGATTTCAGTGCGGCACAGCTTCCGCATGGCTGCCGTTTCCCCCAGCTTGCGGCTGAAGCGCAGCGCCTTCACCAGCAGGTCAAGGTCTGCGGGATCGGAAAAGTAATTGAGATTGATGACGGGCTTGTCGCTCATTTTAGGGCCGGAGAGCCGAACTTCGCCCTCGCTCTTGGCGCGCGTCACATTGGGCGAGGCCTTCACCGCGGGACCCTTGGTGGCAAGGCGCGGGCCATCGGCATATTTCTCGCGCACCCTCAGGCCGAAGTGGAACAGGATGTCGGGCGCTGGCGCATCCGGCTCCAGGGTGAGCATCATCGTGGCTTCGAAAGGGCAGATCTCCCAACCGGTCACGGGCTCATGGGTCTCCCAGACCACGGGAGCCGCCACGTGGTCACGCAAGTGCTGTCCGAGATGGGGCAGGTCGGCGATGACCGGTATGCCATGTTCGCGGAGATGGGCTGCAGGCCCGAGGCCTGAGACCATCATGAATTGCGGCGTCTGGATCGAGCCGCAGGCCAGTACCACGCCCTTTGCGGCGCGGATCTCACCGCGCGCCGTTTCAGCCCCAATCGCGCGGCCGTTCTCGATGATGAGGCGGCTGGCCATGCACTCCGTCCAGATGTCGAGGTGCTTTGGAAGTGCGGCGAGCGGGTGGAGGTAGGCAACGGAAGAGGATTGCCGCAGGCGTCCCTTCGCATTCAGCGGGAAGAGCCCCACGCCTTGCCGCACGTGCCTTTCGAAGTCCACTTCTTCAAGGCCCAACTCCACGCCGGCGTCCATGAAAGCACGGCTGGCGGGGTGGCAGGGCGCGGTTTCGATCGTGATGGTCTCACGGATGCGCTGGAGGTAGGGTGCCATGGCTGCGGCGTTCCAGCCTGTTGCGCCGAGACGTTCCCATTCGTCGAAATCGGAGGGGGGAGGGGGAATGAAAGCGCAATCATTGTGGTTGGCGCAGCCACCCAGCACCTTCGCCCGCGCATATCGCAGTTCAGGGGAGGCGCCGGCAATCGTTGCGGCGGTGAAGCCCCAGTCATAAGCATCCGTCTGTTCGTCAAGCCGCGTCAGGTCGGTTGCGGCGGGGTCGCCTTCATCCGTCCGTCCGGCTTCCAGAAGAATGATGCGGCCGGAGGTTCTTTCGCTGAGCCGCCGAGCGACGACGGCCCCGGAGGAGCCGCCGCCAATGATGAGATAGTCACAAAGAGTAGCCATGCCGCCAGACTAATCGAGCGGCATGGCCTGTCCACTATTTCTCGCCGTTATTTCCAGAAGTCGTTGATGTCAGCATCCGCCTTGGCGGCGTTTGCACCTTCACAGAATTCCTTTTCGTGCAAAGCACCTTCCGCCAGAATGATGCCCCTGGCCGTGCCGAGCATCATCAGGATGTCGGTGTAGCGTTCAAGCTGCTGCTCTGGCGTCAGCTCGGCGGGTGCTGCAGCGATGATCTCATCCATCACTTTGACGACCCTCGGAGTATCAAGTTCGATTCCGTCGCACAACAGCGATGCGGCAGAGTTATAGGCGATCATATTGACAGTCGCATGCTGCGGGTCGGTCAGTACGCCGTCGGTGTTTTCAAGCGCGGCCTTCCAGGCTGCGTCGATGCGGTAATCGTCCGCGAGGGCTGGCGCGGCTGCGCCAATCGCCATGAACCCGAAGAGTGCAGCGGTGCTTGCTGCACGGCGGAGCGGGAAAATAAAGGTCATCATCATGCTCCTGATCAGGAGCCGTAAACCCGGCGGGTCCACTTGTCGGAAATCGCGCCATAGCGGTTGTAGCAAAGGCGCTGTGCGGGATAGCACGTCACGTTGGGATCGGGGCGGTATACTCTGTTCCAATAGGGATCATATTGTCCAGGCGGATAAGCCGGGGCATAGCCGTTGTAGTAGTAGGGTCTTTTTGGGCGCGCTGAATCTGCAATCGCGGCGCCGATGGCGAGGCCGGCCACGCCGCCGACAATCGCGGCCCCACCCGGGCTGATGCCGCCAGCCTGCGCGCTCTGCTCGGCGCCGATTAGGGCAGCCACCGCAAGAATCGAGGAAAGCAGAAGCCTGCGGCCCTGCTTGCTGATGTCGCTAAGTTTCATGTTAACCTCCATTGACCGGGTCAGGATAACCCCGAACCGGCGATCCGTCAAAGCAAGTGTCACAGGAGAAAAGCCGCGCAGGATGGTCCCGGCGCAGCTTCCCGACGATACAATTGCGGCCGATTTATTTCGGCAGTCAGCCCTTGGGGCGGATGGCGTTCGTGTATGCATCCATCAGCGTGCGGCTGATGTTGCCCGGCGTGAAGCGATAGGGGCCAATTTCTGCAACCGGCGTCACCTCGGCGGCGGAGCCCACGATGAAGCATTCGTTGAATGTCGAAAGCTCCTCCGGCATGATGCGGCGCTCGATCAGCTCAAGACCCTGATCCTTGGCAAGTTGGATCACCGTCTGGCGCGTGATGCCATTGAGGAAGCAGTCGGCGATCGGCGTATGGATGGCGCCATCACGTGTGAAGAAGATGTTGGCGCCGGTGCATTCGGCTACGCGACCCTGCCAATCGAGCATCATCGCGTCGGCGTAGCCCTTCTTCTCCGCCTTGTGCTTGGAGATGGTGCAGATCATGTAAAGGCCAGCTGCCTTGGCATGAACTGGAGCGCATTGCGGGTCCGGGCGGCGGTATTCGGCGATGTCGAGCTTGATACCCTTCATCTTGGTTTCGGGATCGAACATCGACGGCCAGTGCCAGGTTGCGATGGCCACGTGAATCTTGTTGTTCTGCGCCGACACTGCCATCATCTCGGAGCCACGCCAGGCCACGGGGCGCACATACTGGTCACCGCCGCCGTTCATCGCCACCACCTTGTCCTTGGCGGCATTCAGTTCCTCGACCGAATAGGGGATCTCAAAATCCATGATCTCGGCGGAGTTGCGGAAGCGAATGGAATGCTCGGTGGACTTGAAGATCACGCCGCCATAGGCGCGTTCGCCCTCAAACACGCAGGATCCGTAGTGCAGGCCGTGCGTCAGCACATGAACCTTGGCATCGCCCCACGGCACGATCTCGCCGTTGAACCAGATCCAGCCCTCGCGCTTGTCAAAGGGAATGCCCGCCATGGTCTTGTTCTCCTTGAAGGATTATATCGTATCGGAAAAACCAGCCGGAAGACGGTTCGCGCAATACAACGTCGTTATCAGGTGGACGAAACTAACGATGAGGGCTAAATATGTCAATATGGCTGACGTAATTACCAGTTCCGCCCCCGGTGAAGCCAGTTTGAGCGATCAGGACACGGTTGCCCTGATAGAGCTTATGTTCTTTGCCTATCGCGACTTTGTGTCTGATCCGGACGAAATTCTGGGTCAGTTCGGCTTCGGCCGCGCTCATCATCGGGTGCTGCATTTCGTCGGGCGTGACCCTGGCATGACGGTGCAACAGCTTCTTGATCTCCTGCGCATCACCAAGCAGAGCCTTGGCCGCGTGCTGAAGGAGTTGATTGACAAGGGCTATGTCTACCAGAAGGAGGGCGAGGCGGACCGCCGCCAGCGCCTGCTCCATCTCACCGAAGCAGGCGAGGAGTTGCGCCACCGGCTGATGAGCCCGCAGATGAGCCGCATCCGCCGCGCCGTCGCGCTGCCCGAGGGGGATGCTGCCCATCTTTACCGCAAGGTGCTCTATCACATGGTTTCCCCCGCCAACCGGGAGGCGGTGCGTGGCTGGATCGAGAGGGCCAGTCAACTCGACGGTGGGAACATGAGCGGTGGATGACTTTCCCCATCTTCTTGTGGTCGATGATGACCGGCGGATCCGCCAACTTCTTCAGACCTATCTGATGGAGAACGGCTTCCGCATCACGGCGGCGGCCAGTGCGGCGGAAGCGCGCGAGAAAATGCGCATCATGTCCTTTGATCTTGTGGTGCTGGACATCATGATGCCCGGCGAGGATGGTCTTTCGCTCACCCAATCACTGCGGGCTGGTGGCAATGGCGTTCCGGTTCTCATGCTGTCGGCGCTTGCCGAGCCGACCGACCGCATTGCCGGGCTTGAAACCGGCAGCGATGACTATCTCGCCAAGCCCTTCGAGCCGCGCGAACTTCTGCTCCGCATCCGCGGCCTGCTGCGGCGGCAGGCGACGCCTGTGCCACTGCGCAGCGAAGTGACCTTCGGCCCTTTCACCTTCCACCTGCAGCGTGGCGAGTTGCGCCGCAATGCGGAGCCCGTGCGCCTTACCAGCCGTGAGCGGGAGTTTCTCAGAACACTCGCCGCCAATGCCGGCAACCCGGTAACGCGCGGCGAACTGGCGGCCGAAGGCTCGGAGGAAGGCGCGCGCAGCGTCGATGTGCAGATCAACCGCCTGCGCCAGAAAATCGAAGAAAACCCATCTGATCCCGTCTATCTGCAAACGGTGCGCGGGTCAGGCTATGTGCTGCAGTTGGACTGAAGGCTGAGGGGCCATGGCGAAGAACTGGATCTATAACCGCTTCAATGCCTTCCTTGAGCGGCACATGCCGGAGGGGCTGTTTCCGCGCTCGCTCATCATTCTGGTGGCTCCGGTCGTTCTGCTTCAGACGATCATGACGGGCCTGATCCTGGAGCGCCACTTCGAGAACGTGACCCGGCTTCTTGCCCGGTCCTTCGCCCGGGAAGTCAGCCTGCTCGTTGATCTTTATGAGGAGTCTGACCGCAGCCCCGCAGCCGTGGCGCGCATCGAGCGCCTGGCCAATGACAATCTCGGGCTTGGACTGACAATCCTGACAGGCAGGCTCCCTGAGCCCCTGCCGGAACCGTTCTTCTCGCGTGGTGATACGCGCCTTGCCCGCGAACTCTCGGTGGAGACGGGCAAGGAGTTCTGGATCGACAGCCGCGAGCAGCCGAAGTTCGTTGATGTCCGGGTGCAGGCAGATGAAAATGCCGTGTTCCGTTTCCAGACCCGCAGCGAGCGCATCCTCGCCACATCAACTGGCTTCCTGCTTCTGCTGATGGTGCTCTCATCGCTCCTGCTTCTGGGCATCGCCACGATCTTCCTGCGCAACCAGATCCGCCCGATCACGGATCTTGCGCGCGCGGCGCAAAGCTTCGGCACCGGGCGTGACGTGGGAACCTTCCGCCCGCGCGGCGCACGCGAGGTCAAGGCAGCGGGTGAGGCCTTCCTCGATATGCGAGACCGTATCGCCAAACAGGTGGAACAGCGCACCGCCATGCTGGCCGGCGTCAGTCATGACCTGCGCACCATTCTCACCCGCTTCAAGCTGGAACTTGCCTTTCTGGGCGATGGGCCAAAGGTGCAGCCCTTGAAGGAAGACGTGGACGAGATGCAGCGCATGCTGGAAGACTACATGGCCTTCGTGAAGGGCGATGCCGGAGAGGTGGCGCGTGAGGCCGATCTCCTCAGCCTCGTGCAGGCTGCAGTGCGGACCTCTGAGCGGGCGGGCGGCAAGGTGGAGATCGCGGTGCCTGAAGGCCAGATTGTACGGGTGAAGCCTAACGCCTTCAGCCGTCTTCTGGCCAACCTCATCGGCAATGCCGTGCGCTATGCGAAAACTGTGAAAGTCAGCGCCAGCGTGGCGGACCACATGCTGACCCTGAACATCGACGACGACGGCCCCGGCATTCCGCCCGGCAAGCGTGCGGAGGCCTTCCGCCCCTTCGTGCGCCTCGACAATGCCCGCAACCTCGATGAGACCGGCACCGGGCTGGGGCTTGCCATCGCGCTTGATATCGCCCGCGCCCATGGCGGAGACCTGAGGCTGGAGGATAGCCCGAAAGGCGGGCTTCGCGCGGTGGTGAAAATTCCTGTATAAGGCGAGCCATGATGGATTATCGCCTCGACCCGCTCTGGCTCAAGTTCAACACCATGAATGCCCAAGGCCTTCAGGCCTTCGCACCGTTGATGGACATGATGCAGACGCATATGGGCCAGAATGCCGAGATGGCGCAGCGCGTCATTGAGGAATATCGCAAGTTCCTGTTCCTCGCCATGCGCGCGGGCCACCAGGTCATCCCGCCGGGCGTCATTAACGACACCTGGATGATGCACATGCAGAACGCCCAGAACTATTGGGAACAGCTGGGCCAGATGATTACCGAGCGCCCCATGGCGCAAGGCGTTGACTTCAAGAGCATGGCCTCCGTGGCGGATGCGTGGAAGGCAACCCTCGAATCCTACGAGAAGATCTTCGGCGCCAAGCCGCCGATGGACATCTGGGGCCAGGGCCCCGCCGCCGAAAACCCGTGGATGCAAGCCATGGCCAACTGGCGCAAGATGTTCGGGATGGGCTGAGGCAGAATTGTTCTGAAGCAGAATGCGGTCAGATGGGTTCGGTCCGCCTTACGCCGCACACTCTGCCGTCATTCTGGCGTAGGCCAGAAACCAGCGCTCTTTCCAACTACATGAAGCCTGAAACTGGACCCGGCCTGCGCCGGGGTGACGGCCGTAGGCTGTTTCTTGGCTATCCAATGACGAGGTGAACCGTCCCCTGCGGCAGGGAAAAGAACTGATCCCGCAGAAGGCTCGGCCGGAAATCCATATCGGCCAAATCATCAGCAGAGATCCATTGGAACATCAGCGAAGGATCTAACCCAACCATAACCCGACTATCCAGTGTCGCTTCAAAGTAGAACTCGACCTGGTGATTGAATTTGCCGTCATGGGCGAAGTTGTTTTCAACAATCCAAACCGTCCGGCTAATGACCGGCATGACGCCCAGTTCCTCGGAGAACTCCCGCATCAAAGCTGCGGCAGCCTGCTCTCCATCGCGTAGTTTTCCACCCGGCAAGGCCCATATGGAGTCGTGCTCCTTGCGCTGCTGCAGGAGCCGTCCGTCCAGCACAACGATCCCGCATGCACGCAGCTGGACCATGGCGCTACGGCTCTCTCTCAGAACAGCCGGCCGCCATTCGGTACGGTTCGCTCAACAGCGGCCAGCACCACATCGCCATCGCCGTCGGGAAAGCCCAGGGTGAGCACTTCTGACATGAAGGGGCCGATCTGGCGGGGCGGGAAGTTGACGACCGCCGCCACCTGCCGCCCGAGAAGCGTCTCAGGCGTGTAATACTTCGTGACCTGCGCGGAGGATTTCTTGATGCCGATCTCCGGGCCGAAGTCGATCTTCAGCTTGAAGGCAGGCTTGCGGGCCTCTGGGAAGGGGTCAATGCCCACGATGGTGCCGACCCGGATATCCACTTTCTGAAAGTCGTCATAGGTAATCGTCATGGGTCAACTCGCCAGCTCACGGGAGCGGCGGGTGGCCGCCGCGATGGCCTTGTCGAAAAGCGGTTGCAGTCCGTCCTCCGCCATGAGCACCTGCAGTGCCTCATAGGTCGTGCCCTTGGGCGATGTCACGTTCTGGCGCAGCGTTGCGGCTTCGGTGCCGGACTGACGCATCAATTCGCCTGCACCCGCCACCGTGGCGCGGGCCAGTTGCATGGAAAGCTCCTTCGAAAGGCCGACCTTCTCGCCTGCTGCCGCAAGGCATTCGGTGAGATAGAACACATAAGCGGGCCCCGAACCCGAAACCGCCGTCACCGCGTCGATCATCGCTTCATCGGGAACGGTCACCACCTCGCCCACCGCTTCAAGCAGGGTACGCGCGAGGCCCATCTGTGCGGCCGAGACATTGGCATTGGCCGCCATAGCCGTAATGCCCCGGCCGACGGCGGCGGGGGTATTGGGAATGGTGCGGATCACCGCCGCATCGGTGCCGAAATGGCGCTCGAAGGAGGCGATGGTCTTGCCGGCCGCCACCGAGAGGATCAGCGGGCGCGAGGCCTTGAGCGGCGTCAGCGCCGGGAGGACTTCTTCCATGAGTTGTGGCTTTACGGCCACCACAACCACTTCGGCATTGGTGATCGTGGAAATGTCCGGGTTGAGCCGGATGCCGTTGCGCTCGAGCAGCGCTTTCATGTCGGGCGGCGGGGCAGGGTCGAGTGCCACGATATGGGATGGCTTGGCGCCGCCCTTGAGCCAGCCTTCCAGCATGGCGCCACCCATCTTGCCCGCTCCCACCAGCACGAGCGTTCCGGTGAGATGCATCAGGCTTCTCCCACTGTATCGATCATCGCGGCGTCCATCGCCTCGGCGGCATTCTGGCCGGCCCAGACGACGAATTGCACGGCGGGGAAATAGCGTTCGCAGGTTTCAACCGCGAAGCGGATCAGCGCCTCGCACTGTGCGTCATTGGCCTCAGCATTTCCGGAGAGCAGGAGGTTGTTGCGGAACACGATGCTGCCGTCGGCCTGCCACAGGTCGAAATGGCCCACCAGCAACTGCTCATTGATGCGGGCGAGCAGCTTTGCCACCTCGTCGCGCCGCGGCGGTGGCACCTTCATCTCGAAGCCCACTGCCACATGCAGGATCTCGAACTCGTCGCGCCAGTTGAGCGAGAGCGTGAAATCGCCCCAGCCGCCCGATACTTCCATCATCACTTCGCAGGAGTCGGTGCGTGAAAATGCCCACTGGTAGGCCTCTGCTATCCGCTCCACCCGGTCGAGGGGATTGGAGAGTTCTTCGCTTTCAAGGGCCTGCAAGGCCATCGGTCATTCCTCCGCTGGCTGACGAATCATTTATACAGCCACGGGAAGGAAGGTGCCCAAGCGATTGAGTCGCTTCAAGAGTCAGCGGGGGAAACTTGGTGATTCCTCCACAGGGAATACGTCACGTCCGCGGGCGCTGCGGAACGCAAACGGTTTTGCCCGCTGCCGGTCAGTCCGCGCGCGAGTCGGATGCTGAGGCCGATTCGATGCCGAGCTTTGCTTCAAGCGCCTGCAAGCGGGCCGCCAGCGCGTCATTTTCCTCGCGCGCTTTTTGGGCCATGGCCTTCACCGCCTCGAACTCGTCGCGCTTCACCAGGTCCATGTTGTTGAGCAACCGCTCGAACTGCGACTGGACGAGCGTATCGACCTCGCGCCGGAGCCCCTGTGCTGCGCCCGCGGCATTGGTCATCAGCTTGGCCATTTCATCGAAGAAGCGGGTCTGGGTGGTGGTCATGGGGAAATCCTCTGTTTCACACTAGCTATGGGCTTTCATCCGCCACTTCAAGATGTGGCGTCGCCGCAAGCTTCAAGGCTTGACGGGACCGCCCGGTGCGCACAGTGTCCCGCACCATGATTTCCGTGGCTCTCAGTCCTGCCGTTCTGCCCTTTCCGGCGATCGATCCCATTCTGTTCCAGATCGGCCCTTTTGCCGTCCGCTGGTATGCGCTGGCCTATATCGCAGGGCTGGTCTTTGCCACCTGGTACATGAAGCGGCTGGTCTCCAACCCGAAGCTCTGGGGGCCGGTTAAGCCCTCGATGACCGTTCGCCAGGTTGATGACTTCTTCCTCTGGTCGGTGCTGGGCGTCGTGCTGGGCGGACGGCTTGGCTATGTGCTGTTCTACAAGCCGTTTTATTATGCCGCCAACCCTCTTGAGATCATCCGCATGTGGGATGGCGGCATGTCCTTTCATGGCGGCTTTCTGGGCGTCGTGGTGGCCTGCTTCTTCTACGGTCGCCACATCGGCACCAGGCTGGACCGGATGCTGGATCTCGGTGCCGCTTCCGTTCCCGTTGGGCTCGGCCTCGGGCGGTTGTCCAATTTCATCAACAGCGAATTGTGGGGCAGGGCCACGGATATGCCGTGGGCCTTCATCTTCCCACTCGATGACTTGCAACTGCCACGTCACCCGAGCCAACTCTATGAGGCGATACTGGAGGGGCTGGTGCTGTTCCTCGCCGTGCGGGTCGCCACGCACCGCTACGGCGCGCTTCAATATGCAGGCCGCGCATCGGGCATTTTCGCGCTGGGCTATGGGCTGTCGCGCATTGTGGTGGAGTTCTTCCGCGAGCCGGACCCGTTCCTTGGCTATTTTGCCGGCTTCATAACCATGGGCATGATCTTGTCGTTGCCGCTCTGCGCCATCGGCATCTGGCTTCTCATCCGGTCGCGCCATGAGGGGCCTTGAACCATTGCTCACCGAGATGATCGAGGCCGAGGGCCCGTTGCGGATCGACCGCTACATGGGCCTCTGCCTCGGCCACCCGCAGCATGGCTATTACATCACCCGTGATCCGCTGGGGGACGCGGGAGACTTCATTACCGCGCCGGAAGTTTCACAGGTTTTCGGTGAACTGATCGGCATTTGGGCTGCCGGTGTTTGGGGCGCGATGGGCCAGCCGGGCCGCTTCAATCTGGTCGAACTCGGCCCCGGGCGCGGCACGCTGATGGCCGATGTTCTCCGCACGGTGCGAAAGGCGGCCCCGGCTTTTGCCGCCGCTGCTCAGATCCTCCTCGTTGAGACCAGTCCGATGCTGCGGGCGAAGCAGCATGAGGCGGTGGGCGGCGTGATCTGGCATGACCGGGTGGAAGACCTGCCGGATGGCCCGATGATCCTGATCGCCAATGAATTCTTCGATGCCATTCCCATCCGCCAGTTCGAGCGGCGGAACGGTCAGTGGCGGGAGCGGGTCGTCGGGCTTGAGGATGGCCGTCTTGCCATCGGGCTGGGCGCGGAGGCACCGGGCGGGCCAGGCCGAGAGGGCGATATCATCGAACTCGCCCCGGCACGGGAAGAAATCGCCCGCCACATCGGCACGCGGCTCAGCTCCCACCCTGGTGCTGCGCTCATCATCGACTATGGCCACCTTCTCACAGCCCCGGGTGACACGCTGCAGGCCACGCGCCAGCACCGCTTTGTGCCTGTCACTGAAAGGCCGGGCGAGGCCGATCTCACCTCCCATGTCGATTTCGCAGCGTTGGCCAAGGCCTTTGTGGCCGGTGGGGCGGTAGCGCTCCCCGGCCTCACGCAGCGGGCCTTCCTGCTTGCCATGGGGCTGGAGCAGCGCATCGGGCAACTGGCGGCGAATGCTGATCCCGCAACCGCTGCAACCCTGCACCGGCAAATGGCGCGGCTTGCGGATGAGGACCAGATGGGTAACCTGTTCAAGGTGCTTGGTGTCACCTCACCGGGCCTGATGACGCCCTATCCGTTTGGACAGACATGATTGAATCAGACGCTCTCCGGATTGACGGCATTTCACACGGCTTTTTCACGCGGGAAGGCGGCGTGTCCGCTGGCGTGTTCGCCTCCCTCAATTGTGGCATGGGCTCCGGCGATGACCGCGCTTCGGTGGTTGCGAATCGTGCCCGCGTGGCGGACCAACTGGGCGTCAGGCCTGAATGCCTGCTCTCTGGCTGGCAAGTGCACAGCGCTGAAGCGTCTGTGGTGACTGCCCCATGGGAGGGTGAAGAGCGTCCGCGCGTCGATGGCCTCGTCACACGGACACCGGGGATCGGTTTGGGCGTGCTCACTGCTGATTGCGGGCCTGTACTTTTCGCCGACAGCAAAGCCCGCGTCATTGGTGCGGCGCATGCGGGCTGGAAGGGGGCGCTCACCGGCGTCACCACCCGCACCTTGAAGGTCATGGAAGAGCAGGGCGCGCATCGCTCCCGCATCATCGCAGTCATCGGTCCGATGATTTCGAAGGCCGCTTATGAGGTGGGGCCGGAATTCCCGGCTCGCTTCACCGAGGCAGACCCGGCGAATGCGCGTTTCTTCACGCCGTCAAGCCGCGCCGGGCATTCCATGTTTGATCTTCCAGCCTATCTCGAACACCGGCTGCAGTCGGAGGGCGTTGGCCAGGTCGTCAATTTGTCACTCTGCACGTTTGGCGACGAGCAGCGCTTCTTCAGCTATCGCCGCGCCACGCATCGCAATGAAAAGGATTATGGCCGCCTGATCTCGGCCATCGCACTCAGATAAGGAAACGGGAATGGCACTGCATTTCGAACGCGCCGAATACAACCGCCGCATCAAGGCCACCATCACCGCCATGCAGGCGCAAGGGCTCGATGGCCTGCTGATGTTCCAGCAGGAAAGCATGTACTATCTGACAGGCTACGACACATTCGGCTTCTGCTTCTTCCAGTGTCTTTATCTCGGCGTCGATGGCAAGCTGGCGCTGCTCACGCGGTCGGCTGATCTGCGCCAGGCGCAACATACCTCCATCATCGACGATATCCGCATCTGGACCGATCAGGCAGGCGCCAAGCCCGCCACGCAACTGCGCGACATGCTGGCCAGCCTCAAGTGCAAGGGCAGGCGGCTCGGCATCGAGAACCAGTCTTATGGCCTCACCCATGCGAATGGCAAATCGGTGGATGCGGCGCTCGAGGGCTTTTGCAAGCTTGTCGACGCCAGTGATCTCGTCAACATGATCCGTGTGGTGAAGTCGCCCGCAGAACTGAAATATGTGCGCAAGGCCGGTGAGCTTGGCGATGCGGCGCTGAAAGCGGCGATCCGCAAGACCCGGGCCGGGGCGGATGAGGGTGACATCCTCGCCGCGCAGCAGGCCGCCATCTTCGCGGGTGGCGGCGATTATCCGGCCAACGAGTTCATCATCGGCTCTGGGCGCGATGCGCTGCTCTGCCGCTACAAGGCGGGCCGGCGCAAGCTGTCAAAGCGCGATCAGCTCACGCTCGAATGGGCGGGCGTCTATCGCCATTATCACGCCGCCTTCATGCGTACCCTCATCATCGGCAAGCCCTCGAAGCAACATATCGCCATGGATCAGGCCGCCCGCGAAGCGCTTGCGGCGGTTGAAGAACAGCTAGTGCCGGGCCGCACGGCGGGCGAGGTGTTTGACGCCCATGCCCGGGTGATGGACGCGCATGGCATGAAGAACCACCGCCTTAACGCCTGTGGCTATTCGCTGGGCGCTAAATTCACTCCAAGTTGGATGGATAGCCCTATGTTTTACAAGGATAATCCTGTCGTCATCCAACCCGGTATGGTGTTTTTCGCCCATATGATCCTGATGAATTCCGAGGCAGGCGCCGCCTATTGCCTTGGGCGGACCTACATCATAGGAAAGAAGGGTTCGGAGCCCGTATCCAAGGCCCCGCTGGAGATGATAACGCGGTAATCCATGGGTGTGTGGCGTCTCAACGGCTTGTTCAACGTGCCCCGGGGTGTGTTCTCCGGGCTCCTGATGGGGCTAATGGCGCTTGTGCTCACGGCCTGTTCGGCTGGGTCGATCCTGACCGATTCCAATCCTTCTCCCGGAGGGGAGGCTTCGGGCAAACCCGTTCCTCCCATTGCGATCCAGCAAATCACGGGCGTGCCGCCGGGCAAGCTTTCCGAGCTCAAGACGGCGCTGTCCGCAGCCGGCCGTCAGCATGCTATCGGATTTGTTGAAGGGAATTTTGGCGCCGGGGTGTTTGCCTTGAGCGGCGACGTCAGGATCTCATCGGAGCCTGCCGGGGTGCGCCTTGTCTACCAGTTCCAGTTTCGTGATGCTGATGGTGTGCTGATTGGCAACATCGACGGCGAGGACAATGCCGGCGTGTTCGCCGGGGCGGACCCATGGGCAGCTGTCACTCCCGCCATCATGGAGCGCATAGCCCGCCGCACGGCAGATGCCATGGCCCGCAAGCTGGCAGCTATGGGCTATGCAGCGCGGCTTGCAGCGCTCACCGCGCCGCCATCGGAACTCTTTGCGCGTGCCGGATCAGGGGCGGGCCGCGAGATCGACTTTGAAACGGTGAATGGCCCCGGCTTCGCCGCCCTCGGCAACAGCATGTTTGCCGATGCCGACAAGCAGGTTGAGCATGAGGAGATTGCGCCCAGCGTGGCCTCCCTCTTGCCCCTTCCGGGCGAAGGGCAGATGCCGAAGGTGGCAGTGTCGGATCAGGCCTTCGCCGCAGCGCCACCTGCGGACAACGATACCGGCGTTGATGTGGGCGAGCCTTCGGTGGCCAGCGCCAACCAATCAGAAGAGGCACAGCCGCCGCCGGCCAAGCTCAAGCCTGGCCAGCGCGCCATCCGTGCGGTCGCGGTGGTGCCGGTCCAGGGGTCTCCCGGGCCGGGAGATGCTGAATTGACGGCCGCCATGCGGAAAACCCTGTCGTCTGCCGGTTGGCCGGTCGTCAGTAAGCCGCAGGCCGACGCGCTTACGATTGAGGGGCGGGTAAAACTCACCGACAAGGGCAGCGGAAAACAGTCCGTTGCGGTCAACTGGGAGGTGAAATCTCCCGATGGCAAGACGCTGGGCGATGTGAAACAGGCCAATGAGATCCCGAAGGGCGCCCTCGATGGCGGCTGGGGCGACGCCGCCTTCAGCGTGTCAGAAGCCGCAGCGCCGGGCATCTTCGACGTCGTGAAGCGCTACCGCTGAACCAGGACATCTCTGCGTCTCTGTGCGGTTTTCCCCAACAGCGAAATGCCCCTTTGCAGCGCGTCATGTGGTTGTTATAGAGCCTCGCATTCACGGCCAGATAGGGGATTGAGCGGCATGATGAAGATCGTGGCAGGCAACAGCAACCGGCCACTTGCCGAGTCCATCTGTTCCTATCTCAACACGCCGATGACCCGGGCGGTCGTGAAGCGCTTCAACGACATGGAAGTCTTTGTCGAGATCCAGGAGAATGTCCGCGGACAGGATATGTTCGTGGTGCAGTCTACCTCCTTCCCCGCGAATGACCACCTCATGGAACTGCTGATCATCATCGATGCCTTGAAGCGCGCGTCAGCGCGGCGCGTCACGGCCGTGATCCCCTATTTCGGCTATGCACGGCAGGACCGTAAACCGGGGCCCCGCACGCCCATCTCCGCGAAGCTTGTGGCCAACATGATCACCCGCGCCGGCGCAGACCGCGTGCTGACCATGGATCTCCATGCCGGGCAGATCCAGGGCTTCTTCGATATTCCAACCGATAATCTCTTCGCCGGACCCGTGATGGTGCGCGACATCAAGAATCATCTTGATGTGTCAAACACCGTCGTCGTATCGCCCGATGTTGGTGGCGTGGTGCGCGCCAGAGCACTCGCCAAGCGGCTTGATTCGCCGCTGGCGATCGTTGACAAGCGCCGCGAGCGCGCCGGTGAATCGGAAGTCATGAACATCATCGGCGATGTGAAAGGCAAGTCCTGCATCCTGATCGACGACATCGTGGATTCGGGCGGTACGCTGGTAAATGCCGGTGAGGCGCTGCTCTCGCAGGGTGCCAAGGATGTCACTGCCTATATCACCCACGGCGTGCTCTCGGGCGGAGCAGTGGCCCGCATCACCAATTCCAAGCTGAAGGAGCTGGTGATCACCGATTCGATCATGCCAACCGAAGCGGTCAAGATTGCCCGCAACATCCGCTGCATTCCCATCGCGTCCCTGCTGGGCGAAGCCATCGGCCGCACCAACCGCGAAGAGAGCGTCTCGAGCCTGTTCGAGTAAGGCCGCCTTTCCCACGTTCCGTCAAGCCGGCCTCTTCGCCAGGGGAACGCCGAGGGCGGTATTACTGGTCCAGCACTTCGAAGTGGGCTTCGGTGGTGATGCCGTTGTTGATGGGCAGCATGTCCTGCGGGCAGGCGGAGAAGACAATAATTGCGTCCATCTCGGCGCGGAACACAACGTAGTCTCCCGGCTTGCACAGGCAGTTGCCCCATTCGAGGCTGCCGTCGGGCTTCCACGGGATGTTCATGAACAGGTTCAGCGAATCGGGCGTGTAGGGGATGTGGAAACCCAGTTCGGCGAGGCCGGCATGCATGTTGTCATGGCAGTTGTCGTGGTAGTGGGTGCAGCCCAAGAGGCCGTAGCGCTCGTTGTCGCAGGGGGCGATCAGCGTGTCGTGCCGGCCGGGGCTGGCGTCCTTCGTCATTGTCAGGATCGGGCGGCGGTGGTTGGTGATCATCTTGTCACCTTCCACCGGGAAAAGCCTCGTCCAGAAGGCGCGGCAGTGTTCCATTCCGAGGTATTCGCGCAGGTCGCCCGCGTTGAAGGCCCAGAAATCCACCACCTGGTTGCCGTGGGTGTTGATGACCTTGATGGACTGGCCCTTGGCGAGGCGAACGGCCTTGCCGCGGCGGGCGGGAATGGTCTGCAGGGTGGTGGTCATGGACTTCTCCTTCGGTCTGGTGCCGCCATCCTTACCCAAGAAAAGCCGGATCGGCCAGCGCGGCCGCTGCATGGCTGGGCTTTATCGGCGCGGAAAACCTGCTAGAAGCCCGCCCAACCCCTTTTCATTCCGGACTGAGCCTGCCCATGGACGACAAGCCGCAGAAGACCGACCGCTACCGGGACACCGTGTTCCTGCCCAAAACCAGCTTCGGTATGAAGGCCGGCCTGCCGCAGAAGGAGCCGGAACTTCTGAAGCGTTGGGAGGACATGAACCTCTACCGCACCCTGCGCGAGGCCAGCGTGGGCCGCCCGCGGTATGTGCTGCATGATGGCCCGCCCTATGCCAACGGCCACCTGCACATCGGCCATGCGCTGAACAAGATCCTGAAGGACATCGTCACGCGCTCTCGCCAGATGCAGGGCTTCGATTCCAACTACGTCCCCGGCTGGGACTGCCACGGCCTGCCCATCGAATGGAAGATCGAGGAACAGTACCGCGAGAAGGGCAGGAACAAGGATGAGGTGCCGATCAACGACTTCCGCAAGGAATGCCGCGCCTTCGCCGAGCACTGGATCAACGTGCAGCGCGAGGAGTTCAAGCGGCTGGGTGTGACCGGTGACTGGGACAATCCCTACCTCACCATGAATTACCGGGCGGAAGCGCTGATCGCCAATGAACTCTTGAAGTTCGCGTCCTCCGGCCAGCTCTATCGTGGCTCCAAGCCCGTCATGTGGTCAGTGGTCGAGAAGACGGCGCTGGCCGAGGCGGAGGTTGAGTATCAGGACTACCAGTCGGACACGATCTTCGTGAAGTTCCCAGTGCGGGACGGTGCATCAAATCTTCTCAATGCCAGTGTGGTGATCTGGACGACAACGCCCTGGACCATTCCCGGTAACCGCGCCATCAGCTTCTCGGCCAAGATCAATTACGGCCTTTATGAAGTGACCGCCGCGCCCGAGGGCAACTGGGCAAAAGCAGGCGATCGCCTGATACTCGCAGACCGCCTCGCCGAAGAGGTGATGAAGGCCGCGAAGGTTGATGGCTACCATCGCCTTGGCGATGCTGACCTCACGGGTGCCACCTGTGGCCACCCGTTGGCGCATCTTGGCTATGGCTTCGATGTGCCGCTGCTCGATGGCGACCATGTGACGGATGACACAGGCACGGGCTTTGTGCACACCGCGCCCGGCCATGGTGCCGATGACTACAACATCTGGGTCGCCAGCGAGGCCTATCTGAAGGAGAAGAGCATCTCTCATGTTATTCCCTTCACGGTTGATGCCGATGGCTTCTACACCAAGGATGCGCCGGGCTTCACCGGCAAACGCGTCATCACCGACAAGGGCGAGAAGGGGGATGCTAACGAGTCTGTCATCCGTGCACTGACGGAAGCGGGCGCGCTGATTTCGCGTGGCCGCCTCAAGCACCAGTATCCGCATTCCTGGCGCTCGAAGAAGCCGATCATCTTCCGCAACACGCCGCAATGGTTCATCTCCATGTCGAGCCATGGCCTGCGCGACATTGCGCTCCAGGCCATCGACGAGACGAAGTTCTTCCCCGCCGCCGGCCAGAACCGGCTCCGCGCCATGATCGAGCAGAGGCCTGACTGGGTGATCTCGCGCCAGCGCGCCTGGGGCGTGCCAATCGCCGTGTTCGTCAACCGCGAGACGGGCGCCATCCTGCAGGATTCCAAGGTGAATGAGCGCATCGTTGATGCCTTCACCGCGGAAGGGGCGGATGCCTGGTTTGCGGAAGGTGCTGCCCAACGCTTCCTCGGGTCCGACTACAGCGTGCTCGAATGGGAGCAGGTGCGCGACATTCTGGATGTCTGGTTTGATTCAGGCTCCACCCATGCCTTCTGCCTTGAGCAGAGGCCTGACTTGAAGTGGCCCGCCGACCTTTATCTGGAAGGCTCGGATCAGCATCGCGGCTGGTTCCACTCTTCGCTGCTCGAATCCTGCGGCACGCGGGGTAGGGCGCCTTATGACGCTGTGCTGACGCATGGCTTCGTGGTGGCCGAAGACGGCCGCAAGATGTCGAAGTCGCTGGGCAATATCGTCACCCCGCAGGATGTCATCAAGCAGTCGGGCGCGGACATTCTGCGCCTGTGGGTGGCTTCCGCCGATTATGCCGAAGACCTGCGCCTCGGGCCGGAAATCCTGAAAACCAACATCGAGGCCTACCGCAAGCTCCGCAACACCATGCGCTATATTCTCGGCGCGGTGGATGACCTGCAGGACTGGGAATTCGTGCCCGCCAAGGACATGCCGGAGCTGGACCGCTACATCCTGCACCGCCTGCATGAGCTTGAGGGGCAGGTGAGGGCGGCCTATGAGGTGTTCGACTACAAGCGCCTCTTCGCGCTTCTGACCAATTTCATGACGGTCGACCTCTCCGCTTTCTATTTCGATATCCGCAAGGATTCGCTCTATTGCGATGCGTGGTCGAGCCTGCGCCGCCGTTCCTGCCGCACGGTGCTGGACCAGCTGTTCCATTGCCTCACCACCTGGTGGGCACCGGTGCTGGCCTTCACCATGGAGGAGGTGTGGCTGTCGCGCTTCCCGGGCGAAGCCTCCTCGGTGCATCTCATGCAGTTCGCGCGCTGCCCGCAAGAGTGGGCAGCACCGGAGCTTGCCGCCAAGTGGGAAAAGATCCGCGATGTGCGCTCGGTCGTCACGGGCGCGCTCGAAATCGAGCGGCAGGTGAAGAAGACCATCGGCTCGGCGCTGGAAGCGTCTCCGGAAGTCTATGTCTCGGATGCAGGGCTTCTGGCGGCGCTCGATGGCGTGGACCTTGCCGAAATCTCCATCACATCGGGCGCGAAGCTGATCGCGGGCGAAGGCCCGGCAGATGCCTTCCGGCTTGACAGCGTGAAGGGGGTTGCGGTGGTGTTCCGCCCGGCCGAAGGCCGCAAATGCGCCCGCTCGTGGAAGATCACGCCCGAGGTCGGCCGGGATCCGGAGTTCCCGGACATTACCCCGCGTGACGCCGAAGCGGTGCGGGAGTGGCAAACGCGTTTCGGTAAGACCGTCTGACATGCGCGGAAGGTTTTGGGGGCCGCTCTCGCCGCTGGTGCTCGCGCTGGCCGCGCTGGTGTTCGGTATCGACCAGACCCACAAGTGGTGGATGATCGACGTCTATGGCATCGCGAGCCGGGCGCCGGTGCAGGTCACTCCCTTTCTCGATTTGGTGATGGTGTGGAACAGGGGGGTCTCCTATGGGCTGTTCAGCACCCACACTCAGGAATGGCTGATTGGCCTGAGCCTGCTCATCACGCTATTCCTTTGGATGTGGGCCTGCAAGGCGGCGGGTGCGTTCACCGCCGCCGCCTTGGCGCTGGTGATCGGGGGTGCCCTGGCCAACGCCCTCGACCGGGCCCTGCGCGGTGCCGTGGCTGATTTCTTTTACCTTCATTATCAAACGTTTAATTGGTATGTTTTTAATCTGGCCGATGTCGCCATCGTTGCCGGTGTGGCGCTGCTGATGTATGAATCATTGTTCATGGGCGGTTCCGGCGATCGCCGTGGAAAAGCCTAAATCCCCCGGCAGTAGGGGCGCAAGGCATTATGGGTGTTTGGATGAAGTCTTCCGGAGTGACTGTGCTGCTTGGTCTTGCGGCGTTTGCCCTCACCGGCTGTGGCAACACCATGCGCAACTACTTGGAGCGCGATACGCCAACCGCAACGGCGAGTGTGGCTCCCATCCGCCAGGATCTGACCATGCCGCCGGACCTCCGCCTGCCACCGCCCGGCACTACCACAGCCCTGCCGGATCCTGGCGCCATAGACACGACGGCCGCCCTCACGGCGCAGCCGCCTGCCGCTACCAAGGTTGCTTCGGCCGCCACGGCCACGACAGCCACGACGGCCGCCACCGCGCCGGTCAGTGGGCCGGACAGCGTCTACGTCAATGCCGGAATTGCGCTCAACAACCCAGACGGCACGAGGAAGTCTGACCCGCAGCTCCGCCGGGAATTGCAGGCCTATTACCTTGCCCAGAAGCAGGCGAAGAACCCGAATTACGGGACCGTCTTCAACATCGGCAATATCTTCAAGGACGAATAGCGTTCACGGCCGCCTGGCGCACGCGCCCAGCGGCTTTCATCCCCGAAGGATCTTCATGACACTGCTCAAGCGACTGGTGCCAATAGCTGCTGCCTTGTTCACGGTCGTAGCGCCCGCTTTGGCTCTCGACATCGACGTAACGACATTCAAGCTGAAGAACGGCATGGAGGTGGTGGTCATCCCCGATCACCGCGCACCCGTCGTCACCCATATGGTGTGGTACAAGGTGGGTGCTGCTGACGAGCCGCAGGGTAAGGCGGGGATTGCCCATCTTCTTGAGCACCTGATGTTCAAGGGCACGCCGAAATACCCGGACGGCGCGTTCAGCCGTATCGTGCGCGCCAATGGCGGCAGTGACAACGCCTTTACCTCGCAGGATTACACGGCCTATTTCCAGCGCGTGATGAAGGACCGCCTGCCGTTGGTCATGGAGCTTGAAGCCGACCGCATGCAGAATCTTCAGCTGACGGATGAAAACGTGCTGCCCGAGCGCGCGGTGGTTCAGGAGGAGCGCCGCGAGCGCACTGACAACGAGCCCTCAAGCCTACTGTCAGAGCAGCTTGATGCCGCGCTCTATACCGCCCACCCCTATGGCAAGCCGGTGATCGGCTGGATGCCGGAAGTGGCGAACCTGACCCGCCAGGATGCGATGGATTTTTACGCCAACCATTATGAGCCGGGCAACGCCATCCTGATCGTCGTGGGTGATGTGACGCCCGATGAGGTGAAAACGCTGGCCGAACGCTATTATGGCCCGCTCGAAAACAGGCGTGACGTGCCGGAGCGCCGCCGCACGGTGGAGCCCGAACCCAATGCCGAGCGCCGCGTCATCATGCGTGATGCGCGTGTGAGTTCGCCAAGCTGGCAGCGGCAGTATCTTGCCCCATCGGCCCGGCAATTGCCGCAGCGCGAGGAACTGGCGCTGTCGATACTCGCCGAGATCATTGGCGGCGGCAACCAGAGCCGCCTCTACCAGCAGCTTAACATCGAGAAGAAGATCGCTGCCTTTGCCGGCGCGTGGTATAGCGGCGACTATCTGGATTCTGGCACATTCGGCGTTTATGCCTCGCCCAATTCAGGCGTGAGCGTTGAGGATACCGAGAAGGCGGTCGATGGCATCCTTGAGGATGTCGCCACCCGGGGCATCACCCAGGAAGAGCTGGACCGCAGCCGCAACGCGGTCATTGCCAGCGCTGTCTATCTCCTCGACTCCCAGGACGCGTTGGCCCGCCTGTTCGGAACCGCGCTCACCACCGGCCAGACGGTGGATGACATCAAGAACTGGGAACGCGATCTTGGTTCTGTCACCGTCGAGGATGTGAACAAGGCGGCGCGTGACGTGCTGGACAAGCGCGCCTCGGTCACCGGCATCCTGCTGCCTGAAGCCACAAGCCAGTGAAAGGCGGACACACAGACATGACGATCATCCTCCGCAACATCCTGCTTGCTTCGTGGCTGTTCCTGGCCTTCACCGCGTCTGCCCAGGCCTTCACCATTCAGGAGGTGACGAGCCCCGGCGGCATCAAGGCCTGGCTCGTCGAGGAGAAAGCCATTCCGCTGATGGCGATGAATTTCTCCTTCCGCGGTGGCAGCGCCGAAGACCCGCCCGGCAAGGAGGGTGTTTCCGACTTCCTCACCGGCATGATGGATGAAGGCGCAGGTCATGTGCTTGCGCAGGATTTCCAGAAGAAGCGCGATGAGTTGGCCTTCCGCATGTCCTTTTCCGCCGACACTGACTATTTTGAAGGCAAATTCCAGACGTTGACGCGCAATCGCGATGCCTCCGTCGAACTCGTCAAGCTCGCCATCACCGCGCCGCGTTTTGATCCGGAGCCGCTTGAGCGGGTGCGCCAGCAATTTCTGCTGAACGTGCGCGACAAGAACCAGGATCCTCAGAACATCGCATGGCAGGACTGGATGGAGACCATTCTGCCGGGTGATACCTACTCCCGCCCGAGCGAAGGCACGGAAACCAGCATGTCCGCCATCACGGCGGATGACCTTCGCGCTGCGCACCGCCGTATCTTCAACCGCGCGACGCTGCAGGTCGCGGTGGTGGGCGATATCTCCGCTGCCGAGCTTGCCCCCCTGCTGGACCGGGTTTTCGGCGGCCTGCCTGAGGCGGCGGCGGAAGAGATCAAGCTGCTGCCCGCCAAACCCCAGAGCGGACCCAAGCTGCAGGTCATCGACCGTGACATGCCGCAGAGCGTCATTGTCTTCGGCCACGAGGGTATTCTGCGCAGCGATCCGGACTTCATCCCCGCCTTCGTGATGGCCGGTATCCTTGGTAGCGGCGGCCTCACCTCGCTCCTCTCCGAGGAAATCCGCGAGAAGCGCGGCCTTACCTATGGTGTGAGTTTCAACCTGGCGCCCATGCAGCGCGTGGGCCTCTATGCCGGGATGATGCAAACCAAGAATGCCTCCGCCGGGGAGGCGCTCACCGTGATCAGGGATGTCCTTGCAGCATTCGCCGAAACGGGGCCGACGCAGGCACAGCTCGATGAGGCCAAGACCTTCCTGACCGGCTCCTATGGGCTGCGCTTCTCCAGCAACTCCGCCATCGCCACCCAGTTGCTTGGCATTCAGCAAGAGAATCTTGGCATCGACTATGTCGACAGGCGCAACGCCTTGGTGGAGGCGGTGACGCTTGAACAGGTGAAGGCGCAGGCCAAGCGCCTGCTTCATCCGGACAGGTTGATCGTCACCGTTGTGGGTAAGCCTGAAGGCCTGAAGTGAGGACGTCGGTGTCCTGACGGCTTGCGCTGAATTCGCCTGATGTGAATCCGCAGGCTTTTCGCAGGGCTCGAGCTTCATATTGAATTTGCTCTGTTTTTATCATTTTTTTATCAACCTTTCTGGACTGGGTTGACAATGTGAGGCGGGCGATCGCGTCTTTCGCACGTGGTATTTTCTGGGCAGCCTCCGTGTAACGCTCGACGTCTGCCAGCTTCTTGTGGCCTGTGGTTCCCATGATCTGAAGTGTGCTGCACCCAGCCTCGGCGAGACGTCTTGCGGCGGCCTCGCAAAGACCATGCAGGGCGCACCGGGTGGGAGGTTTCGCACGGTCGATGGCATCTCCCATGAAAACTCCGAAACCATGAACGGATATTCCCTCGCCTGTCTTATTGGCGAGGATGGCGACATGATTGCGAGGCCAAGCCTCCAAGGCTGTTTTCAATGCTGGGTGAACGGTATGATCAACTCGACGCCGGTCGTTGTTGCCTAACCCCAATCGTTCCCTCTGTCGGGTCGTAATCATGCCATGTCATGCGGGCGACGTCTGAACGGCGCTGCCAGGTGTTTAGCGTCAATGCGTATCCTGTGCGCTGCCGCGTGCCGAGGGGCCAATGCTGTTCGAACTGAAGAAGCTCGGCATCAATCCAAGTATGGTGTGGCCCTTCCTTGTAGAAAGGGATGCCTTGGCTTGCATCGACCTTCACCAGATCGCGGCCAATGGCGAACTTGATCAATTTCCGGATTCGACGAAGAAGGTTGCTCGCTGCCCCTCGCGTTGCACCCATTTTAGATGGGATGGCCTCCAGGTTCGTTTTTTCATGCCAGCCACAGTGCGGTGGCCGTGCCTTTCTGCGAAGCGTTCCAAGATGCCGCGTGTTACAGCTTGGCTTGAGGACTTGGTGCACTTGAACTGTACAGATGCGAAATAGTCGAGAATTGACCGGCCCCAAGTATCCGTTTCGGTAGAGGGTCAGATTTCAGGCTGACCCACTACCGTTTGAACGTCCGCCTTAAAGACCTCAGTTTACGGCACTCGTGGACACACACCGACGCACCACGATATCCCAGACCTGATCAACCGTCGCCTCCCACAGGCATTACGGGTAGGGCGCTTCTTGCCCGGAGCAAGCGGAGAACGGGGCAAAGCAGTGGTGCAAAAAGTATGCTCCCGGTGTGCCATGTAAGGTAACAACCTCGGAGTAGTCGTTGATTTTGGCTCACGGAGGCAACTTTGAAACTACAAAATCAAAAATCTCTGGGTTCGCAAGTCTGGTGTAAACACCAGGATATCGTGCCCACCCGCAACCAGTTCCAAAGCTCACGACACCTATAAGGATCTTGTTTGATGGCGATCTGGTGATAGGTCCTCCCGAATCTGCTTGGCATGCATCCTTGCCTTTCTGTCCCGCGCAAAACATGCGGGGCGTGATCGCTCCATTATATGAATCTACTGAGTTGCAAGTTGTGCGTTCGACCCCGGGAACGGAAACTGAGCGAAGCTCTCTCGGGTAGTCATCCTCTTTGTATTTCATCGTACCCCAACCAGAAACAGTTGTGCTGGTAGAAGGACGTGGGTCAGTACCTCGGACAGGAAGTTTTGCAAACGGGATCCCGTATACAGGCTTTGCCAGCTTCCAGACTGCTACGTCATAGTCATAGCTAGAAATCTGGTACTTGGGGTGAATGTAAATCTCCGAAACATCTACACGGTTTGAAGTCCCTTTTCCCGTCAAGGTCCTTGTGCCGACCAGAACGGCCACATTTTCGGCGAGCATGTCGCTGCAATGAGCGGCTGTGATGATGTACTGGTTTGCTACTAAAGATCCACCACAGAACTGAGCTCTGTAGTTGTTTGGCCTATTCTTTTGAAGAATGGCAACCTGAAACGGATGAAGATGCGGCGGCGCAACTGTACCGCCTACAATTCGGGAGTCAGCTTGTGTGCTCGGAGCAGCAGTCAAATCTGAACCGGTAAGTCGGGTCATGAGAGCATGGTGTTTCAATGCGATATAAGCTCTCATCCAGCTTTGCTCAGATGAGGGGTTCGCCTTTCCTTCTAGATGGCTGATGGCTATCAATAGCAGCACCGAAAGAACCAGCCAGATGCGCCTTGTCATGCTTCTCCTCACTTGAATGAGTATAGAACGTTAAGTGAGAAAAACACGGTTGCCGCAACGCCGTAAGATCAAATATTCCAAGGGAGTAAAGCGACCCTGCATTTTTCTCTGCAAGGTCGCCTTGTGTTGCTGAAACTGAAAGGCCAGATGTGGAGTGTCTTGATTTTTCGCCTTCATCTTCCTCATCGATCGGGTCGATCAGCGTTACGGTCGTGCGGGTTTGGGAGACTTGGCCGCGTTTCTCGAGGATGTCAATTGTTCGACTAAGTTGAGATTTGACCGCTTCTTCGCTTTTGCCTGCCAAGCATGGTAAACTTTCTAAGAGCTGCCGGAGTTGTGAGCGCAACATTCTCGGCGTGCCGCGTCTATACCTCACCGCTAACCAATCCAGGGAGTTACATGCAATGTCGCATTCTCTTTTGAAGTCAACGGCTCTCGCCTCAATGCTCGCGCTCGTAAGCATCGGGACCGCAATTGCCGAGTCCCAAATTCCCCAACTCACGGGGGTTTGGAAGGGGCGTTTCACTGGCGGTTTTCTTGCAGGTGACATTAGTCACTCACAGGATTTCGTAAAGCCCCAGTCAGTGGCAGGTAGAGAAAAGCAATGGATTGTTACAATTGATAAGCAAGACGGCTCTGGTCTGATGGGAACGCGAACCGCCAAAGGCTCAGAGAAAACCGAGGTACTTCTTGGCGTCATAAAGCAGGACGGAAAGTCCATCCTCCTATCAGATTCAGACACTCTCATTACGGCTACAACAATGGAGGTCTGCGCGCAAGAAACGGGAAACGCTATAATCGCGACTTGTGAATTGCTGGAGAAGCAATAGCACCGGGGCTGTCATGATGGGGGTGCGGCGAGTGTTTAATCCTGCGCCCCCAAAGCGCTGCTGTGTCTGTAAGCCTGCGTAAGAATTTTCAATGCTCCCTCAGACGGATAATCATTATCGACGAATACAATCACATGGGCTGCCTTTATAACCCTTGCGGGCTGTGGTGGCACCATTATCCAAACATCAGCTTTGTCCATGAACCAGGTTGGCCAGTACGGCTCTGATTGTTGAAGCATGGAACCGTCCACTTCTCTTTCCGACAACACCGTCGTCGTTCGAGAGGGCTGCAAACTGTCGTAGGGATAGTCCTTCCAGTCGCAGGGAGTTGATCTTGGTGACAACTTCTGTTTCGGCGGCATTCGATGTTAAACGGCCATCATGAGGCCCAAAGCCGAGAGGAACGGGGAGTACGCCTCTGGCTTGGGCTTCCTGTGGGCGAGGGCGCTGCTGGTGCGTTCGGCAATCATATCGCCTTCACACTCCGGCAAAACGGTCAGTATCCGGAAGACCATCTTGCCCGCCGCTGTGGTGGCGTCGATCTTTTCAGTAAGAGTTACCAGATCGGCTCACGTGTTCTGAATCTGCTCCGCAATCTGCAACATGTCACGCGTCGACCTTGCGCTGCGAGAGATCGAGTAAGCGACCAGCGCCATTTCTCTGCCCGCCTGCGCGATGGCAATTTTCAAGCCCGGGCGCTTATCCAAATATGTCCCAGTGATCCCAGCATCTTTGTAAATCCCGGCGAGTTTGTAATCATTAGCCACAGCCCATGCGGTGATCTTTGCGCGTTGTGTTTCGAGGGAAACGCCCTCTGTTAACTGCTCAGTAGTCGAGACGCGGATGTAGCCGATAGCTTTGGGCATGGTTCGTTCCTGTACATGACCGGATGGTTGTGTACAGAATCGCGAAGTTGCTGGCCGGTGCCGGTTATTCATTTCGGCTCAGGCAGTGCTTGCCCTGATCCAGCACTGCTGTGCTTGTTGATTTTTCCGAGCGGTCTGACCAAGGCCGGGTGCCGGGCAGGGGACCTAAAATGAAAACATGATTCCGGTCGAGTTTGCATCGGACTCAGTGTATCCACTTCACTGCGCAGGACGCAAAAAAGGTTGACACTCGTTGGCGTAACCCTTTGATAAACCAAGACAGAATATTTCGGGAATTTGGTGTCTACCCAATTGAAAATAAAAGAAAATGCGAATCCGTAGGCTTTCAGAGGGCACCGTCAACCGCATCGCTGCGGGCGAAGTGATCGAGCGCCCGGCGAGTGTGGTGAAGGAACTCGTCGAGAACGCCATCGATGCAGGGGCAAGCCAGATCGACGTGGCCTTCCGGGGTGGTGGCAAGAGCTTGATCCGTGTGTCCGATGATGGCGTTGGCATGGGGCCGGAGGATCTCGTTCTCGCGGTGGAACGTCATGCAACGTCAAAGCTTCCCGATGACGACCTGATCGACATCCGGTTTCTGGGCTTCCGGGGCGAGGCGCTGGCCTCGGTCGGCGCGGTGAGCCGTCTGTCCATCGCGTCGCGGCCCCGGAGTGGCGGGGATGCGCATGTGGTGGCGGTGGAAGGCGGCCATCTCACGCCGCCGCGGCCCACCGCGCTGAACGCCGGCACCGAGATTGACGTGAAGGATTTGTTCTTCGCCACACCCGCCCGCCTGAAATTCCTCAAGGCCGATCGCACCGAGACGGTGGAGGCGGCGGAGGTCGTGCGCCGCATGGCGCTGGCCCACCCGGAGGTGGGCTTTGCCTTCATCACCGAGGAACGCCGCCTTGTTGACGCGCCAAAGGGCGAGACGGAAGAAGCCCGCGTGCGCCGCATTCTGGGCGCGGACTTCATGGAGAACGCCTTTCCCTTCGAACTGATGCGCGAGGATGTCGAGGTGCGGGGCTATGCCGGGCTTCCCACTTGGTCACGCGGCAACGGCGCCCAGCAATATATGTTCGTCAATGGCCGCAGCGTGCGCGACAAGCTGATCGGCGGCGCCATTCGCGGCGCTTATGCCGATCTGATGCCAGCCGGCCGATTTCCCGCACTCGTACTCTTCATCACCTGCCCGCCGGAGCGGGTGGATGTGAATGTGCATCCGGCCAAGGCCGAAGTGCGCTTTCGCGATGGCGGACTGGTGCGTGGCCTGATCGTGAGTGCGATCCGTGATGCGCTGGGCCGCAAGCGCGCGCCCGATACAGGCCTTGCCCGCGAGACGCTGTCGAGCTTCCGCCCTGTCACGCCGCAAGGCTCCTTCCAGCGTCCGGGCCTGCGCGAGGTGCAATCCGCCTTCGACATGAACCTGCCGCCCGCCGCCATGCCGGTGGCGGAAGAAGCACCGCTTCCCGATTATCCGCTGGGCCAGGCGCGCGCCCAGATTCATGACAATTACATCGTGGCGCAAACGCGCGAGGGTTTCGTGCTGGTCGATCAACATGCCGCGCATGAGCGACTCGTCTATGAGCGCCTGAAGCGTGAACGCGCCGGGCGCGGCATCGAAACCCAGCCGCTGCTGGTGCCGGAGGTCATTGAGCTTGATCCCGTCGCGGTGGAGCGCGTGACAGCTGCCGCGGAAATTCTGGCGGGAAGCGGCCTTGCCGTTGAAGGCTTTGGCGAGGGCGCCATTCTGGTGCGCGAGGTTCCCGCCGCCATCGGCAAGGCCGATATCTCCGGCATCGTGCGCGATGTGGCGGATGAACTCTCCGAACTTGGCGTATCCACGGGCATCGAGGAACGTATCAATCACGTGCTCGCCACCATGGCCTGCCACCATTCGGTGCGCTCTGGCCGAAAACTCCGCCCGGAGGAGATGAACGCGCTGCTGCGTGAAATGGAAGCCACGCCCAACTCGGGCCAATGCAACCACGGCCGCCCGACCTTCATCGCATTGAAGCTCAGCGATATCGAGAAGCTGTTTGGGAGAAGGTGATCTCGATTTCCTTCTCCCGCGCCTTGCGTGGGAGAAGGAAAGTCTGCCTACTCGATCTCGCTCGCCTCGTAATCTGCCGTTTCGAGCCAGGCGGGGTTTATCTCCACGCCCCAGCCCGGCGCATCGGTCACTTCCGCCTTGCCATCGATGATCTTGTAGGGATCGCCGCGGAACAGGCCATACTGCCAGGGGTAGTAATCCTCTTCCTCGATCGAGAACTCGAGATATTTCCCGGCATTCGGAATGGCGCGCAGCAGATGCATGGTGCACATGGTGACGAGAGAGAGGTTCGCCGCGTGTGGCGTCACCGGCAGTCCGGCTTTTCCCGCCATGCGGCAGACATGCAGCGTGCGCAGCATGCCGCCCATGTACATGACGTCCGGCTGCACGATGTCCACCGCGCGCATCCCGATCATGCTGTCCCAGGCGGTGAATTCGCAATCCTGTTCGCCGCCCGTCACGTCGATTGCCAGCGCATCCGTCACTTGCTTGGTCTGGGCGAATTCCCAATAGGGGCAGGGCTCCTCGAAATGGCTGATGCCTTCGGCCTCGAGCAGCCTTCCCACTTCGATGGCACGCGCCGGGGAGTAGCAGGAATTGGCATCCACCAGCTTCGCCACGCCCTCACCCAGCGCGCGGGATACGGTGGGGACGATCTCTTCCGTGCGGCCCGGCCATTCATCCCTGTCGCGCCCGCACTCGGAACCTACCCGCCACTTGAAGGCATCGAAGCCTTTTTCGTCACGCAGGGCGCGCAGCCGCGCGGCTTCATCCTTCGGCGTGATGTCGCGCTTCATGGACGAGGCATAGGCGCGCAGCTTCCCGGGCGTTCCGCCGAGCAGCGCGGTGACTGGCTTTCCTTCCAGCTTGCCGCGCAGGTCGAGGAGCGCCGTATCAAGCCCCGTCATGGCACGACGCAGATAGGAACCGGGGTATTTGTGTTCGCGCTCGTTGATGATGGCCAGCGTGTCGGCGAAATCCAGCGCGTCGGTTCCCAGCGCATGACGCGCCACCTGGCGGTGGAAGACCTGGCAGGTGATGTCGGCATTGTAGGTTGAAACCTGCCCCCAGCCCTGGTGCCCCGTGTCGGAGGTCACCCGCACGAAGCCCACGAATTCATTCGAGAAGGTTTCGAGTTTGCTGATCTTCATGCTGCCTCCCGCGCCATGCCTTGCCTGTAAAAGATGACTTTCGTGTCGCCATAGTGACGCTCGTCGATCAGGCTCAGCCCGTCAACGGGTGAAATCTCCGCTTTGGCGGCTTCCTCCAGAACGACAATCGCGCCTGCGTTCAGCCATTGGCCCGCCACCAGTGACTGCAACGCCTTCTCACCCAGCCCCTTGCCATAAGGCGGGTCGGCGAAGACGAGGTCGAAGCCCGGCTGGGGAGAGCAGGGGCCGAGGTCTGCCGCATCCCGCCGCCAGATCTTTGCCAGGCCGATCACCCCCAGCGCATCGGCGTTCTTCCGGATGAGGCCGCGCGCCTCCGCGCTGTCATCGACGAACTGACAGAAACGCGCGCCGCGTGAGATCGCCTCCAGCCCCATGGCCCCGGTGCCAGCGAACAGGTCCAGTACACGTGCGCCCTCCAGTTCCAGGCCTTCGATGCCGTGGGCCAGGATGTTGAAGATCGATTCGCGCACCCGGTCGGTCGTCGGCCGCGTGGCCGAGCCATGCGGCGGCGCAATACTGTGCCCCTTGAGCTTTCCGCCGACGATCCGCATCCGTCTCCCCGTGTTGTTCGGTCCGTCTTGACCATCTGACCAAGTTTGCCCCATGTGGCAGAATGCGACTGAAACTGCCAGAGCCAATGATGATCGCCTTCCGGGAGGCCGAAGCCGCCGCCGGCCGTGGTGAGGTACCGGTGGGGGCTGTCGTGATGGATCAGTCTGGCAGGGTGATCGCACAGGCCGGAAACCGCACGCTGGAGCTGAAAGATCCGACCGCCCACGCCGAAGTGCTGGCGATCCGGCAGGCGGCGCAGGCCATCGGTTCCGAGCGCCTGACGGGCTGCGATCTCTATGTGACGCTGGAACCCTGCGCCATGTGCGCGGGCGCCATCTCATTCGCCCGCATCCGCCGGCTTTACTTTGCTGCAAGCGATGAAAAGATGGGAGCTGTCGAACACGGCAGCCGCTTCTTCGCGCAAGCCACCTGCCACCATGCGCCGGAGGTTTACAGCGGCATTGGCGAGGGCGAGGCGAAGTCGCTGTTGCAATCCTTTTTCCGGGCCCGGCGCTAGGCCAGAGCCTCGATCCGCTGTTCCAGTTCGCGCTTCAATTGGTCCTTGGCGGGCATGGCCTGGTCCAGGACTTCCCGCAGGCGGAAGAAGTCGCCGCCCGAGAACCCGTCGATGGCGGGGCGGATGTAGATGTCTGGCGGGGAGAGCGAGCGGCGCAGGCTGGCCACCTGGCTGAAGAGGATGAGAAGCGACCCGACCGCAAGTTCCATGTTGGTGCGGTTTGCGCCATTCGTGGCGCGCGGCCGGCCTGTCACGTCGATGGCGACAACGATGTCCATCCCCTCCCGGACATGATCGAAGGGCACGGGGTTGGTCACGCCGCCATCGACATAGGAATGCTCGTCATATCTGGGCCCGAGGATCACGCCCGGAATGGCGATGGAGGCAGCCACCGCCTTCACCAGCGGACCGGAGACGATGACGCGTTCCTCCATTTCGTCGAAATCCGTTGCGATCACCTTGAAGGGGATCGGCAGGTCTTCGATCAGCTTCGGCAGCGTGTCGGGCAGGACGAGGCCCGCCAGCGTTTCGCCCTGCACATGCAGAGATGCAAGACCTCTCACGGCCAGAAGATCCAGCGGATTGACGCCCTTTTCGCCGAAGGCATAGCGCATGGCGGTGAAGCGGTTTGCCAAAAGCATCTCGGCGCGCGCGCGGATGTCCTTTGCGCTCATGCCACCAGCGTAGGCCGCCCCCACCAGCGAACCGATGGAACAGCCAGCGATGACCTTGGGCTTGAGGCCCAACTCGTCGAAGACTTCCAGCATTGGAATATGGGCAAGGCCACGGGCGCTGCCGCCGCCCAGCGCGAGGCCAATGGATGGCGTGCTCATGCCCCTGCCTTTCTGGCGAAGCCCCAGGCCGTCTCAGCCAGAGGCCTCACCTGTTTTGCCATTGTGGCGGCATCCGCATTCGCCGCAGTGCCATCCCGCACCCGGCCCAATATGCCCTGCAGGATCGCGGCAAGGCGGAAGAAATTATAGGCCATGTAGATGTTGAGATATGAAATGCCGTCGCGCTCCGTTCTGGCGCAATAGTCGGCGATGTAACTGTCGATGGACGGAAGCCCCGGTTCCTGCGCGTGGCCGAGAAGCGAGCCAACGCCCGCACCGGTTTCGGAGCGCGGCATGGACCATTGCATCAGGTGATAGGTGAAATCCGCCAGCGGGTCGCCAAGCGTCGATAACTCCCAGTCCAGCACCGCGATCACGCGCGGTTCCGTGGGATGGATGATGCAATTGTCGAGGCGGAAATCGCCATGAACGATGGCTGCGCCGGAATCCGCCGGGCAGACGCCGGGCAGCCACGCCATGAGGCGGTCCATCTCCGGAATGCTATCCGTCTCGGACGCACGGTATTGCTCGCTCCAGCGCTTGATCTGGCGGGCAACGTAGCCCTGGGGTCTGCCGAAATCACTCAGGCCCAACGATGCCGGATCCAGATTGTGAAGTTGTGAGATGGTGGCGTTGAGAGAGCCGAACAGCGCCGCACGTTCCGCGGCCTCAAGTCCCGGCGCATGAGGTTCCCAGAACACCCGGCCTGCGGCATGTTCCATCACGTAGAAAGCCGCGCCGATGATGCTGTCATCTGTACACAGATGAATTGGGCGCGCCACGGGGAATCCGGTAGCAGCCAGCGCCGCCGTCACCCGGTATTCGCGCTCGATGGCGTGGGCGGACGGAAGCAGTTTTCCGAACGGTTTACGCCGCAGCACAAAGGAATTTCCGGGCGTTGTGAGCTTGTATGTCGGGTTCGACTGGCCGCCCTTGAAGCGTGCCAGTGCCAGCGGACCGGCGAAGCCTTCCATGTGGCGCGAGAGATAGGCTTCCAGCGCTGCGGAACCGATATCGGACTGCGTGGTGCCGGAAAAGGCCCGCTGGCGGTCGAGTGCGTCAGGCGGCATGACACATCGCCGTTGGTCGGTGCTCCGCCGCGCTGGGGACGAGATTGTTCATGGATCAAAGCTACACCCGGAAAGCGGGGTCAGCCAAGCCTCAGGGCTTGCCTTCCTCGCGTGCCAGCGCGCGCCAGCCAATGTCGCTGCGGCAGAAGCCTTCCGGCCAGTCAATGCGCTTTACGGCGGCATAGGCGCGCTCGCGCGCCTCGCCAACCGTCTTGCCACGTGCCGTGACGTTCAGCACGCGCCCACCATTGGCCACGATCATGCCGTTCTTCTCCGCTGTTCCGGCGTGGAAGATTTCAACGCCTTCCATTGCGGTCGCACCTTCCAGCCCGCGGATCTCGGTGCCCTTCAGCGGCTCGTCCGGGTAGCCCCGCGCGCACATCACCACCGTCAGCGCCACATCGTCGAACCAGCGGGCCGATACCTTGTCGAGGGTTCCATCGCAGCAGGCGAGCAGCAGCGTGACAAGATCATTCTTCAGCCGCATCATCAGCACTTGGGCTTCCGGGTCGCCAAAGCGGCAGTTGTATTCGATCAGCTTGGGGCCCTCCTTCGTCAGGATCAGTCCTGCGTAGAGAACGCCAACATAAGGGTGCCCCATGTCGGACAGGGCGCGGATTGTCGGATTGACGATCTTCTCCAGCGCCTCATCGCACAGGGCGGGTGTCATGCAGGGCGCGGGGGAATAGGCGCCCATTCAGCCTGAGTTGGGGCCGGAGTCGCCGACGCCCACGCGCTTGTGGTCCTGGGCGGTGGCAAGGGGCAGGGCGTTCCTGCCATCCGTCAGCACGAAGAAACTCGCTTCCTCGCCTTCCAGAAATTCCTCGATCACGCATTCCGCGCCGCCGAACTTGCCGGAGAAGATGTCCTCCACCGCAGCGCGCGCGGTTTCGATGTCCATCGCGACGGTTACGCCCTTGCCGGCCGCAAGCCCATCGGCCTTGATCACGATGGGTGCACCATGTTCATTGAGATAGGCAAGCGCCGCGGCCTTGTCGCGGAAGCGGCCATAGGCGGCTGTTGGAATGGCGTACTGGGCGCAGATATCCTTGGTGAAGCCCTTGGAGCCTTCAAGCTGGGCCGCGAATTTCTTTGGTCCGAACACCTTGAGGCCTTCAGCCGCGAGGTCATCCGCCAGCCCTGCCACCAATGGCGCTTCGGGGCCCACCACGACGAGTCCCACTTGTTCCGCCTTGCAGAAGGCGATGACGGCGGCGTGATCCGTCACCTTCACATCCACAGTGCGGGCAATCTGGTTGATGCCGGGGTTGCCGGGGGCGACGAACAGCTTGTTGCACAGCGGGCTTGCGCCGATCGCCCAGGCGAGGGCGTGCTCGCGCCCGCCGGACCCGATGAGGAGAATGTTCATGACGTTGAACCTCTTGAGGCCAATCCTTGCGTTTGCCCGCCTTCTCGCATTTGATGGCGCGGAATCAAAGCGCGGATTTTGTGCATGTCCAGCATCTGGGATCATGATCCCGAAACAGGTGAAATCATCGAGGGCGGAAAGGCCAATGTCGGAGAATACTCCGTCTCCGAAATTGCCAATGCCCTGAAGCGCACGCTGGAGGAAACCTTCGGCCATGTGCGGGTGCGGGGCGAGCTTTCGGGCTTCAGGGGGCCTTCCGCCTCGGGCCACTGTTACTTTGCGATCAAGGACGAGACGGCCAAGATTGACGCTGTGATCTGGCGCGGCAACTTCTCGCGGCTTCGCGCCAAGATGCAGGAGGGGCTGGAGGTCGTCGCCACCGGCAAGATCACCTCCTATCCCATGAAGTCCAACTATCAGATCATCATCGACAACATCGAGCCCGCAGGTGTGGGCGCGCTGATGGCGCTGCTGGAAGAGCGCAAGAAGAAGCTGTCCGCCGAAGGCTTGTTTGATGCCGCGCGCAAGAAGCCCATTCCCTACTTGCCGAAGGTCATTGGCGTCGTCACCTCGCCCACGGGGGCGGTGATCCGCGATATCCTGCATCGCCTGAATGATCGCTTCCCCCGCCATGTGCTGGTGTGGCCGGTGCGTGTGCAGGGTGAGACCTGTGCGGCTGAAGTGGCCGCCGCCGTTGCGGGCTTCAACGCCATGGCTCAGAAGCCCGATCTCATCATCGTGGCGCGCGGTGGCGGCTCGCTGGAAGACCTGTGGGGCTTCAACGAGGAGGCCGTGGTGCGCGCCGTGGCGGAGAGCACAATTCCAGTGATTTCCGCCGTTGGCCACGAAACTGATACGACGCTCTTTGATTTTGCATCCGATCTCCGCGCGCCTACGCCCACGGCGGCGGCTGAA
>JBEIDW010000015.1:0-40628 GCA_040383265.1 Hyphomicrobiales bacterium
ATCGTTTCATCATTGACGTCGTCTCCGACGTGATCTGCCCGTGGTGCTTCCTCGGCAAGCGCCGCCTTGATGCGGCGCTGAACATGCTGGATGGCATCGACGTGTTCGTGCGCTGGCGGCCCTATATGCTGGACCCGACCATTCCGCCGGAAGGGCTGGACCGACAGCAATACATGCTTGCCAAGTTTGGCCCGGAGCGCCTCGCCACCATCCATGATCCGCTGATCGCGGCGGGCGAGGAACTGGGTATTCCCTTTAACTTCGATGCCATCACCCGCACACCCAGCACGCTCGACGCGCACCGGCTGATGCGATGGTCCCACACGGTGGAACGCCAGCACGATATGGCCGAGCGCCTGTTCATGGCCTATTGGAGCGAAGGGCAGGATGTCGGCGATCGCGACGTGCTGGCCCGATGCGCTGGGGATGTCGGCATCAATGCCCAGCAGATCCGCGAGTTGCTCGACAGCGCGCAGGATGTGGAAGAGACAAAGGCTGAAATCCAGCATGCGACCAACATGGGCGTGACAGGCGTTCCAACCTTCATCCTAGGCCAGAGCTACGCGCTCGTCGGCGCGCAATCACCCGGCGTGCTGGCCGATGCGATCGACCGCGTGGCGAAGGAACTGGCGGAAGAAGGCGCGGAGGCCTCTCTGCCACCTACCCCCACTTCATAGCCGGGCACAGACCCGGGCACCCGCTCTAGGGGCCATGAAAAGGATGCGCGGAACACGTCCGCGCATGCAGAGCTTCAAGCCTTCTCCTTCCGGCTCATGCGCTCGCCCGCATTCGCTGCGTCCATCGCCCCCTCATCCGGCCTTAGGCCACCGTCTCCCACGCAAGCGCGGGAGACGGAAACGCTTACGTCCCTTTCCCGCTCACACTCGCGCCGGCATTTGGCGAAAGCACCATGAATTGCCAGAACGCGCTCATCGAGAAAGCTGCAACGACGAAGAAGGCCATGGTGAAGTCCGTCGGCGTCAATGCCGCCTCGGCGCGATACCACTGCGCCGCGTCAAGCACGAAGGCCGCAAGCACCACCCCCATGGACAGCGAGAGCTGCTGCACCACGGTGTAGAGGCTCGTCGCATAGCTCGCCTGCGCATGGTCGACATCCGCGTACGCCATGGCATTCAGCGCCGTGAACTGCAGCGACCGAAAGAACCCGCCAACAAAAAGCAGCGAGACCGCCAGCAGATAGGGCGTGGAGGCCGACAGCAGCCCCATGATGGCAATGGAAACACTCCCAAGCATGCCATTGACGATCAACAGGCGCCGGAAGCCAAAGCGGCGAATGAGGCGGGCAGCCCCCAGCTTCATCAGTATGGCGCCCGCCGCCGCTACGAAGGTGATCATGCCGGACTCGAAGGCGCTCATGCCATAAGCCAACTGGAACATTAGCGGCAGCAGAAAGGGCACCGCCCCAACGCCGATGCGGAACAGGCTGCCGCCCACGATGCCCGCGCGAAACGTCTCGATCCGCAGGAGGCGCAGGTCGAGAATGGGGTTTTCGCTCCGTCTGGCGTGACCGACATACAACACCATCAGAACCAAGCCCACGAGCATCAGCGCGGTGGGTGTATAGCCTGGCAGCAGATCACGCCCCATCACGGTGAGTCCGAAGATGAAGGCAGACAGTCCCAGCCCTGAAAGGATGAACCCTTTGGTATCGAGCGGCGGAGCCTGTTCCACGTCCGTGTCGGGCATGAACATCGTCGCGAGTACCAAGGCGATGATGCCGAAGGGCAGGTTCATCCAGAACACCCAGCGCCAGCCGAAGGTATCCGTGATGAAGCCGCCGACAGGCGGCCCCATCAAAGGGCCCATGAGGGCTGGAATGGTGAGCCAGGCCAGCGCATCAACAAGTTCGGACTTCGGCACTGTGCGCAGCAGGATGATGCGGCCCACCGGCACCATCATGGCACCCCCCAAGCCCTGCAGCCCGCGCGCCGCGACGAGGCCCCCCAGAGAGGTGGCCAGCCCGCAGGCAATCGATCCTAGGGTGAACACCACGATCGCTGCCCGGAACACGTGCCGCGCCCCATAACGGTCGGCCATCCAGCCACTCACCGGAATGAACACCGTGAGGCTCAGGAGATAGGTGGTGAAGGCAAGCTTCAATTCGATGGGATCACTGCCAAGGTCCCGGGCAATGGCAGGCAGAGCCGTGGCGATCACGGTCGAGTCCATGTTTTCCATGAACAGCGCCGAGGCGATAATGAGGGGGATCAAGCGGGAGGTCGCCATGGCGTTTCATAGCACAGTTGTGGCGTCAGCTTTCATGCACGAAATGCAGAGGTGGCAGCCCCTGACCGAACCGTTCGCCCCCGGCCCCTTTCCGGCCTGATTCAGCAGGTCTATAGAGCATCGACATCTGATTGCCGTTTTGACGCCCCACGCGCCGGGCTGCGTCGGGAGAATGTCCGTGATTGACCGTTTCTTTACCTGGCTCGAATCCCTGGTGGACCCGTTTCCGCCGGAGCGGCCGTCCATGCCGCCCAAGGGCTTCCTCGCCTTCTGCTGGCACTACACCAAGCCTTTCTGGCCGCTGCTGCTGGCCTCCACCCTGCTCTCTGCGGTCATTGCGCTGGTTGAAGTCTACCTCTTCGCCTTCCTCGGCGACCTAGTGGACCTGCTGACCAACGCCAACCGCGACACATTCTGGCAGGACAATGCCGAGACGCTGATGCTGATGGGCGGTCTCGCGCTCATCGCCCTTCCGGTGCTGAACTTCATTTCGGAATCGATCGCGCATCAGGGGCTGCGCGGCAACTACGCCATGCGAATCCGCTGGGTGGCTCACCGCTACGTGCTGCGTCAGAGCATGGACTTCTTCACCAATGATTTCGCCGGCCGCGTTGCCACCAAGGTGATGCAGACAGCGCTTGGGGTTCGCGACGCGGTGATGAAGTTCACCGAAGTCCTTGTCTATGTGGCGGTTTACTTCATCGGCGCGGTGGTGCTTGTCGCCACGGCAGACAAGTGGCTGATGATCCCCCTGTTCATCTGGCTCGCGGGCTATATGGCGGCCTGCTGGTACTTCGTGCCGAAGCTCGGCAAGCTGTCGATGGAACAGGCAGACATGCGCTCCCTCGTGACAGGCCGCGTGGTGGACAGCTACACGAACATCCCCACGGTGAAGCTCTTCGCCCATGCGGACCGCGAAGACACCTATGCCAGGGAAGGCATGGGCTGGATGCTGGAGACCGTGAACAAGTCCATGCGCATGTCCACGCTGATGACGACGGCGCTTCAGGTTCTTTCCGGCGTGCTGATCTTCACCATGTCGGCCATGTCGATCTGGCTCTGGCATACCGGCAGCATCAGCACTGGCAGCATCGCCTTCGCGGTAGGGCTCACACTCCGCCTCAAGGCCATGTCGCAGTGGATCATCTGGGAAGTGGCGGGCCTGTTCGAGAACATTGGCGTCATTCAGGACGGCATCGAAACCATCGCACGTGAACGCGCCATCATGGATATTCCAGACGCCAAGCCGCTGGAGGTGACAGCGGGCGCGATCCGCTTCGAGCATGTGTCGTTCAATTATGGAAAGCCCGCTGGCCCAAAGGACAAGCCCGTGTTGCAAGACCTGTCGCTCGCCATTGCGCCGGGCGAAAAGGTAGGCCTTGTCGGGCGCTCGGGCGCTGGCAAGTCCACCCTCGCCAACTTGCTGCTACGGTTTTACGATCTGGAGTCAGGCCGCATCCTGATCGACGGTCAGGATATCTCGCGCGTGACACAGAATTCGCTGCGCGCCGCGATCGGGGTTGTGACGCAGGATACCTCCCTCCTCCACCGCTCGGTGATTGACAACATCCGCTACGGCAAGCCGGATGCCACCATGGCGGAAGTCGAGGCGGCGGCGCGCAAGGCCCATGCCGATGAGTTCATCGCCTCGCTTGTCGATCCGCAGGGCCGGCGCGGCTATGAGGCGCACGTGGGTGAGCGCGGCGTGAAGCTCTCGGGCGGCCAGCGCCAGCGCATCGCCATTGCCCGCGTTCTTCTGAAGAACGCACCCATCCTTGTTTTGGATGAAGCAACCAGCGCACTCGACTCCGAGGTTGAACAGGCCATCCAGGAAAACCTCTATGCACTGATGGAGGGCAAGACGGTGATCGCCGTTGCGCATCGCCTGTCCACCATCGCCGCAATGGACCGCCTTGTCATCATGGACAAGGGCGCGATCGTGGAAGAAGGCCCACACCGCGCGCTGCTCGACAAGGGCGGCCTTTATGCCTCGCTCTGGCAGCGCCAGTCCGGCGGCTTCCTGATTGAGGATGAGGACCTCGAAGCAGCGCAATAGGAACGCCCCATTAACTCATCATGCTCAGACGTGACGCGCGCGCACCTTGCCTTCTCCGCGTTGCGCAGCAATGGGAGAAGGCCCCTGAAGGGGGGAGGAGGGCCCTTCTTTCCAGCGCCCCGATGCCCTAAAGGGCGGAGATGACCGAAGCGCACTTTACCCTGACGATCACCGGCCTTTCCCATGACGGCGCCAATGAACTGGCTTCGTCGCTGGAAGAGAACATCCTTCTGGACCCTCTCGCCATCACCATCAACGAGACCGATGAGGCGAAGGGCCTGTGGGATGTGGTTCTGTATTTCAGCAGCGCGGAGGACGCGGAAGAGGCGCGTGGCGTGATTGGCATTGCCACGTCCACCATCGCCCCAATGCCGCAACAGGACTGGGTGCGCCAATCCCTGGAAGGCTTGGCACCTGTTGTTGCCGGGCGGTTCTTCCTGCACGGCTCGCATGACCGGCACCGCAGGCGGGCGGGCGGGATATCACTTGAAATCGACGCGGGAACGGCCTTCGGCACCGGGCACCATGGCACAACGGAGGGCTGCCTTCTGGCGCTGGACCGCATTCTGCGGCGGCGGACCCCCCACAGAATTCTGGATGTTGGCTGCGGAACCGGCGTTCTCGCCATTGCGGCAGCCAAGGCTTCGGGCAAGCCAGCCCTTGCCAGCGACATCGACCCCGAGGCCGTGCGCGTGACGCTGGCCAATGCCGCATTGAACGGCGTCAAGCCTCTGATATCGAGTTTCACGGCGGCGGGCCTCAACCACCCGCGCATTGCGGGTCACGGCCCCTATGATCTGATCTTCGCCAATATTCTGGCGCGGCCTTTGGTGGCGCTTTCCACTGGCCTCTCCCGGGCGCTGGCGCATGGGGGTGATCTCATCCTCTCCGGCCTGACGCTGGATCAGATGCGCTGGATCGAAGCCACTTATGAGAGCCGCGGACTGGTGCTGGCCAGCCGCATCACGCGCGGCAATTGGGCGGCGCTGGTCTTTTCGAAGGCACAACGGAAAAAGCGCCCGGGAGGGAGGACACCCGGGCGCCTTCAAGTAGCCGGCTCTCACGGAACCGGCTGGGAGTTCGATTGCTAAGGCTCAGCGGCCCCAGACAGTCTTGGTGATGTCAGTGCGCTTCACGCCGATATCGGCCAAGAGGCGGTCATCCAGCTGCGAGAGTTGACGCTCAGCGCGGCTGCGGGCCAAGTAGCTCTTGACGCGGCCGAGAAGGCCTGCACCCATGCTGACGCCCTGATTGCGGACGGCCTCACGGCCGTAAGTGATAGTGGTCATGTTCAGTCTCCTGTTCGTTACTCAAGACCGGGTCTGGCGGCAGACACTGGCGGTCCCGAGATGAAATTGTTGTGCACTGCGGTGCGATACCGGCGATATAATGCGCAGTTGCAGCATGTTCCAGTCAGGGTTTCGCGTTCCATTCATGCATTAAATGCATAACTGGCACGAAACCCAGCTTCGGCGGCTTCACACCGCTTGCAGGCGCAGTTAGCCATTGATTATGACAGATTTATTGCAGGTATTGCCTTATTTCGACCCTAGAAGTTAATATCCGTTTACCTGTCTGTTGTGGTCTACGGAGCGTCGTTTTCGCGCAAATCCATGCCAGAAACGCATAAAGAACGTCAGTTCCAGACAAGGAAATTGTGCACCGCACTATGGTGTGGCTGCTGCAAAAACAAAATGCCCGGCCTTACGGCCGGGCATCTGGCGTGAAATTTGTTCGGTCCGATCAGGAAGCGACGAGATTGCCAGCAGAGCTGCGGCCCGTGCGCTTGTCGGTCACGATTTCAAAAGAGACCTTCTGGCCTTCCTTCAGCGTGCGCAGTCCGGCGCGCTCAACGGCGGAGATATGGACGAATATATCCTTGCTGCCGTTGTCAGGCTGAATGAAGCCGTAGCCCTTCTGCTCGTTGAACCACTTCACTGTACCCGTATCCATGGGATTTCCTTAACGTCGTTAGGTTGTGCGTGCGTCCTGACGCGTTTCTCTCGAACACGACAAGACAATGGTCGAGAATTGGAGGAGTCTTGCGTGCGCGGCCCAACGGGGTAGCGAAGCGGCCAATCGTCCGGCCCAAGTATCGATAGACAAGTATATGTCCCTTCCGCCCGCCGTTGCAAGGTCAAATAGACATGTCATTTTTACAGGTTCCGGCAAGGCGGGCCGACATGCTCGTAGCTTTGCCTCGTGACGCCCCCGGCCCGCACCCTCACAGGGGTTAAATGATCCGATGCTAACGGGCGTTGCCGGGTTCCGCCCGCCGGGTTAATCCTCAGCCCATGACCGATACATCCCGCACCCGCCTCGCCCTCCTGCGCGCCGAACTGAAAGCGCGCAAGCTCACTGGTTTCATCGTGCCACGGCAGGATGAATTTCAGGGGGAATACGTCGCTGCCCATGCCGAGCGGTTGAAGTGGCTCACAGGCTTCGGCGGCAGTTGGGGCCTTGCCATTGTCACGCTGAGGAAGGCGGCAATCTTCGTCGATGGGCGCTACACCATTCAAGTGCGCGAGCAAGTCGATACCGCACACATCAACCCACAGCATCTGATCGATGAGCCGCCCACGGCATGGATCGCCGCAAACCTTAAGAAGGGAGACAGGCTGGGCTTCGATCCTTGGCTGGTGACAGCCGATCAGGCGCGGCGCTACCAGGAGGCCTGCGAGCGCGTTGACGCTTCACTGGTGCCCGTGACCTCCAACCCGATTGACGCAATCTGGAAGGACCAGCCGGCGCGGCCCACGGCGCAGATCACCACCCAGCCCACACAGTTCGCAGGCCGAACGGCAGCGGAAAAGATCCGCGACATTCAAAAGGCCATTGCAGCCCATGAGGCGGTGGTGCTCACCCAGCCGGATTCGGTCTCATGGCTCCTGAACCTCCGGGGCTTTGATGTACCTTTCACGCCCGTCGTTCCCGCCTATGCCATTCTTCATGGCAAGGGCCCGGTGGAACTCTTCATCGATCCGAAAAAACTCACCGAGGATGTAGCGGCCCATCTCCGGAAAATCGCCATCTGCAAAGCGCCCAAGCAGATTGAACAATCACTGAAGGCGCTCGGAAAGACGAAGGGCCGGGTACTGATCGATCCTGCCTGGACACCAGAGCGCATCCGCGCTGTGCTGGCGGCCTCGAAGGCGCAGATCGTTGCCGGGGCTGATCCGGTGTCACTGCTCAAGGCGCGCAAGAACAAGGTGGAACAGGAAGGCGCGCGCAACGCCCAGCGGCGCGATGGCGTGGCGATGAGCCGCTTCCTCTGCTGGCTGGATGCGCATGCCCTGAAGAATGGCCTGACAGAACTGGACATAGCGGCAAATCTTCTGGCCTTCCGCGAGGCAACGGGCGAATTGAAGGACCTCTCCTTCGAGACGATCCCCGCCTCAGGCCCCCACGCTGCTATTCCCCACTACCATGCAACGCCAGCCTCCAACCGCAAACTGGCGAAAGATGACATCCTGCTGGTCGATTCCGGCGCGCAGTACATCGACGGTACAACCGACATCACCCGCACGGTGATCCTCGGGACTGCAACCCACGGCATGCGCGATCATTTCACCCGTGTGCTGAAAGGCATGATCGGCCTCAGCCGCATCCGCTTTCCGAAAGGCACCTGCGGCGCGCAACTCGATGTACTGGCGAGACAGACCCTGTGGATGGCGGGTCTCGACTTCGACCATGGCACGGGCCACGGCGTCGGCGCTTATCTCTCGGTGCATGAAGGGCCGGCGCGCATCAACAAATCGGACCGCACGCCGCTCGAACCCGGCATGATCCTGTCCAATGAACCCGGCTTCTACAAGCAGGGCCATTACGGCATCCGCATCGAGAACCTCGTCATGGTGCATGAGGCGAAGATGATCGACGGCGGTGACCGTGCGATGCTGGGCTTTGAAACCCTCACCCTCTGCCCTATCGACCGCCGCCTGATCGCACCTGTCATGCTCACAGCCGAGGAGCGAGAGTGGCTGAACGCCTACCATGCCCGCGTACTGACGGAGATCGGCCCCTTCCTCGACGGCGCGGAGCTGGCATGGCTGAAAAAAGCCTGCGCGCCAATTTAGAATTGCTGCTTATCAATCAATTTGACATTGCGCCTCACATCTCTCCCCCGCGTCTTCTCCCGCTGAAGACATGGAAGAATACAAAACGCGGCATCACCAGGAACGGGAACTTGCAGCAGCGGGCGAGAGAGATTGCCTAAGCCCGGTTGATTGGCCGGTGCTCTAGTTCAGCACGGCGCGCAGCGCCACCACGCTCGCTATGCCGATGATGATCGTCACAGCGAGCGGCAGGCGGAGATAAGCGGCAATCGCCGTGATGGCGGCGGCGATGGTTTCCGCCCAGCCAGTCGTCAGAATGACAGGTGCTATCACCGCCATCAGCACCGCAGGCGGCAGTGCATCAAGCGCAGCCTTGAAACGACCCGAGACGTTCAGCCCACGCAGCAGATAAAAGCCTGAAACACGCGTGGCATAGGTGGCGATTCCCATGCCCGCTATGGCGATATATGGCGAGGCATCGGCGAAGCTGATCATGTGCGGTCCACCCCATCATAGGCCAGCGCGGCAAAGAGCGCGCCTGCCAGACCACCCGCCACAATGTACCACGGGCCATCGATCGCAAGATGCGTGGCGGCTGCCACGCCTCCACTCGCAGCCAGAACGCCCGCCGTGCGGCGGCCCTTCCAGAAGCCCATGAGAATTGAAATGAACAGGGCCGAAAACGCAAAGTCGAGGCCGATTGCCGCTGGATTTCCCAGCGAGCGGCCAAGCAGCGCACCAACGCCTGTCGCAACATACCAGCTGAACGCCATGGGCAGTGTGACGCCCAGATAATAGGCGAGGGTCACCGGCTTCCGCAGCGCGCGCCGCTCCGTCAGCGCCCAGCTTTCGTCAACCAGCAGATAGGCGACGAGGGGATGGAGCTTGCGCGGGATCTTCTCGATGTGGCGCGACACGGAAGCCGACATGAGTACATGGCGGATGTTCACGATGAAGGCCGCGAAGATGAGGAGCAGGATGGGCGCCGGCTCTTGCCACATCTCAACCGCCACGAATTGCGCAGCGCCCGCGAACACGATGATGCTCATCAGCACCGATTCAAGCACCGAGAGGCCCTTGGCGGAGGCTAGCGTGCCCCACAGCAGGCCAATGGGAATGACCGCCACCAGCACAGGCGCAAGATCAGCCACGCCCTCCAGGAACTCCCTGCGCTTCAAGATCAGCCCTGCCCCACGCGGGCAAACCACGCATCCTCGTCGATCACCTCCACGCCGAATTTCTCGGCATCCTTGAGCTTGGAGCCAGCGCCTGGCCCTGCCACCAGCAGGTCCGTCTTCTTCGATACGCTGCCCGAGACCTTGGCCCCGAGGCGCTCCGCCATGGCCTTGGCTTCCTCGCGCGTCATGCGCTCCAGCGCGCCGGTGAACACGACGGTCTTGCCCGCCACGGGCGATGTGGTGAGACGCGCTTCAAGCGCGGTGACGGTCACGGCTTTCAGAAGTTCATCCACCACGTCGCGGTTATGCGGCTCAGCGAAGAACTGGACGAGCGCTTCCGCCACAGTCACGCCGATGCCCTCAATGGCATTCAACTCATTCCAGGCGTCTCCGTCCATCGCCCCGGCCGCAATCATCTCGTGACGGAAGTGCTCCACCGTGCCATAAGCGCGCGCCAGTGCGCGCGCCGTGGTTTCCCCCACATGGCGGATGCCAAGCGCAAAGATAAAGCGGTCCAGCGCGATACTGCGCCGCTCGTCGATGGCGGCAAAGAGCTTCTTCACGCTGGCCTCGCCCCAGCCCTCGCGGTTCTTCAACCGCTTCAGCGCTTTGCGGTCGCGCTCTTCGAGGGTGAAGATGTCATGCGGCCACTGGATCAACTCATCGGCGTAAAATTCAGCAATGATCTTGTCGCCAAGCCCCTCTATATCGAAGGCATTGCGCGAGGCGAAATGCTTCAGACGTTCGACACGCTGCGCCGCACAGATCAAGCCTCCCGTGCAGCGGCGCACGGCATCAAGCTTGCCGGAGGCTCGTTCTTCCCGCACCGCATGGGAGTGGCACACCGGGCATTGCTGCGGGAACTGATAAGGCTGAGACCCCACCGGGCGCTTGTCCGGTACAAAACCGAGGACTTGCGGAATCACATCGCCAGCGCGCTGCACGATGACCGTATCACCCTCGCGGATGTCCTTGCGCGCAATTTCATCCTCATTGTGGAGGGTCGCATTGGTGACAACGACACCACCAACCGTAACCGGCTTCAACCGTGCAACGGGCGTGAGCGCGCCCGTGCGCCCCACCTGAATGTCAATCTTCTCCACAACCGTCGCGGCCTTCTCGGCGGAAAACTTATGCGCAAGACCCCAGCGCGGGCTGCGCGACACGAAGCCCAAACGCTGCTGCCAGTCCAGGCGGTTTACTTTGTAAACAACGCCATCAATATCATAGCCAAGTTCAGCGCGCTGGCTTTCAATGAAGCGGTAATGCGCCAGAATGTCATCCACCGAACGGCACAGTCTGGTGAGTGGATTGGTCGGCAACCCCCACCGGGCGAAGGCTTCGATCACCCCCATCTGGGTTGTTGCCGGAAGAGCTGCGGCTTCGCCCCACGCATAGGCAAAGAACTTCAACGGCCGAGACGCGGTGATCGATGCATCCAGCTGCCGGAGCGAACCTGCTGCCGCATTGCGCGGGTTTGCGAAGGCGCGGTCATTGGCTTCAAGCTGCCGCTCGTTCAGCGCCGCGAAATCCCGGTGAGACATGTAGATTTCGCCACGCACCTCGAATGCATCCGGCACATCGCCCGTCAGATGCTTCGGCACCTGCCCGATCGTCATCACATTGGCCGTGACGTTCTCACCCTCGAAACCGTCGCCGCGCGTTGCGGCCTGCACCAGCCTACGGTTCTCATAGCGCAGTGAAATCGACAGGCCATCGATCTTGGGTTCCGCCGTGATCTCGACGGGTTCATCATCGGCAAGATTCAGAAAGCGGCGGATACGGCCCACGAAATCAAGAACATCTTCGTCCGAGAAGCCGTTGGCGAGCGACAGCATGGGAACCGCATGGCGGATCTTGCCGAATTTCTCGGCAACGCCCGAGCCAACCCGGCGCGATGGCGAATCCTCGCGGATCAGGTCAGGAAAACGCGCCTCGATCGCCTCGTTGCGCTGACGGAGCGCATCATACTCGGCGTCTGAAATTACTGGTGCATCCTGCTCATGATAGGCGCGGTCGTGCCTGGCGATCTCCTGGGCAAGCTGTGCCAGTTCGGCGGAAGCCTCGAGAATGGTCAGATCCTCGACAGGGGGGACGGCCTTCTTCACCATGACTCAGCCCCTGCCCTGCAGCAATTCATCTGCCTGCGCGCGGGCGGCGTCCGTCACCTGCGCGCCTGACAGCATGCGGGCCACCTCCTCACGGCGGCTTTGCGCCTCCAGCGGCTGCACGCGTGTCACCATGCGCTTGGAGGATACTTCCTCCATCTTTGAAATCAGCATGTGCCGGGAGGCGCGGGCAGCCACCTGCGGGCTGTGCGTCACCGCAAGCACCTGAAGGTTCCCGGCAAGCCGCGAAAGCCTGGCGCCAATGGCGTCAGCCACCGCGCCGCCAACGCCGGTGTCGATCTCGTCAAAGATCAGCGTGGGAGCGGAACCCTTGGATGCAAGGATGACCTTCAAGGCCAGCATGAAGCGGGCGAGTTCGCCGCCGGACGCCACCTTCATCAACGGGGCCAGCGGTGTTCCGGGATTGGCCGCCACCATGAACTCGATACGGTCAATGCCCTGTGGACCGGGCTTTCCGGCGTCCGTCTCGATGGCCGTTTCAAACCGCGCGCGTTCCAGCTTCAGGGGTGGCAGTTCAGCCATCACCGCCTTGTCCAATGCCTTCGCCGTCTTGCGGCGCTTGTTGGAGAGCTTCTCGGCCGCGACATCGAAGGCCTCACGCGCCAGCTTCCACTCTTGCTCCAGTTTCTTGAGCCGGCCGCCGCCATCGGTAAGCGCTTTCAACTCCATGTCGAAGCGTTCGCGCACCTGCGCCAGTGTGTCGACCGTGCACTTGTACTTGCGGGCTGCAGCGCGAAGCGCAAACAGTCGCTCCTCTGATTTCTCCAACTCCTTCGGATCGAACACAAATGCCCGCTGGGCTTCCACGATGGCGCGCTCGGCCTCGGTGATTTCGGCCAGCACGCGATCCAGCGCGGCGCACACATGGTCAAGCCTGCCGCCCGCCGTCTCCCGCCGCCGCTCCAGCTTGCGCAGCGCTGCGTTCAAGCGCGCAACCGATGTGCCGTCACCTGCCAGCGCTTCCTCCGCATCAGTCAATGCATCTGCATATTGCTCAGATGACATCATCATCTGCCGCGCCTCGGCCAGCTTTGCCTCCTCGCCCTCAATGGGGTTAAGGGCGCGCAATTCTTCCGTTGCATGTTCAAGATAATCACGCTCGGCCTCAGCCCGCTCCATCAGGCTTTTGTGCGCGGCAAGTGCTTCAGCGGCACCAGACGCCCTAGCCCATAAGGCACCCACCTCCGCGACATCCGCCTCAAGGCCGCCGAACGCATCCAGCAACTGGCGGTGGGCCGCTACGTCCACCAGGGCGCGGTCGGCGTGCTGTCCATGAATCTCAGCCAGCGCGCCCGCAATCTGGCGCAACAGGTTGAGGCTCACGGGTTGGTCGTTGATGGCGGCGCGGCTCGGCCCATCGGCGTTCTGGATCCGGCGGATAACCAGTTCGCCATCGGCGTCAATCCCCTGCTCCTTCAAAATGGCAAAGGCCGGGTGGCTGGGTGGAAGGGCGAAGGCTGCTGTCACCACCCCACGCTCCGCGCCCGAGCGCACCAGCGAGGAATCACCGCGCGCGCCAAGCGCCAGCCCCAGCGAATCGAGCAAGATTGATTTGCCGGCACCAGTTTCCCCGGTTAGCACGGTCAGGCCTCTGTCGAGAGCAACATCGAGTTTCTCGATCAGGACGATGTCACGAATGGAGAGAGCGGTCAGCATGGCCGCACGTTATAGCGGAATCGCGCCCTCAGGCGAGAGCCCCTAATTCAGAAAGGATTGACGCTGGCAAAGGCCTTCGAAATCCACGAATCCTCGTTGGCAACCGGTTCCTCGCCGTCGGATCTCAGCAGATTATAGGCATCGCGGTACCACTGGGATTCAGGATAGTTGGCCGCCAGCACGGCCGCTGCCGTCTGGGCCTCCGAGGCGATTCCCAGCGCCATGTACCCCTCGGTCAGGCGATAAAGGGCCTCCGGCGTCTGGCTGGTGTTGCGATATTCGGTGATGACACGCTTGAAGCGGTTGATGGCAGCCAGATAGCTGCCCTGCCGGAGATAATAGCGGCCAACCTCCATCTCCTTGCCGGCAAGGTGGTCACGCGCGATGATCACCTTGTTCGCGGCATCGGCGGCATAGGGCGTGCCAGGGTAGCGCTGCGCGACCTCCTCCAGCGCCTTCATTGCTTCCCGGGTCGCGGTCTGGTCGCGCTTGGTGTTCGACATCTTGTTGTATTGGCAGACGGCGATCAGATAATACGCATAGCCGGCATCGCGGTGGCCCGGATGCAGCGTGATGAACCGGTTGGCCGCAATAATGGCGTCATCCCACTTGGCCATGCGATAATGCGCGTAGGCCTGCATGAGGATCGATTTTGTTGCGAAGGCCGAATAGGGATACTGCCGCTCGACTTCGCCAAACTGCTTGATCGCCGACTTGTTGGAGCCATCAGCCAGCGAGGCAAGGCCTTCATTGTAAAGCTTGGCGACCTGCGCATCATCCTGTGAGGCAGTCATGTCAGGGGAAACACCGGCCGTCAGTGTGCTCGCTGACGTATCGCCCGTCGAAGCGTTGTCGTCGCCCCAGATGCCGTCCATCAGGCTTGAAGCACAGCCAGTCAGAAACAAACTGACCACCACAACCGCAAACCCTTGCGCAATCTTCCGCGTCACCAGCACCAGAATCCCCAAAACCGACCGGCCAGACACAGCGAAGTCCATCGAACCACACCGGGCGACGCCGCTTGTTTCCCAGGCGACAATGCGCCAAGACCGACCACAGAGCCTTAAATGCACCAAACCCGGCGGAAGTGTGACCGCCGGGCTTGGATATTTTTACATGTTTTTCAACTAGTTGGCCTGACGCCGCAAGAAGGCGGGAATCTCCAACTGATCGTCATCAAGGTGCTGCTCGGCAACGGGGGCCGGCGGCTGCTGGCGAAGCGGCTGCCGCGCGGCGGGCTGCGTGGCAATCGCCGGCTCGCGCTGCACAGGCGCTTGCTGCGGCATCGGATCATCCTTACGGCCCAAACCAACGCTTGCAAGACGCTGGAACAGCCCCGGCTTCTTCTTCTGCGCATGCTCGGCGATCGAGCCGATACGGCTCTGCTGAGCTTCGATCTGGCGTTTCACCTGCGGCGGAAATTCATCGATTGCAGGCATGCGGAGCTGCCGGGCGGCAGGCTGCGGCGCACGCTCGGCCATGGCAGGAGCAACCGGGCGCTCAGGCTCAGCCATCTCCATCTGCTCGTCTTCATAGGCCTCATATGCGACCGTCTGCTGGGTAACCGCTGGCGACTGCGGAACGCGGGCAACCAACGGGGCAGCAGGTGCCTGCGGCTTCATGACGGGAGCCGGCTGAGGCGCCACCAAGGTGGACTTCTTTCCGGTATAACCAAACACGGAGGTCTTTTCCGGCTGAACCTCTTCAGGCTCGGCCTGCGGCTTGCCGCCCTTCAATGCTTCTGCTGCAAGCCCGGTAGCAACCACCGAAACACGCATCACGCCTTCGAGAGACTCGTCGAACGTGGCGCCAAGAATGATGTTGGCCTCGGGGTCCACTTCCTCGCGGATGCGGGTGGCCGCTTCATCAACTTCATAAAGGGTCAGGTCCGGGCCGCCGCTGATCGAGATCAGCAAGCCACGGGCACCGCGCATCGAGACATCGTCGAGCAGCGGATTGGAGATGGCAGCCTCGGCAGCCTCGATGGCGCGCTTGTCGCCGGAAGCCTCGCCAGTACCCATCATGGCACGGCCCATCTCACTCATGATGGCGCGAACGTCGGCGAAGTCGAGGTTGATCAGGCCTTCCTTGGTCATCAGTTCGGTAATCGAAGCGACGCCGGAGTAAAGCACCTGATCAGCCATGGCGAAGGCCGCCGCGAAGGTGGTCTTTTCATTGGCCACGCGGAACAGGTTCTGGTTCGGAATGACGATCAGCGTGTCGACATGCTTGGCAAGCTGTTCGATGCCGCGCTCCGCCGTCTGCTGGCGGCGGATACCCTCGAAGTGGAACGGCTTGGTGACAACGCCCACGGTCAGGATGCCCTGCTCCTTCGCCGCCCGCGCGATCACGGGGGCTGCACCGGTACCGGTGCCACCACCCATGCCGGCGGTGATGAAGGCCATGTGAGACCCGGCGAGATGGTCGAGGATTTCCGGCAGCGCCTCCTCGGCGGCAGCTGCGCCGATCTGCGGCTGAGATCCAGCGCCCAGCCCCTGCGTGAGGGCCGTGCCCATCTGAATGCGGCGCTGTGCAGAGTTCTGCATCAACGCCTGCGCATCGGTATTGGCGACGACGAACTCGACCCCTTCGAGCCGGCTCTCGATCATGTTGTTGACGGCATTACCACCCGCGCCACCAACACCAAACACGGAAATGCGGGGCTTAAGGTCTGAGAAATTGGGAACTGCAAGGTTGATTGGCATGATGGTTCGGCGCCCAGGAATTGATTTAACAAATCCTTATTTCTTACCAAATGCATAACAAATGGTTAACGCGCGCTAACCAAGCCGCGCTTTGCCTGATCTGGCATGCCAGGTTTCGGAGCGGCCCGGTAACCCCTTGTTTAGCTTACGTTGGTTCGGCCTGCATGGCGGTGCGTTTCGGCCGCTCGGCTGGCCAGAACCTTGTCCACGCGCCGGCCATCGAGGTCAACGACTTCGAATCGCCAGTTGCCGATCTTTACGGCCTGCCCGAGTGACGGGAGATTCCTGAAAGCATCGACCACCAGGCCTGCGACAGTTTCATAACGCCGCTTGGGCGGCAGTGGAAACCCGATCAGTTCAGCCATTTCATCCACCGGCATGTGGCCCGGCAACAGCCAGGAACCATCCTCACGCTGGGCAGGCCTGTCCTCTTCTTCTCCCGCAGGCTCCAGAACGCCTGCAATGGCACTCAGCAGATCAGCCGCCGTGACGATACCCAGAGTGCGGCCGTATTCGTCCTGCACGAAGGCCAGATGGATGGAGGACCCCCGGAACAATTCCATCGCCTCGAGCGCCGGCATCGATTCGGGGATGACAGGCGCTGCCTGCACCAGCTTGGCAATCTCAAGCTTGCGGCGCTCGATCAACGCATCCGCAATATCCTTGATCAGGACAATGCCGATGACGTTCTCCGGATCGCCGTCATGCACGGGGATGCGCGAATGTGGTGTGTCAACAATCTTCCGGCGCAGCACGGCGTGCTCATCGTCCAAGCCGATCATGTCGATTTCCGTCATCGGCGTCATCAAGGCGCGGACCGGCCGGTCACCAAGACGCATCACACCCGCGATCATGTCGCGCTCGCCGCTCTCGATCACGCCCGCCGATTCGGCTTCGGCGATAAGCGTCCTGATTTCCTCATCCGTAACGGCCGCCTCACTCGAACGTTTCAGGCCCAGCACCCTGAGAAGCGACCGGCCAGACTTGTCGAGCAGCCAGACGAAGGGCAGCGCGATGTTGGCCAACAAGTTCATGGGGTAAGCAACTTTACAGGCAATCGCCTCCGGATTCTTGAGAGCGATCTGCTTCGGCACGAGTTCGCCGATAATCACGGACACATAAGTCACGCCTGCAATGGCAAGCGTGAAACCGGCAGTGCCGGCATAGGCCTGCGGCACGCCGACGCCAGCCATAATAACCGCCAGCCTTTCGCCAAGTGTTGCGCCGGAAAAAGCGCCGGCCAGAATGCCAACCAGCGAAATACCAACCTGAACGGTGGAAAGAAGCCGCCCCGGATCTTCAGCCAGCGCGAGCGCAGTTCGTGCGCCGGGCACCTCCCTGTCGCGCATGGACCTCAGCCGAGCGGGCCGAGCGGACACCACCGCCAGTTCCGACATGGCGAGGAACCCATTCAGCAGAATTAGGCCGAGAACCAGCAGTAATTCAATCGTCGCCATGGGCGGAAGCATATAGTGCCCCGTGCCCTCCGGTGCAACGCCCCGATTACGCTGCGTCAGAAACTATCAACGATCCACTGCCCCATGCGGCGCACATAGCCATGCTGCGCGCGCTGAACTTCCTGCGCCTTGGCCTTGGGCAGGTCGTAATGCCGGTCGGGAACCAGCGCATAGTTAAGAAGCCCGGCACAGACGGAAAAGCCTGGCGAGTGGGCCGCTTCCGGCATGCCCTGAATGTGGACCGGCGATCCCATCCGCACCTGGCGGTCCAGCCACCGCGAGGCCACTTCACTCACCCCGTTGAGCTGGCTCGCTCCACCGGTGATGACGAGCCTGCGCCCGGCGTGATATGCAGCACCGGAACTCTCCAGCTTGTTGCGCAGCATTTCAAACGTTTCTTCGAGCCGCGGGCTGATGATGCTGGTGAGCATGGACTTCGGCACCTGCTGCACCGTGTCCACGCCGCGCTCGCCCAGAAGCGGAACCGAAATCATCTCGCGCTCATCAATCGTGCTTGAGAGAGCCGAGCCCCACAATGTCTTCATGCGTTCGGCATGGGCGATGGTTGTCGACAGGCCGCGGGCGATATCATTGGTGATGTGCTGGCCGCCGATCGGAATGACATCCGCCACCACCAGCTTGTTCTCATGAAACACGGCAAAGCTCGTCGTGGCGCCGCCCATATCCACCACGGTGACACCAAGTTCCTTTTCATCCTCAGCCAGAACAGCGCGCGCGGCAGCATAGGGCGCAATCACAAGTCCGGCGACGGAGAGATGGGCGCGTTCGACGGCCAGCGTGAGGTTCTTGAGATGCGGCGTTTCAACCGTGACGACACCCAGTTCCAGCGACAACGTATCACCGAAAAGACCCGTCGGATCCTTGATGCCGCGCGCATCATCGAGGTGATACTGCAGCGGCGCCAGATGCAGGATCGTGCGGCGGCCGGGATCAACCTGGGCCAAAGCTTCGTTCAGCACATTGTCGCGGTCAACCTTGCTGACCTGCCCGCCCACGCCATCATGGGTGATGGCGCTTCCGATGTAGAGCCGGGATTGCGGGCGGCCGCCCGATACGTTCACATAGACTTCGCTGATGGTGCGCTGGGCCATGCGCTCGGCCGCGTCCACGGCCAGCCGGATCGCGCGCTCGGCCTCATCCACATTGATGATGGCCCCGGAGCGTACCCCGCGTGACAACTGGTGTCCCACGCCAAGCACTTTCAGATTGCACTTGTCCCCCTGCTCCGGCGTGCGGTGTTTCGCTGGAATGGGCTCGGCAATGAGACAGCTGATCTTGGTGGAACCGATATCAAGCGCGGCAATCAGGCCGCCCTTCGGCGCCGCCGTACCCTTGGTCACGCCCTTGCCCTGAAACTGTACAACCGTCATCTACGCCACCCTTAAACCCCAAGCCTGCCCGGCCGGGGTCAATTGGTTCCGGCCACGGCTTTGTTTTTTCCGGCCTGCACGTCAGTGGCATCGAGTTCAGCCACTTCGACGATCACCCGGTCTGACAGCCGCAGGTCAAGAGACCTGATGCCGCGCGAAAGCAACTGCTGCGTCTTGTTCAACTCGTCAGCAAGAGCGATGGCCTGCTTCGCCCCATTTTCCGGCAATTGCACCGTGATGCCGTTGTCCAGGTAGAGGGTCCAGCGCCTGCCGCCCACGCGGGCTGATGCCTTCACCTGCAACATTATGTCAGGATAGGCTGAAAGTTGGTTAATGAGTTCGGCGGCCGCGATATTCGCACCTTCACCCGTAATCAGCGGCAGTTGCACCAGTTGCGCGGCGGAAAGGCCGCTCATCGCCGCGCCCGTCCGGTCGATCACGTAATAGGCCTGCCCCCGCTGCCAGATTGCAAAAGGCTCGCGCTCCTTCACCTCGACAGCGAGTTGATTGGGAAACAGCCGCTGCACCTTGGCGCTTTCGATCCAGTCAAGGTTCTCAAGAATTTGGCGCGCCTTGACGGCGTCAAAACCAATCAGCGAACCGCCAGGCTGCACGCCGATGGCGGTCAGCAGCATTTCCGGATCATGATGCTCCAGGCCGGTGATGGTGATGTCTTCGGCCGCCATACCAACAACGCCTGCTGCCTTACCCGGCAACATCTTCCACTGACTGCCCTCATAGTCGAAGTAACTGCCCTGAACGAGGCCAGAGAGCACCACGGCCCCAAGGCAAAAGACGGCTGAGGCCCGCATGGCAAAGCGGAAACGGAACGAATTGCCCCTGTCCAGCCAGGACGGGCGGCGCACACGCTCATAAACAGGGAAGTCGTCGTCGCTCATCTATCCACCGATGCGTCGTTGACCATCCAGGTCACCAGGTCTTCGTAGCTTTGTCCGGCGTGCGCCGCGAGTTCAGGCACAAGAGATGTTCCCGTCATGCCAGGCTGTGTATTGACCTCCAGCAGAATCAACTCCCGCTTCTCTTCATCATAGCGGAAGTCAGAACGGGAAACGCCACGGCAGCCAAGCGCGTCGTGGGCGGCCAACGCATAACGCTGGCAATGCGCATAAACATCAGTCGGAATATTCGCGGGATAGATATGCTGTGATCCACCTGGTGCATATTTGGAGGCATAGTCGTACCAGCTCGCGCTTTTCGACACGATGTCAATGACGCCAAGCGCCCTGTCGCCGATCACGGCGCAGGTGAGTTCGCGGCCGGGAATGAAACGCTCCACCATGGCGTGACTGCCAAACACGGCGCGCTCATCCAAAACGGCGCGCACCGGCGCATCGGAGCCTTCGAGAACGATATGCACGCCGACGCTTGAACCCTCGGCAATGGGCTTCACAACATAAGGCGGCGGCATTGGGTGGCCCTGGGCCACGTCCTCCAGCATAACCAGCTTGCTTTCCGCGACGGGAAGGCCAGCGGAGCGGAACACCGCCTTGGATTTTTCCTTATGCATGGCAAGCGAAGACGCAAGCACGCCAGAATGGGTGTAGGGAATTTGTAGCGTCTCGAGGATCGCGGCGCAGCAGCCATCCTCACCCCATTTGCCGTGCAGCGCATTGAAGGCCACGTCGGGCTTCAAATCCTGCAGCATGGAAACGATGGTCTCGCGCTTCACGTCGATCGGAACCGCCTTGAAGCCCGCGCGCTTCAGTGCCTCGGCACAGCCCTTGCCGGAGGAGAGGCTGACCTCGCGCTCGGCGGACCAGCCGCCCATAAGCACGGCGACGGTTGTTTCGGCGGGCACGCGCTTCATTCTCAGGCGATTTCCTTATGCAAGCCAATACGCTTGATTTCCCAGTCGAGTTCAATGCCCGATGTTTCCTTCACCCTGGCGCGAACGGTTTCACCCAATTCCTCGATCTGCGCGGCGGTCGCCCCGCCCTCATTGATCAGAAAGTTGCAGTGCAGATCCGACACCTTAGCTGGGCCAACGGCGAAGCCGCGCATGCCGGCCTTGTCGATGAGCTGCCAGGACTTGTTGCCCGGCGGATTCTTGAAAGTGGACCCACCAGTGCGGCTCTTGATCGGCTGGGTCGCCTCACGGCTTTCGGTAATCTTGTCCATCGCAGCGGCAATTTCCGCCTGATTACCCGGGCGGCCCTGAAACAGGGCTTGTGTGAACACGAGGTTCTCCGGCGCGCCGCAATGGCGGTAGCTGTAATTCATGTCCGCATTGGTAAGCACGTGGATATTCCCTGACCGGTCAACGGCGCGCGCCTCGATCAGAATGTCTTTTGTCTCGCCGCCATAGGCGCCAGCATTCATCCGCAACGCGCCACCGATCGTGCCCGGTATACCTCTCAGAAAGGTTAACGCATCGATACTTTTCTCATGCGCGAAGCGGGCCACACGCACATCCAAAGCCGCTGTTCCGGCCCGCACACGGTGGCCGGGTTCTTCAGAAACCTCGGCAAAGGCGCGGCCGAGCCGGATCACGACGCCCGCCACGCCGCCATCACGGACGAGAAGATTGGAGCCCACGCCGATCACATGGACCGGAATATCCTGCGGCGTGTTCTTCAGAAATTCGGCAAGGTCCGCCTCATCGGCGGGGGTGAACAGCACCTCCGCCGGCCCCCCCGCACGAAACCAGGTGAGGTCCGCCAACGGCGCGTTGGCCTCAAGCCGTCCACGCACCGCAGGCAGGCGTTTCCGCAGGGCCTCGCCATCAAGCCCTTGCATCACTGGCCCGCCTTGTCGAAGGCTTCAAGCTGGCCAGGCAGAGCATAGGCCCACTGGGTGATGGTGCCAGCACCCAGGCACATGACGATGTCACCGGGCTTCGCGAGCTTGCGCACCAAAGGCGCGAGCTGCTCTGGCTTGTCGAGCGCATGCACGGACCGGTGGCCGCGGGCCTTCAAACCGTCAACAAGGTGGGTATGGGACGCGCCTTCAATCGGCGCTTCGCCCGCTGCATAGACGGGCGCGATGATCACCGTGTCGGCATCGTTGAAGCAGGTGCAGAACTCATTGAACAGCGAGGACAACCGCGTGTAACGATGCGGCTGCATGACCGCCAGCACCTTGCCCTTGGCCACGGCGCGCGCCGCGCGCAGCACGGCGGCGATTTCCACCGGATGGTGGCCGTAGTCGTCAAACACTGTAATGCCATTGTGCGCGCCCGTGCGGGTGAAGCGGCGCTTGACGCCAGTAAAGCTCTTGAAGCCCTTGCGGATATCCTCATCCGACATGCCAAGTTCCTTGGCCACGGCCAGGGCCGCGGTGGAGTTCAACGCATTGTGCTCACCCGGAATGGCGAGTGCCAGATTGCCGATATCATGCGCTTCGCCGGTGCGGCGGTTGGTCATGCGCACCGCAAAACGGGTTTCGCCATCTTCATAGCTCACATCCATCAGGCGCACATCCGCCTGGGGGCTGCGACCATAGGTAATCACGCGTCGGTCACGCACCTTGCCGATCATCTCCTGCACCACAGGATGGTCGATGCACATAACGGCGAAGCCATAGAAGGGAATGTTCTCGACGAAGGCCAGGAAGGCTTCCTTCGCCTTGTCGAAGGTGCCGTAATGATCGAGGTGCTCAGGGTCAATGTTAGTGACAATCACCACATCTGCCGGAAGCTTCACGAAGGTGCCATCGGACTCGTCCGATTCGACAACCATCCAGTCACCCTTGCCGAGGCGCGCATTGGTGCCATAGGCGTTGATGATGCCACCATTGATAACTGTCGGGTCAAGATTGCCGGCATCGAGAAGCGCTGCCACGAGCGAGGTGGTGGTCGTCTTGCCATGGGTGCCGCCCACCGCGATGCAGGACTTGAAGCGCATCAGCTCGGCCAGCATTTCGGCGCGGCGCACGATGGGAAGATGACGGTTGCGCGCCTCGACGAGCTCTGGATTGTCATCCTTGACGGCGGATGACACGACCACGACCTGCGCCTCGCCGATGTTTTCGGCCTTGTGGCCGATGTGCACATCGATGCCCGCCTTGCGCAAGCGCGCAACATTGTAGTTGTCGGTCAGGTCCGAGCCCTGCACCTTGTAATTCAGGGTTGCCATGACCTCGGCGATCCCGCTCATGCCGATGCCGCCGATACCGATGAAGTGGATGGGGCCCACATTGCCCGGAAGTTTCATGAGGCTATTTCCCTGCAATCTTTTCGGCGAGGTCCGCCAGCCGCTGGGCCGCATCGGGTTTCCCGTGGCCAAGGGCTGCTGCCGCCGCCTGTTGAAGTTGGCGCTGTTGAGAGCGGAGTGATGTCAGAAATTGGGCAAAGGCTTTGGGCTCCAGGCTTGCCTGTGGGTGAACCCACCCTGCCCCGGCCCTGGCAAAGCTCTCGGCATTGCGCAGCTGGTCATTGTCGAGGGCATGCGGCAACGGCACCATGATGGCCGGACGGCCAATGACGCCCAGTTCCGCGATGGTCGACGCGCCTGAGCGGCAAAAGACGAGGTGGGAACTGGCAATGCGCTGCGGCATGTCCATGAAAAAGGGATTGAGCTCACAGTCAAGGCCAAGCGCATCATAGGCAGCGCGCACCGCGTCCATGTTCTCGGCCCGCACCTGCTGCGTCAGCTTGATGCCACTCCGCTGCTCCGCCGTCATCGCGGCAAAGACCTTGGGCATGAAGTCACCGAAGAACTGGGCCCCCTGGCTGCCGCCGAAGACGAGTAGGTTGAACGTGTCGAAATCAGGGTACGGCGAAGCCTTTTGCTTCAGCGCAATGTCACGCACCGGGTTGCCGGTGATGCTCAGCTTACTTTGGGCCCCGGGTGGAAGGCCCTGAAGATCAGGGAAGGATGAGGCAACCGCATCCGCCCATTTGGCCAGCACCCGGTTGGCACGCCCCATCACAGCGTTCTGGTCGTGGATGCAGGAGGGAATGCCAAGGCGGGCCGCCGCGAGGATGGGCGGGAAGGACGGGTAACCGCCAAAGCCAATCACCGCGAGCGGCTTCACCTTCTTCAGGATGGCGCGGGCCTTGCGGTAACCGCCGTAAAGCCGGAGCGCTCTGCCCGGCAAAGCGAGCGGCTGGGACAGCGACAGCGTGGCAGATGGCACAATGTGAGTTTCAACGGCGGGGAATGACTTTCCGTAATCGCGCACCCGCTCATCGGTCATCAGATGAATGGCGTAGCCGCGGCGGTTGAGCTCCTCCGCCAGCGCCTGTGCGGGAAAGAGATGGCCGCCGGTCCCGCCAGCCGCCAGAACGATGGTGCCCTTGCTCTGCATGGTGCCTCAGGCGTAGGCGGCGTTGAACGGCCGCAGCGACGACTGGGCGCCAAAGCGCCTGCGGCCCAGCGCCAGCACCAGCCCCATGCCGAACGCCATGCCGAGCAGAGACGACCCGCCATAGGAAATGAACGGCAGCGTCATGCCCTTGGCAGGAAGCAGAGCGGTATTCACGCCCATGTTGATGAGTGCCTGGAAACCAAAGATGATAGCGAGGCCACTGAGCGCCAGTGCCGCGAACGGGTCAGGCTCGGACTTTGCGCGCATCAGAATCCTCAAGACGACGAAGGCAAACAGCGCCATCAGCAGCAGGCAGGCGATGAGGCCGAACTCTTCACCCACCACGGCGAAGGAGAAGTCGGTGTGCGCGTCCGGCAGCACGAGCTTCGCTTCGCCGCCGCCTGGGCCCGTCCCCATCAACCCACCATTCTTGAAGGCCTGCATGGCCGTATCCACCTGGAAGGTGTCACCCTTGTCGGGGCTCATGAAGCGGTCGACTCGCGAGCGCACATGCGGAACGAACTCATAGGCCGCGAACATGCCCGCAGCGGCAAGCGCGAGCAACCCGATGACTAGGAACCATGGAATGCCATAGATCAGCAGCATGGCGCCGAAGGTGACAATGACAAGCACCGTCTGCCCAAAGTCCGGCTGCAAGACGAGAAGCCCGACGAACAGACCTGCCATCAGGAAGGCAATGATCTGCCCTGGCATTTCAGGACGGCGCGTGTGTTCAGCAAGGAACCACGCCGTCACGACAACGAACGCTGGCTTGGCAAATTCGGAGGGCTGCAGGTTGATGGGGCCGAAGTTGATCCAGCGTTGCGCGCCCTTGATCTCAGGCCCGAAGAACAGCGCCAGCACCATCAGCCCTAGTGCGCCGAAGAACACGGCCAGCCCGGCCCGGCGCGCCAAGCGCGGCGGGAAGAATGAGATCGCAACGAGCACTGGCACGGCGAGCGCCAGGTAGAACAGCTGGCCCTTGATGAAGTGGAAGGTATCCACCCCGATGCGCTCCGCCACAGGCGGGCTTGCCGCCATGCTGACCAGCACACCAGACGCCATGAGCAGCAGCACGGCGAACATCAGGCCGCGATCCACCGTGAACCACCATTGGGCGAGAAGGCCGCGATCGCTACGTCCGAGCAGCATTGGCATCTCCTGAAATTGTCATCTCTACGCCGGGAAGTTCCGAGACAGCCTTGACGAAGGCATCACCCCGCACTTCGAAATTGGGATACTGATCAAAGCTGGCGCAGGCGGGTGAGAGCAGCACCACCGCATTCGCGCGCTTCTCGGCCTGCGCATCACGCCGTGCGGCGGCAACAGCCTTCTCCAGGGTGCCGCAAATCTCGACAGGCAACGCCGTGCCGATTGTCTCAGCAAACTGCTGAGACGCCTGGCCGATCAGATAGGTTCTCGCTACGCGGCCAAACAGTGGCCTGAGCGGCTCTATGCCGCCCGACTTCGCAATTCCCCCAGCGATCCAGTAGATATTCTCGAAGGAGGACAGCGCCTTCTCCGCCGCGTCGGCATTCGTTGCCTTGGAGTCGTTGATGAAGGGGATACCGCCGACACTGGCAACCTGCTGCATACGATGGGCGAGGCCGGGGAAGCTCATCATCGCGGCAGCAATGCGCGCGGTCTCCACACCCAATGCCTTTGCCGCGCCATAGGCCATGCAGGCATTCTGCCAGTTATGGCGACCCTTGAGTGCCGGCATTGCGCGAAGATCAATCTCTGCTTCCGTAACGCCGTTGCGCCTGTCACGCAGCACGCCATCATGCGCGGTGATGCCATCCGCGAGATCATGCAGCACTGATACCTTGCGAACATCCGCTCCCGAGGCGCACACGCGGTCTGCAATCGCGGCACACCAGTCATCATCCACGCCGCAGAGCGCAGTGCCGCCCTTGCCCTGACGGGTGAACATGCGTTCCTTCACGGATGCATAGTTTTCCATCGTGCCGTGGCGGTCGAGATGATCTTGCGTCAGGTTGGTGAGAATGCCCACATCCGGGTTCAAAGCGGGCATCAGGTCGATCTGGAAGGACGAGAGCTCCAGCACATAGATGCGTCCCTTGGCAGGCTGGTCCAATAGGAACACGGCCTTGCCGATATTACCGCCCACTTCGACATCCAGGCCAGCGTCCTTCAACACATGGCCAGTAAGCGCCGTAGTGGTAGACTTTCCGTTGGTGCCGGTAATGCCGACGATGCGGGAGCCCGCGGCCGCCGCCTCCCGCGCGAAAATTTCCGTATCGCCGATCACCTCGATCCCGGCATGGCGGGCCTTCAAAACCGTCCAATGCGGTTCCGGGTGGGTGAGTGGCACGCCAGGGCTCAACACCAGCGCATCGAGTGTTACGAAATCAAGTTGATGAAGATTGCTGATGGGAAGGCCCGCCGCCTTCGCCTTTTCTACGGCAGGCGCTGAATCATCCCAGGCGTGGACCTCAGCCCCGCCCAGTCGCAAGGCCTCAATGCAGGCCGTGCCGGAGCGTGCCAGGCCAAAGACCGCAACCTTCTTGCCCCTGAATGTGCTGGCGGGAAACAACTGCTTACCTCAGCTTCAAGGTAGAAAGGCCAATCAGCGCCAGAACGATGGCGATGATCCAGAAACGGATGACGATGGTCGGTTCCTTCCACCCCTTCTGCTCGAAGTGATGGTGCAACGGCGCCATGGCGAAGACGCGCTTGCCCGTCATCTTGAACGATGCCACCTGGATGATGACCGAGGCGGTTTCGAGAACGAACAGGCCACCGATGATGCCAAGCACGATCTCATGCTTGGCGGCAACCGCGATTGCGCCCAGCGCGCCGCCGAGCGAGAGCGATCCCGTATCGCCCATGAAGATCATGGCGGGCGGTGCGTTGAACCAGAGAAAGCCCAGACCCGCGCCGACAATGGCGCCACAGATGATGGCAAGCTCGCCTGTGCCGCGCACGAAATGGAGTTCAAGATAGCTTGAGAAATTGAAATTGCCGACGAGGTAGACAATCAGTCCAAGGCTGGCCGCCGCGATCATCACCGGCACAATGGCGAGGCCATCAAGCCCGTCCGTCATGTTTACCGCATTGCCGGCCCCCACGATCACGAACATGCCAACGAAGATAAAGAACATGCCAAACGGGATCAGCACATCCTTAAAGAAGGGCAGCGCCAGGGAGGTGGACAGCGGCTTGTCGCCGATCCACATGAACATGGCAACCGCAATCCCGGCAATGGCAAATTCAGCCAGCAACCGCACCCGGCCGGAGAAACCCTTGGTGGAGGCCTTGGTGACCTTCAGGAAGTCATCATAGAACCCGATGGCGCCAAAGCCCAGCGTCACGAAGAGCACAGCCCAGACATAGAGATTGTGAAGGTCCGCACACAGCAGCGTGCCGACTAAGATGCCGGCCAAAATCATCAGGCCACCCATGGTGGGTGTTCCCTGTTTCTCGATGATATGGCGCTGCGGCCCATCGCTGCGGATAGGCTGTCCGCGGCCCTGCTTGACCTTTAGAAGCGAGATGATGCGCGGCCCGAACAGGACCACGAAAACGAGCGCCGTGAGAATGGCAAGCCCTGTCCGCGTTGTTTGATAGCGAAAGACGTTGAAGACCGAGACTTCGTCAGCGAGGCTCGTCAACAGAAGGTAAAGCATCAGGTCTCCTTGGCAGATGGCGGACAGGCCGCTCTGATTGCCTCAACAAGCGGCCCCATGCGGCTGCCCAGTGACCCCTTGATCATCACGACATCGCCGGGCCTCAGGGCCTTAAGCAGCACATCGCGCAATCCCTCGGAGTTTTCAGCGTAAGCGCCACGCCGAGCTGGCGCGACGCATTCCCAGAGATTCGCCATGAGAGGACCCGCCGCATATAGGACGTCAACCTTGGCAGCGTCCATTGGTTCGAGAAGGCCAGCGTGCAGGTCTGGGCCTTGCTCACCGAGTTCCAGCATGTCGCCAAGAACTGCGATTCGCCGTCCACCCCTGCCCGGTTGTGACGTGCCAAGCAGCGCCAGCGCCGCGCCAACAGAGGCGGGGTTGGCATTGTAACTTTCATCGATCAGCAGCAATTTGCCACCATCGATCACCAGAGACTCGCGCACGCCACGGCCCCTGGCGGGACGCGCTTCAGCAAGCGCCATTGCGGCCCGCGCCAGATCGGCCCCAGCGAGTTTTGCCGCAGCGAGAACGGCAAGGCTGTTCACCGCCATGTGCTCGCCCGGCAAACCCAGCTTGTAAATTATGGTTTCGCCCAACACAGTTGCGGTGATGCAGCAGCATTCGGCGTGAAGCACCACGCGCTCCATCCGCACGCTGGCTTGCGGGTGCTTGCCGAAGGACACAATGCTGGCAATACCGCAGGCCCGCGCCGCCGCGGCCAACCGCTCGAAATAGGGCGTATCCCGGCTGATGATGGCATGGCCGCCCGGAACAACACCGCTGAAGATTTCCGCCTTGGCATCCGCGATCCCATCGAGGGAGTTGAAGTTGCCCAAGTGGCTGGCGGCGATGGTCGTGATGATCGCCACATGCGGCCTGACCATGCCGACGAGCGGCGTGATCTCGCCTCCATGATTCATGCCGATCTCGAATACGCCGAAAGCCGTCTCGCGTGGCATCCGCGCGAGCGTCAGCGGTACGCCCCAATGATTGTTGAACGACGCGGCGGAGGCATGTGTCTGGCCCGAGGAAGACAACGCCACACGCAACATTTCCTTGGTAGAGGTTTTCCCCACACTGCCGGTAACGGCTACGATCTGGCCATGGCAGCGCGCCCGCGCGGCCCGGCCCATGTTTTCGAGGCCCCGCAGCGGATCGTCCGCCACTTCAAGCACAGGGCCCGCGGCCAGCATCTCCGGCGTCACGCGCGAGACGAGGCCAAGACCGGCGCCTGCCTTCAATGCACTGGCCACGAAATCATGCCCATCGTGCTTGTCGCCCTTGATGGCGATGAAGATGTCGCCTTCGTCCACTGCACGGGAATCGATTGTCACGGCGTGCAGCGGCTTTGTCACCGTGCCTTGTACCCTGCCACCTGTGCAGGCAACAAGCTCATCGACCGTCCACAGGGCCTCAGCCATGATAGTCACGTCCCTCAATTGCGGCCTTCACGGCCTCATGGTCGCTGAACGGAAGAACCAGCTTGCCGATCTTCTGACCTTCCTCATGCCCTTTTCCGGCAACGACAAGCACATCGCCCGCCCCGAGGCTCTCGATGGCGGCGCGGATGGCTTCAGCGCGGTTGCCGATTTCCGTGGCGCCGGGTGCAGCCGCCATGATGGCGGCGCGGATCGACGCCGGTTCCTCAGTACGCGGATTGTCATCCGTCACGAAGACGCGGTCGGCAATCCTCGTGGCGACTTCACCCATGATGGGGCGCTTGGTGCGGTCACGGTCGCCACCGCAACCGAATACCACGACGAGCTTGCCGCGCGTATAGGGGCGCAGCGATGCGAGCGCATTCTCCAGCGCGTCAGGCTTGTGGGCGTAATCTACAAATACAGGCGCGCCGGACTTGGCGCGGGCGACGAGTTCAAGCCGGCCCCTCGCACCTTTCAGAGATTGCAGGGCGTGCATGACTTGAGCCTCATCGCCACCCGTGGCCAGCACGAGGCCAGCGGCGATCAGCGCATTCGATACCTGAAAATCGCCGACCAGCGGCAAGTCAACCGCGTGGCGGCGGCCCTTCACATCCACATTCATGTGCTGGGCCGCGGAATCACGCGTCACGTCAACCACGCGGATGGTGTCACCCGTCTGGCCAACCGTCCAGACATCGAGACCACGGGCGCGGGCGCGCTGCGCCGCTTGCAAGCCGCTGTCCGTATCGACATTGATCACAGCGGCGCTGCCGGGAGGAAGGAGTTCTTCAAACAGCCGCATCTTGGCGTCAAAGTAAGCATCAAGGCTCGGATGATAATCAAGATGGTCATGCGAGAGATTGGTGAAGCCCGCCGCAGCGAAGCGCAACCCATCGAGCCGGTACTGGTCCAGGCCATGGCTTGAGGCTTCGATGGCGAGATGATCCACATCCTCATCCGCCAGCGCTGCCGCCACGTGCTGGAGTTTCATAGCGTCAGGGGTCGTGTGCTCCAGTTCGATGGCGCCTGAAGGAGATACGACGCCAACCGTGCCGATACTGGCTGCGCGGAAACCAAGGGACGTCCAGATCTCGCGCACGAAGGTGGCGACGGATGTCTTGCCGCTGGTGCCGGTGACGGCCACGATGATGCCCGGCTGGCGGCCATGAAAGCGCGCGGCGGCACGGGCGAACAATTGGCGCGGATTGGCCGTGGTGATGAGCGCAACGCCCGGAGCCTCAGCCCCCTCACCCGCGATCACCGCAATGGCGCCTGCGGCAATCGCCTGCGGAATGAAGTTTGCGCCATCGACATGCGTTCCGGGTAGCGCCGCGAACACGAAGCCCGGTTTCACCGCGCGGCTGTCCGCCGTGAGACCATGAACGGCGAGCAGCGCCGCATCGGCGGGCAGCGGGGCTTCGCCTGCGATCAACTGGCCGAGCCTGGTGGTGTGGCTGTTCATCAATTGGTCTTTTTCTTCTTTTCCTGCTCTTCGAGCTTGGCGAGCTTCTGCAGATCCTCGGGCGTGAAATGCGGCTCAACGCCGAGCATGGGTGCAATGCGCTCGATGATCTTCCCGGCGGTCGGAACGGCATTCCAGCCAGACGTCGCGAAGCCATAGGTTTCAGGCGTGGCCTTTGGCTCGTCGAGCATCACCAACACGAGATACTGAGGGTCATCCATCGGGAAAGCGCCGATAAAGGAGGTCAGCCGCTTGTCCTTGGAGTAACGCCCATTCACTACCTTTTCGGCGGTGCCCGTTTTGCCGCCCACACGGTAGCCGATCACATCGGCCTTGGAAGCCGAACCGTCCTCGGCATTAAGCCGGAACAGATAGCGAAGCGCTGCGCTGGTCTCCGGCTTCACGATCGTCTGCGATGTCGCCATCGCGTCTTCCTCACTCCGCTTCAGGAAGGTGGGTGTCATCAAATGACCACCATTGATCAATGCAGCCACCACCGCGGCGCCCTGCAGGGGCTGCACAGCGAAACCATGGCCGAAGGCGGCCGTTGCGGAGGCCAGCCTGCCCCACCGCTTGGGCAGCAGCGGCTTGGCGCTTTCGGGAAGTTCTGTCTGCAGCCTCTCCATCAGGCCCACCCGGCGGAGGAACTCCTGATGCTTCTCAAGCCCGACCTCCAGCGCCATCTTCGCGGTGCCGATGTTGGAGGAGTTGGTGAACACCTCAGGCACCGTCATCACGCGGCGCTGGGCGCGGAAGTCGTTGATGCGTGCATTGCCGATTACCAGAGGGAAGCGCGCGTCATATTTGGTTTCGAGCGTCGCCACGCCATAGTCGATGGCCATCGAGAAGGTGACAGCCTTGATCACCGATCCCAGTTCATAGACGCCGCTCGTCAGGCGGTTCTGCTGGTCCTTGGTGAAGTTCTTCTTTTCCTGGTTCGGATTGAAATCAGGCAGCGACACGAGCGACAAGACCTCGCCCGTCTTGACGTTCATCACAATGCCGCCACCGGCAATGGCGCTGAACTTCACGATCGCCTGGGCAATCTCGTCCACCACCGCCGCCTGCACCCGGATGTCGATCGAACTCTGCGCCGGGGCGGTCTTGCGCTCAGTTGGCTCGGCGAGGGACGCCGCATAGAGCGCGCCCTGTCCATCGAGATAGTTCTCGAGGCCGGCGATGCCCTTGTTGTCGAGATCGACATAGCCCACCACATGCGCGCCGAGGCGGCCCTGCGGATAGACGCGGCGGCGCTCGTTCACATAGCTGACGCCTGGAATGCCGAGATTGTGAACCGCATCACGCTCCTCAGGCGAAACCTGGCGCTTAACCCAGGCGAAATGCTTGCCACCCGAGAGCTTGCGGCGAAGCTCTTTCGCATTGAGATCAGTCAAGGTCGCGGTCAGAAGTTCGATCGCCTCATCGATGTCGATGATCTTGGAGGGGTCTGCGAAGATCGACGCCACGGCCACGTCAGTCGCCAGCAGCACGCCATTGCGATCCACGATGTCAGGGCGCGGCAGCCTGTCCACGACCGGCGCGCGCTGTCGTGCCTCATCGGCCTTTGGAAACATCGTGAGATGGGTAAGCTGCCCGGCGACGGCAAGAAAGGCCGCGCTGAAGCAGATGCCTATCAGCCTGATGCGGTTTTGCCCGGCAAGGCCGCGGGGCTTGTCATCATCGGGGGTATGGTCAGTGGTCTGGTCGGTCATTGCTGCATCTTGTCAATGATTGCGCCGATCGGGTCAGAGCCCTCGGCCTCGAGTTTCATCACGGGTTCCGGCGGAACCTTCTGAACAATTTCGCTCAGCTTCACGATCTGCCGGGCCTTCAGGGTCGACAGGCCAAGATATTTCTCCGCCAGCGCGCGTAACCTGTCAGGGCGAGTCAGGCTCGACCATTCGGCGTTGAGAAGGCGGAGGTTCTCCGTCTCCTCGGCAATGTCTCGCTGATACTTGACGATCTGGCGTTCGAGGCCACGCGTCGCGTGTTCATGCGAATAGAGCACGAAACCGGAAACCAGCAGGCTGACAACGAGAATGAAGTTGAGGAACTTATGCATCAGTGGCGCGTCCCCTGGGGCACTGTCAGGCCGATTTCATGGCCAATGGGCGGCATGGGTGGGGCAGTGGTGCGAATGCCGGCGCGAAGCTTGGCGGACCGCGCGCGCGGGTTGCGCGCCGCCTCTTCATCGGTCGCGCCAATATGACCCTTGAACGGCAGATCAAACGATGGCTCCGGCCCCTTCACCGCATCCGGCAAATGGCGTGACGCAGACGGCAGCTTGCCTGCACGCGCCGCGAAGAAGCGCTTCACGATCCGGTCCTCTAGCGAATGGAAGGTGACGACGACCAGCCTGCCACCAGGAACGAGCAGGCGCTCCGCGGCATGCAGCGCCTCGACCAGCTCATCGAGCTCGCCATTCACATGGATGCGCAGTGCCTGAAAGGTGCGGGTGGCGGGGTGGATGCGGTCCATGGGCCGCGGCCGCCCGGTGGCGCGCTCAATGGCCCGGACGAGCTCGAAGGTAGTGGTGATCGGCGCTTCCTTGCGCGCCGCCACAATGGCGCGGGCAATGGCGCGTGACTTCGGCTCCTCGCCGAAAACATAGATGATGTCGGCCAGCGCCTCCTGCGGCAGCGCATTCACCATATCAGCCGCAGTGGGGCCGGATTGGGCCATGCGCATGTCAAGCGGCCCGTCGCGCAGGAAGGAAAAGCCCCGCTCTGCCTGATCGAGCTGCATGGAGGACACGCCGATATCGAGAACCACGCCATCAAGCGCCGTCACGCCAGCACCGTCGAGAAGGGATTCCATGTCGGCGAAGCGGCCTTCAAGGAGCGTCAGCCTGCCATGATGAGCTGCAACCAGAGACTGCCCCGCCCGGATGGCGGAGGGATCACGGTCAATGGCGAAGACCCTGGCATCGGCGGCAGCCAGTATAGCACTGGTGTAGCCGCCCGCGCCGAAGGTGCCATCCACATAGGTTCCGCCATCGCGGAGGCAAAGCGCATCAAGCACTTCGGCCAGCATCACGGGCACATGGGGTTGGCTGTTGGTCGGTGCGGCGGCGGCCATGGAAAGCCCGGAAAACAGGGTGAAAAAGGCGTTAAGAGTCAGCCTGACATTGCCGCCAGGCTGCTTAATAAATGGTTTCGATTTCGGTTTTCGGAAAGGATAATGCCAGCCGGCCTGTAAGCCGGGTTCTGTCCATGCGGCTTGCGCCGCACTGTATGACCATTCATCTGGAACGCCCGTCGCCGGACGCTTCACGCAACCTACCCGGGTGACTGGGCCGGAAACAGCCCTGGCAACCCGAAAGCTGCCACGCCACCCCTATTCGGTCTTGCTCCCGGTGGGGTTTGCCATGCCGCCGCCGTTGCCGGAAGCGCGGTGCGCCCTTACCGCACCTTTTCACCCTTGCGTCAGGCCGAAGCCCGGTTCCGCGGTATATTCTCTGTGGCACTTTCCCTGGGGTCGCCCCCGCCGGGCGTTACCCGGCACCGTATTTCCATGGAGCCCGGACTTTCCTCCCCCGCACCCTTTCGGGCCTAGCGGCAGCGGTCATCCAGCCAGCTGGCAGAGGTGAGGTAGGCGATCGGCGGCGGAATGGCAATGGTGAATGGCTGTACCATCCAATTGCCCTCTCTCCTTCTCATCCGTCTCCCGCTGAAGGAGCGGGAGAGGTCGAGAGGCCACTACCCCTCGAACACCACCCGCCCGTCGCACACTGTCATGCGGGGTCGGACGCCATGGAAGGTGGCGGGGTCGGTTTTCTCAAGGTCCACCGGCATCACGCAGAGGTCCGCCAGCAGGCCTTCCTTCAGCACCCCCGTCTTGCCATCCATGAAGCCGGTGAATGCGCCGTCCGCCGTGTAGGAGTGGAGTGACTGGTGGAGCGTCTGGCGGTTGTCGGGCTGAGCGTCATTCCAGCGGCCGCGTGTCATGGCAGACTGGATTGACCACAGGGGGTCGATGTCGGAGACCGGCCAGTCGGTGCCGAAGACCAGCCGCGCGCCTGCCTCGCGCAGGGCCTTCCAGGCGAAGGCATAGGGCCAGCGCTGTTCGCCGATACGGGAGAGATAGGGCTCCAGCGGAAGGCCGTGGTTGCCGGGCGGGTGCGGCGGCTGCAGGGAGGCGATGACGCCCAGTCCGGCAAAGCGCGGAATGTCAGAGGCCTGGATCACCTCCACATGCTCCACCCGGTGGCGGGAATCGCGCAGGCCATTGGCCTTCTGCGCCGCCTCATAGCCATCGAGCACGATTTGCACCGCGCCATCACCGATGGCGTGAACGGCGATCTGAAGCCCCCGGCGGTCTGCCTCCACCGCGATCTCACGGAAGCGCTCGGGCGCGAACAGGGGCTCGCCCTTCCAGCCCGGGCGGTCGGCATAGTCCTCAACCATCACGGCGGTGCCGGAGTCCGTCACCCCATCCATGAACAGCTTGACGAAGCCGGAGCACAGCATGTCGGAGTGGTAGCGCTCCGCCATGCCGCTGGCCTTGTCCAGCATGGATAGGTCCATGAAATTCTTGAAGTGGAAGGGCACCCGCACCCGCGCCGTGAGCTCGCCTCGTCTTTGTAATTCTTCCAGTAATTCAAGTGTATAGAGGTTTCCGTCCATGTTTTGGATGAAGGTAATGCCATGCGCTGCCGCATGTTTCAGCCCGGCCTTCATGATTTCGAGGTCGGACTCGAATTCGGCCTTGCTGGGGTAAGGCTCCGGTTCGCCGCCGGTGACGAGGCCCAGCCGCTCACGCATGCCCTTGGTGGAGAGTGCGCGCACCGGGTCAATCGCCTCGCCTTCGCGCAATTCGCCAGACGCCAGGCCGTCCGCCCCCATCACGATCTCATTGCCAGTGCCGAGCACCTTGCCCTTCAGCAGCCCGGCGCGCTCCAACGCAATGGTGTTGGCCCAGGCGGTGTGATGATCCGGCGAATAGAGGATGATAGGCCGGTCTTTTACGATTCGGTCCAGGTGGTGGCGGGTCAGGGGCTCATGCTCCCCGATGATGACGTAATCCGCCTGCCCGCCGATGATCAGATCATCGCCCGGGTTGGCGCGGATATAGTTTTCCGTCCGGGCCTTCAACTCATCGAAGCCGCGCGCGCCGAACAAGTTGAGGTGGCTGAGCTCCGCCGCCCCGCTGAACAGGTGCATGTGCCCCTCGACGAAACCGGGGATCACGCTTGCGCCGCCGGCATCCACGACGCGGGTGGCTGCCCCCTTCTCCCGCATCACATCCGCCGGAGAACCGATCCGGCTGATCCGGTTGCCGGTGATGGCGATGGCCCCGGCCCGGGGCCTAGCATCGTCCATCGTCAGGATCGAGGCATTGGTGATGATCAGGGAAGCCGTCATGCGCGGGGTCCATTCCAGTCGATGCCTTCGGCCTCCATCATTGCGACCCAGGAGGGCCGCGCCGTGACGAGATCGATGAGGCGTTTCACATTCGGGTAGTCTGTGGCGGGGACCGCCATTGCCCTCGTCCAGCGGCATAGCATGACGAGAAAGAGATCGGCAGCCGAGAAACGGTGTCCCAGCATGTAGGGGCCGCCCTGCCCCAGCACCGTGTCGATCTGGGAGAACATGCCATGCAGCCGCCGCTCCGCCACCGTCTTCAATTCTGCCTGGGCCGCGCCGCTGTCGAGGTAGTTGTCGGCATGCCACCAGTGCTGCAACTCCTCCTGCAGCGTGTTGGTGAAATAAAACATCCATTGCAGGAACAGGTGACGCCCCGCCTCGCCCGGCAGAGGCATCAAGCCGGCCTCCGGGTGGTTTTCACAGAGATAGAGAAGGATCGCCGCCGATTCGTAGAGCACCCGGTCTCCGTGAACCAGCGTGGGCACCCTGTGGTTGGGGTTGAGCGCCAGATAGGCGGGCTTCCGATTCTCGCCCGCTGCCGTATCCACCCGCAGCAGTTCAAACGGGCAGCCGATTTCGTGGAGAACGGCGTGCGGGGCCATATTGGCACTTCCCCGGTCCCAGAAGAGCTTATAGATAGGCACGTCCTCCGCAGGTTTCCCAGACATGTTTCGTTATCTTTCTGTCCTGATCTCGCTCGGCCTTCTCGCCGGCAATGCCTCTGCACAGGAGCGTGAATGGACGCTCGATGCAAGTGACGAGGACGCATATCTGATTTTCGGCGTACCGGAGACAGATGACATTGGCGTCAGCCTGTGGTGTCCGATCCGCAAGGGCACGGTCAACCTGTTCCTGCCGCGCCCGACGGATGAACTGCAAAAACACGCCCAGAAAAAGGTGCCCGTGACGGTGTCAGCCGGCGCGGAAAAGGCGACCTTTGCGGCCAAGGCGGATGTCAACACGCAGTCCATGCTCTCAAGTCTTGAAGTTGAAATGCCGGTTGACCATCCTCTGCTCAAGGCGCTGGAAAGCGCTGATCGCTTCAGCATCAAGCTCACGGACGATGAGATCGTGTTTCCCTTCTACGGCGCGGATTTCCCGAGCCTGATGGAACTCTGCCGCAAGGGCTGATCAGGCCGACAGACCCAGAACCAGCCGCTCCGCCGTGCGGAGACATCCAGAATCCGGAATGCCGTTGACGAGAGCTTGCCGGAAATGGCGCTGGAAGGCATCCGTCACCTTGCGGGTCTGCGCGTCAAGGACAGCCGTTACCTCGAGCCCGTAGCCGTACTCCCGCAACATCGACTGGAATGCGGCGAGTTCCTCCGCCGGGAGAGGCGTTGCATCCAGCGTCGCATCTGGCACCCAGTGGCCGATGCCCTCGCTTGCCAGCCATTGCCAGCCGAATCTCTCGCCGGGGTCGATCTTGCGCCCCGGCGCCACATCCGAGTGCGCCAGCACATTGCGCGGCGGAATGGCGTGGCGGGTGAGAATGTCCCGGCAGAGCGCCACCACAGCCTTCATCTGCTCGTCAGGAAAATCACGATAGCCCAGCGCATGGCCCGGATTCTGAATCTCGATGCCGATTGAGCGGGAATTGGTATCCGTCTCGCCCTGCCACACCGACGCGCCCGCGTGCCAGGCGCGCATCTCCTCGCCCACCATCTGTGTGATGATGCCCTGCTCATCAATGAGGTAATGACAGGAAACGCCGGAGTCAGCGCTTGTCAGAAGATCGCGCGCCGCCTCGGCACTTGCCATGCCGGTGTAATGGAGGACCAGCATATCCACAGCGCGGCCATTGCGGCGGGGCTCTTCATTCGCCGCCTTCACGATGTGATGACAGAGCGGCGAGGCGATCACGCCTGCTTCTCCTTCATGATCGCATCGTAGGCCTCGTTCACCTTCTGCATGCGCGCGGTGGCGATCTCGATCATTTCCTCCGGCACGCCGGCAGCGATATGGCGGTCGGGGTGGTTTTCGCGCACCAGCGCGCGGTAGCGCTGGCGGATGGCTTCCACCGGCGCATCCCGCTCCACGCCGAGGATCAGATAGGGATCATCCGCCACCGCCACATGGCGTGCACGGATCCGGGCGAAATCAGCCTTGGAAAACCCGAAGATTTCAGCGACAGAGGCGAGAAAACCATGCTCATTCGGGTGATAGGCGTTATCCGCCTTGGCCACGTGGAACAGGCCGTCGAGCACATCCTCCAGCACCTCGTGCTGGGCGGCGAACAGCTTCGCAATCTGGCGGGCATAACTTTCGTAACCGGCTACATCCTGTTTGGCCAGATTGAACACGCGTGCCACGGCGGGAAGTTCATTGTCGGGAATTTGGAAGACCTGCTTGAAGGCAGCAATCTCATCCTGTGTCACCACGCCATCGGCCTTCGCCATCTTGGCGCCGAGCGCGATCATGCCAATGGTAAAGGCCACCGACTTTTCGGGCGGCGTGGGTTCCCGGGAGGTGAGGCTCTGTAGAAAACCGCCGACAGAATCGCCGATAGTGACGATGGCATCGGCGATACGGGTCCAGATTGACATAGCTTGGGCGCTGGTTGCCTCAGCGCTTCCTGAAATACTGTGTCAAGGAGAACACAGGATAGTCAATGTCCTGCCCCGAAGCCAGCAGGCGCTCCACATGCCAGGCGCGTCCGGCCGTCCAGACAGTGACCCAAAGGACAGGCAGGATACCGATGGCCATGAAGCCTAACATCACGATGTCCGGAAAACCGATTAGCCGTGAGAAAGCCCAGACCGACGCAACCATGGAAGAGCCGGTGAAGCACAGCATGAGAAGTGTGGCGCCAAGCGCGGCCATAAAGCTGCCGGCCGGGCTGAAGCCCTGGGCGCTGCCTTTCGGGGCGGCTTCCGGCTTGATGATTTCCTGTTCCATGCTGCCTGATATGCTCTGCCTGCGCCGGAAATGCAACAGCAGCGGGGCGTTGCCAACCTAACGGCAATAGGAGCTGCCGTTACGGCGGGCCTGCAGGTCGAGGTGGAAATGGTCGCGGTGCGACCTGTCGGACTCAGGCCCCAGCACCGTCCGGAATTCCCGGCAGGCATCGCTGTGGACGGTTCTGAGAAAATGCCGTTCCTGACTGTCGCCCTGCCAGCCAGCCAGCACGGTCACCTTGCGGCCGCTTTCCAGCGTGAAACCGGAAATATCAATGGCATTGCCGAAGCCATGTTCGCTCATCTTGGCACCCCAGGAGTTGTTGCGCGGGCGGCAGGCATAGGAGGCCGCCACATCGACGCTCACCACACTCTCGCCGAACGTGCGCTGGGCGGCCGGCTGCACCATGTCATCCAGCCAGTCCCTCATCGGCTCTGCCATGCCACAGTTCATGATCGCGGACTGGCTGAGGCGCACCGAGCCGATCGACTCCACCCGCCACGCATTGGGAATCTCGCAACCATTGCCCTCATCGATGTTGCGGATCTTCTCCGCAAGCCCGAGACGCGATGGCTTGATCTGGCATGAGCTTTCCGGGGCAATCAGGCCGTTTGTCTCGAAATATCCCTTCTTGACGTTCTTGTCAGAACCACAAGCGGCAATGACAATGGACACAAAAGCAACGGCAACGATATTGCGGAGGTTGGCCATGGAACTCGATACGCGGCAGACACTGTGAATGTGGGTCAGTTAAGCCAGCCAGGGTTAACGGTTACTCAATTGACCGATGTCAAGGCTTCGGTTGGTCGTGCGGCGGAAACTGGCGGTTTATTGGAGGACATGAAATGAAGCAGAACCTTGTGCTGATGGGGTTGGTGGCAGGCAGCCTGCTGATTGCCGGCCCACACGCCGCTGCGGCCTCCGGAACAACCGGCAAGTCACTGGTGGGCGAAGGCATCAGCATCGAACTCGGACGCCGTGACTTCATCAACTACTGCGGCTCCTGTCACGGCGCGGATGCGACGGGCAACGGCTATCTCACGGAGTTTCTCAACCTCGCGGTGCCGGATCTCACCAAGCTCACCAAGCGCAACGCGGGCAAGTTCCCGGACGAGCGCGTGGTCGAGGTGATCGACGGACGGGCCGACGTGAAGGTTCATGGCATGCGCGACATGCCGGTGTGGGGCGATTGGTTCAACGCCGAAGCGGTCGCCCCGGACATGGACAAGGACTCGCGCGAACTCGTGGTGCAGGACCGGATTCAGTCTCTGGTGACTTTCCTCAAAAGCATACAGGTCAATTAGGACAAAGCCGCATAAAGGCCCTTGCCGGAATGGCTGGCGTCACCAGCGCAGTCTCCATTCCGATCGTATCTGACAGCACTCTGTCCTTACTCAACCGCTCATCGGCGCTGCGCCTCACACCGCGCCTCCCTGATCGGGCCCTGCATCAGATGTTTGGCTCGTGGAAATGGCTCAGGCCTGACGCCTGAACATGCGATGGCAGGCGCGCCGTATGCGTTGCAGCACCGAGCCGCGAACGAGTGAATTGCGCAATTTTTCCAGCAGTTCCGCATCGCTCAGGCCGCTCCCCACGGTTCCGATGCCAAGCCTGTGCGCTGCCGCGAGTAGCGCCTCATGCGCACCCGGAACAGGCCTCAAAAGATCGCTTTCCGAGGCGATGTCA